>JBGSIU010000020.1:0-4770 GCA_041742375.1 Patescibacteria group bacterium
TTGCGGGCAAAGATAAATATCAGAAAATAAATAAGTAAAAAGAATGCCATAAGATGGAGAAAGAAAAAATTACTGCTCCAAAAATTCAGAGTTAATAAAACGGTAAAAAGAATTATGTTTTTTAATGTCGCTTTATAATTCCTCTGTGTGCTTTTTAGTACAAAAAGGAGCATCGAAGGCAGCCAAGCAAAACATTGGATAAGTCCCAAGTGCCCAGCCACAATGTGGTAATACCATTTTGGCCAAAGGATAAAAATTAATGACGCCAAAAATGAAGTTCTTTTGTCAAATTTCAAAAAACAAAGAAGAAGAAACATTCCCACATGCATTAAAATCAGATGAAGGACAAAATTGATAATTGCAGCCCATTCCATTGACAAAAAACCAAAAAGCCAATTCGGGGGATAATATGTCGCATTAAACGAATCGCCTATCAATGTTCTTCCACCATAGATATATGGATTAAACGACGGAAAAATTTGCCCCAATTTCCAAACCTTGCCAATGAGCGAAAGATAAAGATAATGATTATTCGTCAAATCATTCATTCCATGAAGAAACGGAAAAATTCTATTTAAAAACTCGTTTATCATTTGACTTTAGGATACCATGAAAAATTATCAATCCATGGTTTATCCGGTATTTTATTTTTCATAAAATATTTATCAAGCGCTGAATTTTTTTGATATGTATCTTTGGAAAAAAATCTCACGGAAAAAGGTGAATTTAATCTCACGAAATTAAAAAGCAAAATAAAAAGAATCACAAAATATGCAACTTTGACTGGTATATTTTTTAAAAAATAAGTGGCAATAATTGCAAAAAATGGGAGAGCTGCGACTAAATGAAAATAACCAAATCTTGGAAAAGCAAAAATTGCCGTCGCAAAGAAAAAAATAATTCCCGCCAACACTTCTTTTTTTATAAAAATATATTTATAAGATAAAATAATTGGCCAAAAAGAAAGCGTCATAATGATTAAATTTCTTCTTGTCGGCAGCTCGATAAATCCCGGACGAGATTGCATTCCTCCCAAAGCTAATTTAACTGTCCAAAAGAAAAAATCGGGAAAAGTTCCCTGAAGATAAAATAATAAAGATATTGCCGCCAATAATAATAAAACTGGTAACAGCACGTCGATAATTCGTTTAAATATTTTTCTGTCGGCGGCAATAAAAAAGATGCTTCCCAATGTCGTCCATAACACTGTTTGCTTAATTAATAATCCAATACCAAAACAAAATCCCGCCAACAGATATTTTTTGTTTATCAGGGAATAAAACGCCAAAAGAAGGGGTGTGGTACAAATTAAATCAAACCAGATTCCATTTCCTTCAAAAACAACAAGAAGAGCTGCATAGATTAAAAAAGAAAGTATGACTTTTATTTTTTCTTTTAAGATTTTTGATGCCACAAAAAGAAATATCATCTGCGAGAGAATTATATTGCCCCAGGTGAAAGTGATAAATACACTCGTGTGATAGCCGAAAAACTTGGTTATCAGGCTCAAAATCAAAGTTAACAGAGGAAAATACGGATTACCGATGTCTCTGTATAATAGAAAACCGTTATTATGGAACCAAGGATAAAGAACCATTTCCGGCCAAAGAGTGAACCGGGTGGATGCAAAAATTGCAAATTCACACATGAAGATTACTGCAATCCATAATATAAACAATTTATTTTTCATTTTTATATTTATTTTTTATTGCACGCAAGGGTGATTCGACTACTGCGCGCAACAAATACGATAATGATCTATTCTCTAATACTTCTGCATTGAAAACCTCTGGCAATTTATCTATAATTTTTTCTCCCAGATGATACTTGATGTGATTTCGACTTTTTACGCGGCTTCTTTTCAAAAAACTCATATGCCAATAATAATCATCAAGAAACCGCAGCTTGTTGCACATTTGATTGATGGAATTTCCTTTTTCGTCTCCATAATATTCAAGCGGAAATTCTCCCCACCACTGCCAATTATCAATTTTTCTATAGAATCTCATGTTTAAATGGCCCTCATGTCCACAAATTTGATATTTTCCATAAGTTTCCGGCAGGCGGTGAAAAACGTCGCCAATGCACATATGATTTCTCAAAAAAATTCCAAAATATTGATCCATGTTTAAATCATTTAATTTTTCGAAAACTTTTGCCGGATACGCTTCGTCGCCATCAATCAGCATGAACCAATCGGTTCTTGTCATTTCGATCTGCTCATTTCTTAAAGCAATAAGTTCTTTTGAATTTACTTTTCCTTTATCCTGAAAAATTATTTTCTTGTTTTTAATCTGTTTTACAATTTCAATGGTTTTATCAGTTGACCCGGTGTCAAAGATAATTAATTTTTCGACAAATGGCAAAACGGAAAGAATGGCCAACTTCACCCACTTTTCTTCGTTGTAGACAAGCATATGGGCAGTCAAATTGAAGTTATTATTCATATCTCTTATTATATTGATTTTTGATTTAAAATGAATCTATGAAAAAGAAAACAAATAATTGGAAATTTTTATTCGTTATTTCTCTGATTGTTTTAACAAACACGGTAATTTTCAGCCTCTTGTCAATCATGCGCCATAAAAACTATTTTTCCCAGGGGAATGATCTGGCTCTCTATGAGCAAATAATTTGGCAATACAGCCAGGGCAAACTCGCTTTCAGTTCATTCACTAATCTGCTTGACATCGCTGATCGTTTCAGGCCAATCATGTTCTTTTTTGTTCTGCCGTATAAACTCCTGTCTTTCACGGAAACATTACTCATTATGCAAGCATTCCTTATCAGTTTAACAACTCTGCCTATCTTTTTATTATGTCGAAAAAAGACGCGCAGTATCTTTCTCTCCACATGTGTTTCCATTTCTTTTTTGGCATTCATCGGAACTCAAAGCCTGCAAATGAATGATTTTCATGAACTCTGCGTGCTTCCTTTTTTAATCGCATGCACATTCTATTTCATCGAACTGCGAAATTGGAAAGCATATTGGTTTTTTTTGACCCTAAGCATGATGGTCCGTGAATACATCGGATTTCTCGGGGTTGGCATTGCCGCTTATGTTCATCTTGTTGCAAAAAATAAAAAACAGGCGATCACGACTGCAATCTTTGGATTTGCCTGGTCGGCAATCGCCATTTTTATCATCATGCCATCCCTGGGACAAACAGCTTATCAAAATTTTTCCTCAGACCTTTTCCAATTACTGCTCAATCCCTTTAATACAGTTTATAAAATGTTTTTTCCGTTTACTAAATTAAAAACAATTTTTGTTTCTTTCGCTTCATTTGGATTTCTTCCCATTTTCTACCCTCCGATTCTTATTCCGGCCGGGGTTCAGCTTGCACAGAGGTTCATGGACGAAGCACATCCATACCGCTGGACTTATTTTTTCCAATATTCCGCCGATCTGTCCGCGATGCTTGCCATTGCAAGCATTTATTCGATAAAACACATCGCAACTAAATTACATTTGAATAAGAACCGATATCTGTTTTTTGGAATATGGCTTTGCATCACAATTTTAATCAGCCAGGCAATTCTTCCCGTTCCGATTAAACTCTTGTTTAAAAAAGATTATTTTGAGGAAAAACAATTTGCACGGATCAACAACGAAATGCTGGCAATGATTCCAAAAGAGTCATCGGTGTCAACACAAAATAATTTAGCTTCCCATCTTGCGAAGAGAAAAAAATTGTATCTCTTGCCGACAATCAAAGATGCAAAATATATCGCCGTTGATTTGAGACCAAGTCAAGACTTATATAATTTTTTTGGTGCAGATCCTTCCCGAATCAAAAAATTGATAAACAATCTTTTGTCATCAAAAAAATATCGAATTATATATACGAAGCAAGATTCTTTTCTTTTATTAAAAAATGAAAACTAAAATTCCTGATAAATTTTTACTTTATGCGTTAATTTTTTCTGTATTTGTATCTTTTCGCATTTTAAATCTCTTGAATCAATCGCCATTTGTCGACGAAGCATATTATGTTCATCTGGCCACATCAATTCGAGGAAATTTGTCAATAAATAATCTATTTTTTCCGCTCGATCAAGGCTTATCACCGGTTTTTATGTATCTGACGGCAATTTCAATGATTTTTTTAAAAAATCCGCTGTTTGCCGGAAGATTTACTTCTTTTTTAATCTTCCTGGCGTCAATTTTTGTTTTTGCACGATATTTGAAAAAGATTAAAGCCAAAAATTTTGTTTTACCGCTTATTTTTTTCTCTTTTAATCCATTTTTGTTTCTTTATTCTCAAATGGCACTTCTCGAAACCTCAATGATTTTTTTTGCGGTTTTTTTTATGCTTTTAACCGAAATTACCATTTCGTCGAAAAAGATTTTTGTTTTCTCACTTCTTCTAGTTATGAATTTATATTTGGTAATTTTTTCCAAAGCGACGGGAACATTTATTATGTTTTACACATTGGTACGCTTTTTGCAAGAAAAGAAATATAAGACCTTAATGACATTTATCGTGTTTTCTTTTGCCAATGGAATTATATTCTTCCCAATTCTTAAACTGCTTTTTGCAACCGTGAAAATGCATGGACACTCCCGCGCACTCTCCTTTCCGGATTTTATGAAAAATGCCCGGTTGATTCACATTTGGATTATTGATTATTAGACATATTGCAAAATAAGCAAATTGCTCTTTAACAACTTGATAGAATTTTGAAAACGCCAAACGTTTTTGATACGATAAAAGGTATATGATTACTGCCCAAATTCTCAAAAAGAGGCCAACACTCTTTTATCGT
>JBGSIU010000021.1:0-7856 GCA_041742375.1 Patescibacteria group bacterium
AAGACGATAAAAGAGTGTTGGCCTCTTTTTGAGAATTTGGGCAGTAATCATATACCTTTTATCGTATCAAAAACGTTTGGCGTTTTCAAAATTCTATCAAGTTGTTAAAGAGCAATTTGCTTATTTTGCAATATGTCTAATGATCTAACTTTAAAGAAATTTTTCTTAATTGTCAAGAGCAATTTTATTTTGTTAAGACAGCCAATTTGCAAATTTCACCTTAAATAAATTTCAGTATTTTCTCAATTTCTTTTTATACATAAATTTTATTTAATCCACTTTTCCTCGTGTTTGCAAAAAGAAAACAATGATAGAATGAATAAATGTTAGCAGTTGGTTTTGATTTTGACGGCGTCATAGTTTATAACCCGCTTCACGTAGCGCGGGCGCCGATCGCGTGGTTTAAACGAAAATTTTTGGGGCTCTCCAAAACTTCATTTTATAAGCCGCGCAGTAAGTGGCAGTTTTTTGTTTGGAAAATTTTATTTTTTTTGGAAATTCCCGCCCGCTCTGGTTTAAACGAAATTGCCCGGCTGAAAAAAGAGGGAAAAATTCGGCCGATTCTTCTCACTGGCCGCTACCACCTTAAGAAACCTAAGTTGCTTAAGTTTCTTAAGAAAATCGGCTACGCTGATCTTTTTGACGAAGTGATTGTCAATGAAAAAAACGAACAGCCGCATGAATTTAAAGCGCGAGTCATCCGCGAGAAAAAAATGGATGTTTACGTGGAAGATAATGTGGACATCGTGCTCTACTTAAATTCCCTTAACTCCCTTACCTCCCCAAACTCCCCCAATTCCCTTTCCTGCCGCATCATCTGGCTCTACAACATCGTCGACCGCCGCTTTGATTACCCTTTGAAGTTTCCGCACTTGAAGGATGCCGTGAAAGCAATCTGCCCATAGTTTTGCGCTAATTAGAATTATTAAATAACCTTAACAATTCTAAAATAAACTAGGGGGTCTTTTTATTTTTCCACCTTTAATCCGTTTTCAAAAGCCTTTTGCAATTCGTAGTTATATCTATAACTCTCGCTTTCTCTAAATTCCAAATTTCAAGAGGGAATTTTATTCTATACTCTTTGCACTGGAAATTGCATAAGTATAACTCCGTCTAGACTAATTTTGCAATCTAGATTATGGAAAATTATTACAAAATACAGCAAGACGGGTATAACAGAATTTTTCCCTCTTGACATTTAACAATACTGAACTATAATTAAAAGCGACATTTAGTTAGACACCTTATATGATAAATGTAGACAATCTCATTTCCCAAAATCCTTGGTGGCAAAAGGAAACAATTCAGCTTGAAGAAGCCGGCTGGGTACAACGCGACCTCTATTTTCAAATTGAAGAAGAGTTGGCAGATCCTTTTATGATTAATATTTTGGGTCTTCGCCGGGTGGGAAAAAGCAGTCTAACTAAACAGCTTATTGCCAAGTTGTTAAAAAGCAAGACGCCGCCAAAAAACATCTTTTATTTTCTTTTTGACTTCTCTCATTTTGTCCAAAAGCCAGAAGTTCTGACGCACGTTCTTCAAACATATTTTGATCAGATTCTGCAAAAGAAAATATATGATTTAAAAAATCGGGTATATGTTTTTTTGGATGAAATTCAATTTATTGAAAACTGGCAAGCCGTGCTGAAACGCTGGTATGACATCTCCGGCAAACGAATTAAATTCGTGATCACGGGTTCCCAAAGTTTGGTTTTGAAAAATAAATCCCATGAAAGCTTATCCGGCCGGATTTTTGACAGATACCTGCCTCCCCTTTGCTTTCAAGAATTTTTAAAAATTAAAAAAGAAAAGCTTAAACCTTTTCCCAAATTTGATCTTTTTAATTTAAAAAAAGATTTTTTAAATCTTCGTTTTTTCAACGAAAATAATCAAAGGCAACTTGAAAATCTTGGCCGCGAGTATTTAAGTTTTGGCCAATTTCCTGAATGCTTAGGTATTAAGAAAAATTGGAAAAAACAGGAATATATTAAGGAATCAATTTTGGGGCGCATTTTTGAAGACATTTTTAAAATTTATAAAATCGAAAAAACCGAAGAATTTAAAATCGTGGCCTATTATTTTTTTCATAACGCTTCTTCAATTTTCAATTTGGAAAATGCCGCCCAAAACGCAGG
Organism: Patescibacteria group bacterium; assembly: GCA_041742375.1. Classification (GTDB taxonomy): domain Bacteria; phylum Patescibacteriota; class Microgenomatia; order JBGSIU01; family JBGSIU01; genus JBGSIU01. Next base: position 2,136 of record JBGSIU010000021.1, read on the forward strand.
CCTTCAATTTCTCACTGTTGACTCTTTTTTAAAATATATGGAATCAGCCTACCTACTCCAAACATGTTTCAAAAAATATCGCTCCATCATTAAAAAAGGCCGCAGTTTAAAAAAGATATATTCCACCTCCACTAATTTCAGCTTTGCTTTAAGCGAAACCGATCCCTTGGCCGCGCCTGAAATTTTTGGCAAAATTGTGGAAAACCAAGTTTTTAATTCGCTGAAAAAATCTTTTTCTCAAGTTTTCTTTTGGCGAAAACGCGAAGAAGAAATTGATTTTTTGATCAGCCGCGCAGGCCGTACCTTACCAATCGAAGTGAAAATCCAAAACCGCATTGAGAAAAATGATCTAAAAACAATTCTTAAATTTTGTGAAGAAAAAAAGATCAAAGAGGCAATTATTTTTTCCAAAAATAAACTGGAAATGGCTACGTATGGCATAACTGAAATCTTTTTTTTGCCATATTATTTTGTGCTGATGATCTAAACTGTCAATCACTATCTGACAAAAAGGAAGGGTGTATGTATTAATTTTGAACTTTGAGTTTTAGGTTTTGAGTTTTTTAATATGCGCATTGCCCAAATTTCCTATCACGCCTGCCCGCTTTCCCACCAGGAAGGCAAAGAAACCGGAGGAATGCAGATTTATGTGCTAAATTTGTCCCGCGAGCTTGCCCGCCGGGGGTACCAAGTGGATATTTTCACGCGCAGCGAAAATCCCGATCCAAAATTAAAGATTATTGAAATTGAAAAAAACCTGCGGCTTTTTCATATTCCGGCTGGCCCGGAAAAAACCTTGCCAAAGAAAGAATTGATACAGTTTATTCCTGAATTTGTAAAAAATTTGAAAAAATATATTGCACACGACATTTTTCACGCCCATTATTACATGTCCGGCCTCGCCTGTTTATCTCTTTACAATCCCTCACCTCCCTTATCTCCCTTAACTCCCCAAGCCGCCCCCATGGTTCTTTCCTTTCACACCCTTTCTCTCATCAAAAACCTCGTGGCCCGCGGCGGTGAAACCGAACCTCAAGCGCGGATTGATGCTGAAATGGAAATTGTGAAACAGGCAGACGCAGTTATTTCCCCATCACAAACTGAACACGACTATCTAAAATATTTTTATGGCGCAGACTCCAAAAAAATTCACGTTATCCCACCTGGTTATGATCCCGCTATTTTTAAACCCATGGATAAAATTAAAGCGCGGCAAAAAATCGGCGCTGATCCAACCCACAAAATAATTTTATTTGTCGGACGGATTGAACCTTTAAAAGGAATTGATGTTTTAATGTATGCGCTGAAAATCTTAACTGAGCGATGCAATAAATGTCCTGTTTGCTTGTGGATCGTGGGTGAAAATCAAAGATTAAATATCAAAAATCAAAATGACATATTAAAAATAAAAAATAATTTTAGTAATAATGAAGCAATTGAGCAATTGAACAATGGTCGCTCGGATTCACCAGAATTTCGGAAATTGTACCAGCTTCAACATACGCTTAACCTTCACAATTTCGTCAAGTTTATCCCTCAACTTCCTCAATCTGCACTTCCTGATTTTTATAACGCGGCCGATGTCGTCGTCATGCCATCTCACTATGAATCTTTTGGCATGAGCGCGCTTGAGGCCATGGCGTGCCAAATCCCAGTCGTGACAACAAATGTCACCGGCATTTCCACCATGTTTGATGAAGATCAAAATCACTTTGTATCATCAGCAAATAATCCCTTAATGCTTGCCTCAACAATTGAAAAAATCATTTTTGGCGAGAGGCGCCGTCCCTCGGCTCGCCCCTGGCTTATTCCTACGAATAAAATCGCTGATTTCACCTGGGCCAAAACCGCGGAAAAAATGGAAGATATTTACACTTCCCTTCTTGCCTGGAAGATGAACCAAATTGAGGCCAAAGAGAGGCCAAGAGAAAATCCCGCAAGCATTCCATAGAACCCGAAGAAATACCAAGATAAAAGCCCAAGAGCAAAGTTCCCTGCTAAACTAAAAATAGCACTCTTAACTGCCGAGTGTAAGCGGTTCAAAGCCATCAAAAAGTAAAATCCAACCGCAGTTTGGAGATTAAACCAGTTTCCAATCCCAATAATTATGACTATAAGACTAATTTGAACATATTTTTCGCCAAGCCAGAAAAAAATGAATGGATAACTGAGCAAAAACATTGCACAGTAAGCAACTCCACTCAACAACAGCAAATATTTAAAAGCTTTATTAAATGCTTTCTTTCTTCTTTCACCATCATGCTCTGCCTCAGAAGAAACAATGATAGACGAAGCTGGATAGATAGGTTCAAGAATATTTTGGAAAAAAACTCTCACTTGGTTAACTATCTTCCAACCTATCTCATAGTATGCAACAAACTGGAGTCCGGCGATGGCGGAAATTAAAAATTTATTTGTGGACACGATAAAATTGCCGCTTGTGTTTATAAAATAAATTTTAAGTGAGAATTTAAATAAATCGCGGATGCTGGCAAAATCGTATCGTCTCAGGTCAAAAAATAACGACGAATATTCCCTTTTCGCCAAAACTACAGATAATATGCTTCCCAAAATTGACGAGGCAACGCTTGCCAAAAAAACGCCAAAAAGACCATATCCTAAAAAAAGAAGCGCAATGCTTCCCAAGTTTTGAACTGCATTAGTGGCAACCGCAATTAAATTTGTTAAATCCATGCGCATTCTTCCTGACAAAACACTTAAATAGTTTGAAGTGATTAAATTCATCAGAAAACACGCCAAGGTGCCAAGAAGCATGAGGTCAAGATGGGAAACGGAAATGTTGTGGAAAAGAAGAAATTTGACAGGCTGGAGAAAAATGGCCGCCAGCACAAAAACAAGCGCTGAAACAATCATGTAGGTAATGACGGTGGAGTTAATTTGAGAAGCAATGGAATAACCATTGCTAGAATTATTTTTTATTTTTAATATGTCATTTTGATTTTTGCATTTTGATGCTTCGACTTTGCTCAGCATCAATACTGAGTTTGTCGAATGTATTGATTTTTGATTTTGTGACGATGCCACCAATCTCGTCACCGCCGAATTAAATCCTAACTCTAAAAAATTTGCATACGAGGCAAAAGCAATCACAAGCGCCCAAATGCCATATTGCTCAGCCCCAAGCGATCTTAAAATAATCGGGGTTGTGATGAAAGTCAGAAGTGAAACAATCACTGTCCGCCCGGCATTAAGGGAGGAATTTTTAAGAATTAAGCGGGAAAGATTACCCATATAAAACTATTATAGCCCAAATTAATAAACTTCGTCATGACTGCCAATTTTAATAAAAGTGACTTTTTCGCCTTGCCATTCAAAAACAACATGAACATCTTCTTCAATTGAAAAAGCATAATAACCGTCCAAATCTCCTGACAACTTATGTGTTTTTAAAGAAACGTTGTGCGGATCTTGAAGAAAAAGTTTTACTTTTCTATTATATTTTTCAATTAATCGTGGGTTTTTACGATGATATTTTTGAAGTTTTTTGACAAAAGTTGGTAGAAAATTAATCTTTTTTGGCATTTAGTTCTGCTCCCTTGCGAAGCAATTTATCCATAAAAGCATCATAATCTTCTCCTTTTCTATATGCCATTATCGGTTTATCTTTAGCTGCTGACAAGATTCCCTGTTCTGCTTTCTTGGTGAATCCATTTTCCGTTAACTCTTCAATTCCTATCATTTTGCGTAAAGCCTGGCGAATCACTTCACTGACTGAAGCAAAACTGTAGTTTTTTGCATAATCTTTAGTTTTTGAATATAAACTGATAGGTAGTGAGACATTAATTGTAGTCATCATATACAATAATTGTAGTTCTACATTGGCTTTTTGTCAAGAATAAAAATAGCCCCGTTTCCGAGGCTAAAGTATGCTACTGAGTCATCTTTTCCCATCCCGGAGGAAGTTGAGATTTATCAATCCCTGGCGGGAGCTTCTTATTTAATCCCGGAGCTTTAAGTGTGCCTGATGCGCTAGCCGCACCTGATGGAGTTGCACTTCCCCCCATTAGCGCCGCAGGGTTAAATTCTTCAAAATTAGCTGGCGCTTCAATTTTCACCGGCATGTCATAATTTTTGAAAATCACCTCAAGTTTTAAATCCACATCAACGTTTTCTTTCATTAAGCTGTCTCCGCCCAGGCCGCCGCCCATCATGCCGCCCAGGCCGCCGGCTGGAAGCTCTGTCTGCATGGTGGTGTTAAAAGCCATACGGGCAAAATACCAGTTTTTTTTGTAGATATTAAGCGTGACTGTGATGTCCCCCATGCTTTCCACGCCTTCCATCATTTGGTCAAATGACATAGTGGAGGCTTCATCACGGCTTAGCTCTGCCGCGCGCTTCATGATACGGGCAAAATCTTGTTTTGTAATCACAGCTGAAATCGTGTAGGCGTCTTCTCCTTCCACTTTTTGATCGGGAAGTTTTTTTGCCTTATCCATGAGTTTTTCTGCTTCCTCTTTAAGAAGTTTTTCCACTTTTTCATTCATTTTTTCATTTTTATCTTTTATCTTTTCTTTATCTTGAGGGAGTTTATACCATTTCCCTTTCATGGAAGATAAATCCAGAATGCCAAGGTTTGGAGCTTCAACAAGCATTAAATATGAATCCTCGCCTTTGGTGATCATGTTCATTTTGCCCGAAATTGTCATTCCTTGAACTTTTAACCCTCCTTCAAACATCATCTTTGCGTCTTTGTTCTCTCCTTCTTTCTTGGCGTTAAGGGGCATTCCCTCAGCTTCCATAAGAACATTAATTTCCATGGGCGACTCCTGCATTTTAAAATTCGCGCTCATGTCCATCTTTAAAACTGCGCTATGCGGCTTGTCCATTTCTTTGACCATTTTGTAAATCACGGTTTTTGGGCTTTTGGGAACAAAAGGAATTGAAGCTTCAATGTTCATCCAAAACTCGCTCGCCTTTTTCTTAACATCGTCAAAAAAGCCGGCGTTCACCGGGGAAATCGTGGCATTAAACATAAAAGCCATCGTGGCTAAAAAAACCAAAAGTCTCTTTTTCATGGATAAAAACAAAAAAATACTAAAACAATTTTTATTGTTTTATTATTTTTTTCTTTTTTTTATTAAATGTTATTCTGTTTGTTAAAACAAGAAGAAGAAAAATAATAAAAATAATTCCCCAAAGAATACCCCCCACTGTCATTGATTCTGCAAGCGAATTGAAATTCATAGATCAGCCACCTCCTTGAGAAAAAACAAACTTAGATATAAAGCCATTGCTCCAAGGGACATAAATTGCACCATTTCATATATGCTTGCCCTCGAAATAAAAGCTCCCACAAACCATACCACCGCCATATTTGCTAGAAATCCTGATAATAATTTTACTTGCGCAATATTTAAATCGATCTGCACGCTTTTTCTATTTTAATCTCTCTTTATTCCCTTTGTCAATAACCCTCATCTCCTCACCACCCTCTTCACCTGAATTAAAAGTGCCAGGGTGAGGATGGCACCATTTAGGATATTGGGAAAGATAATAAAGGCATAGAGGGAAAATATAAAAGCAAAGAGAGAAAGGACTAAGGAGAAACGAGAGAAAAAGAAGGAAATTTGAAAGAAAGTTTTAGAAAATAACGATTTGGATTTATTAATCGTTTGAATAACTGAATCCATGGGAACTGAGATTCTAAGCTTTGTATTCTCTTTGAGTTCTAAGACTTCATTCTGTTGATATATCTTTTGG
>JBGSIU010000022.1:0-2367 GCA_041742375.1 Patescibacteria group bacterium
GTTTTCAAAATTCTATCAAGTTGTTAAAGAGCAATTTGCTTATTTTGCAATATGTCTATTCAATTAAAGTGGCAGAAGCCATGATGCAGACATTAATCACCGGCAGAATTAAATTCAAATTCAAAAATGATTCCATCAGAGTAAGACCAAAGATAATAAATAAGGGGCCGTTTATGCGGTCAAAAAAGTGAAGAAAAATAACAAGAAGAATTGTATTAATAATGATTTGAAAAGATAAAATATAGTCAGAATTTTTCTCCTTTCGCTTCAGAAAAAAAATCGCAGCTTCGGTGATGACATTAGTGGCTAAAGTGATACTAATCACTATGCGCAAAAAATTGTGGTTATTGAATTTTAAAGAAGGAATAAATGTCGGAAGGATTGTTATCACCGCAAAAAAAATAGAAATAATGAAAAGCTTTGTCAAACTTGACAAATTATGAAGATTATTAATGAGTCTGGTTTTTTGATTTATCATGACGCTTTTATTGTATGGTTATTGATTCTGATTTGCAACATTAGTCGTGAGGATATAAAAGAAATCTTCTTTTACACAGGCAGAAACTTCTGCTTTTTTGACCAATTCTTCCATTTCGCTTTTGGTAAAACCGGCGCTGTACGAAACCCAGGCGTCTTTTGCAGCAAGAAAGGCCAAAGCCAAACTTGTGACCAGCCCGACGACAATTTGCGGCCGGCGATCACGCCGAGGATCGGCGATAATAAAATTTTTCGCAATTCGATTTGCTTCTTGAATTATTTCAGCCTTTTTACTGTCATCTTTCACATGGTGAAGCACGTTTACCACCAAGCATAAATCAGCCGCCATGTCTTTTATCGGAGCGTTCTCCCCTTTTGAAACTAGCGCGTTTTTAATCTCATTTCTCTTAACCATTTCCGGAAAATCATTTGAAGGATCAAAGCTGAAGAAGTCCAATTTAATATTGGGATTTTTTTCATGAAGATAAGTGATAATTGTTTCTTCCATTATTCCGTGACCGCTACCCATAACGACTATACTTAACGCGTTTTTATCTTCTTTTTGCCGAACCACCCTATCGATTATTTTAAGAATTGGTCCCATTGAAAGACGCCTGCTTGTTTGTTCGCCAATCTGCTGAAACGCTTCAAGCCTCATTTTTCGTGATTCGTTAGGGTTATCTATTATTTCCTGTTCTTCTTTTCTTGGAGGAGTGAATAATAAACTTAATATTTCGTTACGCATTATTTATGAGGTCTTTAGGCAGGAGTGGATTTTGGCAACAATTTCGTCAAAATTTGTTTTTGCTTTAAACAAAAAGCCGCAAGCGCCGACATCGATTGCAGTTTTGCCTTCGTTTTCAAGGTTGGTTAAAATGACCACCGGAATTTTGGCGGTTTTCTCATCCCTTTTTAAAGTTTCCAAGATGTCAAAACCGTTTTGCCCGCCGGGCAAAATAATGTCAAGAAGAATTATATCGGGATTTTTCTCGAGAAGCTCAAAACAATCATTGCTATCCGATCCGACAAACACTTCAAATCCCGCATCGCTCAAACCATTTTTGTACACATCTTGCAAATCCGCATCATCTTCGATAATAAGAATTCTCTTTTTCTTGTCCATATGTCTTGCCTAATGATAAACTAAATATTTTTCATTTGCAAAGGCAAACATATTAGTATTTTTTATGCAGAAGTCCAAAAAAAAGAACGACTTTCGTCGTTCTATAGTTTTTAACTTTTATCTTTTAACTTTTAATTCTTTTTTTCGCCAGAAGCGAAAAAAAGTATCCCCGGCGTTGACCTATTTTCGCTAGACACAAGATCTAACTATCTTCGGCGCTGAGTCGTTTTACTTCTCTGTTCGGGATGGGAAGAGGTAGTTCCAACTCGCTCCAAACACCGGGGAAACCTTAATTTTTAATTTAAAAAAACGATTCTTTTGTCATCCCGGACAACCAAATTATTTTTTAAAAATAAATGATCCGGGATCCAGAATTTTTAATCCCATATAAACTTCTTCAAAATCTTACTGGTTGAGTTTTAAATTTTCAATGAATGGGTTTATTTCACCAAAAATTTGTAAATAAACAATAATGCAATTCTATGGGACAATTGAAAACACTTCTGCCATGCATTGCCTAACTTCTTCGTCTGATAATGTTCTCCCAAACTTCTCTTTTAAAAACATCCGCATTTCAGATAAATTATAGCCTGCTACTTCGGGAATACAATTCGTTCCTTCCGGATCATTAAACTCCTTGCAAAATAATTTGTTTGCAAATATTTTGCAGACAGTTTTCTCCTAATTCTACTTTTTTGTTAAACTTGACAGAATTTTAATGCGTATCTCTCTTTAACGCGATAGTTGTGGAGTCCTACGGCAACAAA
>JBGSIU010000023.1:0-13981 GCA_041742375.1 Patescibacteria group bacterium
GCGATTTTGCCGTTCATCAAAATTCAAATTTGTTTCATAATGCTGCCCGCTGTGCCAACGAACAGGGAAAGTTCTGGGAAATGCATGATGGCCTTTTTGCACTTCAGGATGAAGGGGGAGCGGGGGATGATCCGCAAGCCAAAATAGAAGGATTAGCTTCAAATTTGGGACTCGACGGGGGGAAATTCAGTGAATGTTTAACTGCAAAAAAGTTTAATGCAAAAGTGCAGGAAGACATGAGCGCGGCTCAGGAACTCGGAGTTGCCGGCACGCCGCACGTTTTCATTAATTCCCAAAGCGTATCCGGTGCCGATACCTACGCCAATTTCAAAAAAGTGATTGATGAGGAACTGAAAAAATAAAACACGCGCACGGCGCGTGTCATTCCCGCGAAGGCGGGAATCCAGGCTTATTTTTACACAATCATGTCAAAATATTTAATAATTGCCGTGAGTTTTGGAAATTTGAATAAAGAACAGGCAAAAATCCTGGGGGCTTTTATATTGATATTGCTAAGGCTCTGGTTGTCAGCGCGATTGGTTTTGGATTTACATCTCCATTGTTGGTTGGTAAACTATTTATTGGGATTATTAATATTGTTTGTGCTTACGCTTTTACGAAAATTTCCTTAGAAATTTTGAAAAATGTAAGATAAAATAATAATATGAATAATTTTGATATGACTGCAGCTGGCTATTCTTTTACTATTATGACAGGTCTTTTGACTCTTTTTGTTGCTCTGTCCTTTTATGCAGGTCTTATCAATAAAAAGAAGAAAAAAAATAAACATGACAACAAATGACATTTTGTTTATTATAATGCTTATTGTCGGCGCCCTAGTTTTTTATGTGGCATTTTATTTAATTCCCAAAGCGGAGAGGGAAAAATAATCGAGCGGGAATCTAGGCTTATATCTTAAATATAAATATTTAGAATATTAAAAATGAATTTGATTAAATGTTTCAAATCATTTAATGCAATTCATTTTAAAAAATATGTTTGAAGGTGGAGGACGAGGGGGGGTGAAAGCTCCTTTTTTTCTTATAGGATAGGAGATTCTGAGACAGGACAAGATAGTCTAAGAAGCGTTTTGGAAAGAATTACTGCAGAGAGAACAGAGCAAATGAAACTGTATACGGATGATTTTAATGAGAGACGAAATGAGATAAAAGCTAAAATTATAGAAAATGAACCACATGTGTCAGTTGATGTTTTAATGGGTCAATTTGAAAGAAGACATAAAGATTCGGAATATATTGATCCAGATTTAGTAGATAATAAGGTGTTATTTTTGCTGGCGGTTCTTGTAGAATGTGGTGGGGATTGGCCGCCTAACAAGCTGCAAGATGTGCGAAGAATTGTCCATGGTTTTATTAGCCAATCTTATGGGTTAATGAAAAATCAACAAGCGGCAGGCGAGTTAAAAAAAATATTTCCGCCGGGGGAAGTAATAATTGATAGACTCGAGCAAGTATTAATTAATAAATGGCAAGGAATAGATGTGTAGTTTAATAATTTTTGTTTGGTTTCGACGTATAAAATTCACGCAACTCAAAAGATCTGGATTCCCGATCATTTATTACAAAAAAATAATAAAGTTGTCGGGAATGACAGAGGATAGACGATGAAAAAAATATTTTTATTTTGTTTAATTTTACTTTCCATAGTTTTAATTTTTAAAGCCTTTTTTCCAACAGAAAAAATACAGTTGGGAAAGGTTGGGGAAAAGACAGAGGAGAATAAAATTAAAAAATTTTCCTCAGTTTCAGATTTGCAGGCGTTTTTGGAAGAAAACCAAAATCAAGCTGAAGGATATGGTGGGGGCATGGGAAAAGCAGAAATAATGATGGAGGATCGAGCAGCTTCTGCCCCAAGTTTAAACATGACCAAAGAGGCTCCACCTGAAACCGCAGGCATGGGGCCAGATTATTCCAAAACCAATGTGCAAATTGAGGGAGTTGATGAAGCTGACATTGTAAAAACCGACGGAAAAAATATTTATGCGGTTTCTGGCAATAATTTATTTATTGTGAACGCATATCCTGCGGAAAACTCAAAAATCCTGGCAAAAATAGAATTTAAATCAACCCCGCAGGAAATTTATATAAATGGGAACTATCTCATTGTGTATGGATACAACAATCTTGTTTATGACAAGTCTTGGTTTAAAAAATTTAAACGCCAAAGCCCATACACTTTTTTCAAAGTTTTTAATGTGGCAGATGCCAAAAACCCCCGCCAGGTGCGCGACCTTGATTTTGAAGGAAACATTGTGTCTTCCCGTATGATTGGCGATTATGTTTATCTTGTCACGAATTATTATGCGGGTGGAATTTTAGATCCCGTGCCATATCCGCGCATCATGGAAAGCGGTAAATTGCTGAATGAAAAATCAGCGCCAGAGATTTTTTATTTTGACATGCCATATGACGGGTTTAATTTTGTGGCAGTTTCCGCCATTAATGTGAAAAATAATAACGCCGCGCCAAACATGGCGGCATATTTACTGCCCGCTTCACAAAATATTTTTGTTTCCCAAAATAATTTGTACCTGACATACACAAAATACGTGAGCGAAGAAGAGCTGGCGGCTGATGTGTTGAAAGAAATTCTTTGGCCAAAATTGTCAGAACGTGAGAAAGAAAGAATTGCTGAAATTGAAAAAACCAAAAATTATATTTTGGGAAAAAGTGAAAAATTGCAAAAGATTAATAATCTTCTTCAGGTTTGCATGATGAGTTTGCCGCAAGTTGAACAGGATAAACTGCTGGATGAGGTGGAGCGTGTTATGAAGAAGAAATATGAGGATCTATCAAAAGAACTGGAGAAAACAGTGATTCACAAAATTGCCATTAATAAAAATTCGCTTGATTATCAGGGCTATGGCGAAGTAACAGGCACTGTTCTTAATCAATTTTCCATGGATGAAAATAATGGATATTTCAGGATTGCCACGACCAAAAACCGAACATGGAGTCGCCTTGAAGAAAATTTAGGAAATCGCGAGTCATACAATAATTTATATATTCTTGATCAAAAAATGAAAACAGTTGGATCTCTCGAAGATTTGGCAAATGGCGAGCGGATTTATTCAGTGCGCTTCATGCAGGGTAGGGCATATATGGTGACATTCCGCCAAACTGATCCGCTTTTTGTGATTGATTTAAAAAATCCAAAAAATCCGCGGGTTTTAGGAAAATTAAAAGTTCCGGGATTTTCTCAGTATCTTCATCCATATGACGAAAATACGCTTATTGGGTTTGGTAAAGAAACAGATGATCAAGGTGTAATTCAAAGCTTGAAATTGTCACTGTTTGATGTTTCTGATGTTGATAATTTACGCGAGATCGACAAGGTGACAATGGGTGAACGCGGGAGCAATTCTGTGGCGCTATATGACCACAAGGCATTTTTGTTTTCAAAAGACAAGGAATTGTTGGTGGTGCCGGTTGAGATTCGAGAAGAGGGAAGAGATGATGTGGTGACTATGAACGAGCCCGCGCCATGCGTTGGCGGCAATTGTTTTGACCCTTCTCCACCAAGATATCAGTATTTCCGCGGGGCAATTGTGTATGAAATTTCCAAAAATGGTTTTAAATTAAAAGGAAAAATTGACCATGCCGATAACGCCGAAATTTCCACTAAGGATTGGTATGGTTACCGCTCATATGAAACAAATGTTAAACGAAGCCTATACATTGATGATATTCTTTACACAATGAGCGACAAATATGTGAAGATGAACAAAATTTCTGACCTTGATGAAGTGAAAAGCTTGAAGTTGCAATTTCCGGTGGAAAAAGAGGAGGATTTTAAGGTGGTGAACTGATTGACAAAACATACACACAAGTAATATAATTATACACAATATGAAAAGATATAATTTATATTTGGACAATGGAGTGATGGGGGCAGTTGATTCAGTCGCGCAGGATATTGGAATTCCACGCTCTCAGATTTTTCGACACTATGCTGAAGTGATTGCTTCTAAGTATTTAAATATTGCCAAAGCAATGGCGAAAATTTTGCCAAAGAAAAAATCAGCCTGGGATGATCTGATTGGTTCAGTTCATGTGAGAAATGATAATGACGTGAGTTTTGCCAGACGGCCCGACATTAACTATCTTCAAGATTAACTTTTTATTTTTATGAAAGTTTTCGTTGATACAAGCATTTTTATTGCCTTGTCAATAGATAAAGACCCAGATCATGAAAGTTCTCTAAGTGTTTTTAATCGTTATCGAAAGATTGCCCGTTTTTTTACCTCGGATTATGTTTTGGATGAATATTTTACCCGCATGGCATATGATTTTGGCGGAAAAATTGCTTGCCGTGAAGTTGAAAAAATTGATAAAATGGTTGAAAGAGGTGAGTTGATTTTGATTCATATTGACGAATTTTATTTTAAGGAAGCAAAAATAATATTTAAAAAATTTGCCGAACATAAAATTTCATTTACTGATGCTTCGTCATACGCAATTTATCAAAAACTAAACATGGATGAAATTTTCACGCTGGATGCTGATTTTAAACGGCTTCGCGCGAAAACTTCATTTTAAATTTTTTTATGAAAAAAATTCTTTTTCTTGTTTCACTTTTTACCTTTTATTTTTTCGCTATTAATTCTGTTTTGGCCGATAACGCCATACGCATTGAGAAAATTGCTGACAATAAATATGAAGTGATTGTGGCTGATGCGAAACTTTTTTCAGACCGTCAAATTCGCTATGACGGACGCGGCAAAACTTTTTTTGTGAAAGTTGGAGATGGGGAGCAACAGCTTAAAGTTTCCCCAAAAAAAGCCGTCGAAGTCGCCTATATTTCCGGTATGATGAATGAGTTTGAGCAGGAAGGGGAATACAAAAAAGTGAGTTTATTGGAAAAAGACGGCAAACTTTTTTATGAAGTGCGCGGCAAAAAAACCGGCAAGATTTTTGGAATTTGGGACGTGAGTTATGATGTCCGCGCTGAAATCGACAGTGAAGGGAATTTAGCGCATTTTGAAAAACCGTGGATTTTGAAGATTTTGAAATATGTGATGAAATAAACTATAATTAAACTCATTATGGCACAAGACACAATCATCACGCCTACCGCAAATCAAAAACTTCTTTCTTTAATGAGCGAGTTAAATGCGCTTTCCGATGTTGTGCAAAAATTGCAAAGCAAGGCGCTTTCTTTTTTCAAAACAGTTTGCGTTAAAGGAGAAAAGATTGAAATGATTGATGAAGAAACCGAAAAAAGAATTGGGGAAAGTATGAAAGCAATTGAAAGGGGAGAATATTTTACTCTTAAGACAGAAAAAGATATTGACCGATTCTTTGACCAATTGTAATTTTTATGCATTTCATTCAGCCAACTAAACCTTATGTTAGAAGTTTGAAAAAAATAGTCAGCAGAGATAAAAAACTTAAAGAAAAAATACGAAAATGCACCAAACTTCTTGCTGAAAATCCACATTATCCTTCTTTAAAAACTCACAAAGCCGAAACAAAAAAGTATGGATTTTGTTATTCTTCATGGGTGACAGGAGATATTCGCATTATTTGGAATTTTGACAAAGAAAACCAAATTATGATTTTTCTTCTTGATGTTGGCAGGCATTCAGGATCAAGAAAAGTTTATCGATGAAACTTAAAGCCGGTGAGCTTCGTCAAACCATTCCCACGAAAGAAGAAAAACAAAAAATCAAGCACAACCCAATTTATTTTGTGCTTGACAACGTTCTTGACACTTATAACATTGGGTCAATTTTTCGTTTGGCTGATGCGGTCTCGGCGGAAAAAATCTTTCTTTGCGGCGAATGTGAAACTCCGCCTTCAACCCGCATCACCAAGGCCGCGATTGACACGGAAAAATGGGTTGGGTGGGAATATCGAAAGTCCGCGGCAGAGGTAGCGCTTGAATTAAAACAAAAAGGCGTCATGATCGTGGCGCTTGAGCAAAATGAAAAAAGCAAGCCGTACAATAAAATAGATTATAAATTTCCAATTGCAGTGATTGTTGGTAATGAAACTTATGGCGTTTCAGAAGATGCGCTTGATGTCTCAGACGCCATTGCCGAGCTCCCGATGTTTGGCGTGAATGTGAGCCTAAACGTGGTCGTTTCCAGCGGGATTTTAGTGTATGAAATTGTGAAGAATTTGACACGGGGTGATATGATTTAATTGATGTTAAATTTAAAGCTCATAGTCTTAACATTATTTGTTGTTTTCCTCAACATCTTCTTTTTTCACAGCTTTGGCAATTTAGGATTTGTTTTTCTTTCAATCGGTTTTTTCTTTTTTATCTTTTTCAATTTTCACCCCATTTTTGACTATAAAAAGTTTATAAAATACTTTCTGCCAATTGCTCCGTTTTCCTTGATTCTTCTTTTTCGCGCAAACGGTTTTGTTATTTTTATAACAGTTTTATCAATTTTGGTGTATCTTGCAAGCTGTGTTTACGTTTTTTCCAACAAATTTAACTTTTTCCAATCATGGCTTGAATTCTTTTTCTCACCATTTCGGCTTTTTGTCACATATTTAAAATCATTGCCTGAAGCTTTTGGGCTGGTGAAGCAAGTCAACACGGGTGGCAGAATTACGTCTAAAACCCGTTATATAAAAATTATTATCAAGGGAGCAGTCATCGCCTCGCCAATCCTTGTGATTTTAATAAGTTTATTAACCGCAGCGGATCCAGTTTATGGCAGATTTATTAATAATTTATTTAATATAAAAATTAATTGGAGCGAGCAGATTATTCAGCGGATTATTTTTTCAGGAATTATTTTTCTTTTTCTTCTTCCTCTCCTTTATTTTCGCGAAAATCGAAATCCGCCAGAACTTCGTTTGGGAAGAATATCTTTAGTGTCTGAAATGGCGGTTGTCATGTTTTTGGTTGCTTTGACTCTTCTTAGTTTTTTAATTGTCCAATTTCCATATATTTTTGTTTCCGTGCCGCGCGAAACTGATCTTGCCCAGTTTGGGGTGAAAACATATTCTGAATATGTGCGGCGTGGTTTTTTTGAACTTCTTTTTGTGGCAATCCTGGTATATGGGACAGTTTTAGCGGGGTTAATTGTTTGGCGTAACAATAATTGTCATTCCCGCGAAAGCGGGAATCCAGGATTATTCTTAAAAGTTCTACAACTAGCCGTTCTTTCCGAACTCTTAATTTTCATTTTCTCCCTGTATCGCCGCATTTGGCTTTACCAATCTCTCCATGGTTGGAGTTTGGTGAGAATTTACGGCGGAATTTTTCTTTTCTGGCTTGCTGGTTTCACTATCTCACTTGCCCTTCGGCACTTAATCATCCGGCGCTGGGTTTTTAAAGAAATTGCTTTCACTTTTTTCGTGATTTTATTCCTTGGATTTTTTAACGCGGAAGATTTTATTGCAACGTCTGGCCACCCGCCAACTGTCAATGGCCGTATTGATTACGTGTACCTTTCCCGCATGTCCTCAGATGGCTATGCCGGCTGGAAAATGGCATATACTCACGCGAATGAAGTTTTAAATTTGCGAGGACTGCAAAATAAAAATTTAATTAACCGAGACGAAAGACGCGAGGTGGCGTATGCGGGAAGGATTGTGTATGAATTGTCAAAAAACTATCGAGAACTTGCCTGGTGGCAAGACGATAAAAATAAAGTTATCAAAGATGATTTGACGATCTTAAATTTGCTCAAGCAAGAAGAATTTAAAAATAGAGGAAACAATCCTAATTACCAAGATATTACAGAGATGATAGACGAATTAAACGATAATACAAAAATATCAACCAGTAGGATTATTTATGTTGGACAACCGGAATCACTTTTTCATATTGATAAATTTGACGGGATAAACCTTACTTTTACTGAAAAATCAACATTCTTTTATATTTCGAGCACAGGTCAAGAAAAAAATATTAAATTTCCTGAATGGATTGATATCTTTTTAAAATGGAGATACTTTAATAGACTATCGTATGACAGTGTAAGACAATACACAACTATAGATGATTTAATTACTCTTCAGAAAAAATATAAAGAAATATTTGTAAAAATCTCTAATCAGCCCGTGTTCGAGCGCGACTGGGAATTTGACATTTCCCTTGATTCGCCGTTTGTGGACTAAAAAATAAGCTACAATTATCTTCATGGATTTAAATAATATGCAAATTGTTCACAGCCCTCGTGCGCGGCATCTTCGCATCTCAATTGATCATGAGAAAAATGTTTCCCTTGTTATTCCACGTCGGTCAACAGTGGAGCAAGGGCTCAAATTTTTAAATTCCAAAAAAGATTGGGTAGAGAAGACGCTAAGTCGAATCAAGCCGCGGCCAAAACAGCTTTGGCACTATGATTTTAAAGACAGCGCCCAAATTTATTTCTTCGGTCTCCCCCACCAAATCCAATTCTCTTCTGGATCCATGTATCCATACGTAAAACAAAATCAAAAATCAAAAATTCCCACTTCGCTAAAGCTTCGCGGGACAAGCAAAACTCAAAGCAAACAACAACAAACTGTCATTCCCGCGCCATTCGGCCCCGAGCTCATGGCCGAGGGGAAAGCGGGAATCCAGAGTTTTATTTTCCGTGAAAATCAAAGCATAGATAAAATAAACAATGATAGTTACCAAATTATTACTCCGGGAAAGAAACATGTCTTCGAGAATTTCTTGAATAATAAGTTGCGCGAGCATATTTATGCCTTTGCGTATGGCTTTGCCAAAAATAACGGCTTTAAATTTAAAAATTTAACTATTAAAAAAATTAAAAGCCGCTGGGGATCTTGTTCACGGCAGGGAAACATCAATTTTTCTCTGCGCCTGGTGCATTACCAGCAAGAGGTGATTAACTATGTGGTCATTCACGAACTCTGCCACACGCGCGAAATGAATCATTCGCACAAATTTTGGGCATTGGTCGCCCAATTTTGCCCGGATTATAAAAAATGCATTAAAATGTTAAAGTAGTATGTTAAGGAAAATTCTTATTTGCCTGACCGTCGCGTACGCCGCCTATCTTTTTGCCCTGACAATTATTTGTTTCTATAACTTTCAATCTGAAGCAATTGACGTTTCGTATTACACCCAGGCAGTTCAACAATTTTCGCAGTTTAAGATGGCGCGGATTTGGGATGATCCCAAACGTTTTGTTTGGGGAGATCATTTTGATCCGATTTTACTCGTGTTTGTTCCAATATATTGGTTAATAAAAAGTCCATATGCTCTTGTTGTCAGCCAGGTGTTACTTGTTCTTTCCGGTGTGATACCTCTCTATCTCGCCGCAAAAAGGAAACTCAAGAATTTTTATCTCGCACTTTCCTTAGTTTGGTCGTATTTATTATTTGGCGGCTTGCAATTTGGATATATGTATGGTTTTCATCCGATCGTTTTCGCGCCGTTTTTTTTATTTTGGCTTTACTATTTTTTCACCAAAAACATGCGGCGCGCGTATTATATTTTTCTTTTTTTGTCGCTTTGTGTGAAAGAAGAAATTGCATTCACGATGATCTTTTTTGGAATTTATATCTTTCTCTTTAAAAAGAAAGTGAAAATCGGATTGATAACAATTATTACTTCAGTGCTTTGGGTATTTTTGTGTTTTAAAATAATCTTTCCCCACTTTTCGATTTCTGGCTTTTTGCACTTTGGACAATATGGCGGATCGCTAACAAGATTCTTAACAAATCCGATGGAAATTATTGATCGTTTATCTGCGCCAGATTATAAATTGGAAACATTTTTGGTGAGCTATGGTGCGTTTGCTTTTTTGCCGCTTCTATACCCTCCCGCATTTGTCATCACTGTTCCCGCGATTCTCGAAAAATTATTAAGCAGTAATATCGCCGCCTTAAATGGATTTCATTACAGCGCTGTGATAACGGCAGTAATTTTAATCGCGAGCATAGAATCTTTAGTAGTTTTATTAAAATACAAAAAGATTAGACTAGTGGCTAAACCGATTTTTTTGACGATTGCAATTCTTGCCGCGGCAATATATTTCCATTTTTCGTATGGATACAAACCATTTTATCAGCCAAGTCTCCATGCTGATTTGATTTATAAAACTGTGGCGGCAATTCCGGAAAATGCCAGCATATCCGCCCAGTATCAAATTGCCGCGCGAATTAGCCGGCCAACTGGAAAAATTCTTCCCAGCCCGCGGTTTCCAGAAAAATCAGATTACGTCATTATCGATCTTAAAATGCCGGTTGTTTTAACCAAAGTGGAAACAATGAACAGCTATATTCAAACATTAATTAAAAGCCGCGAATATAAATTAATTTTTCAAAAAGACGGACTTTTAGTGTTTAAGAAAATAAATTAAAATATACTCTTTGCACTGGAAAATGCATCATTCGACTTCGCTCATGATTGCACTGAGCAATTGTCGAAGTGCAAAAGTATAACTCCGTTTAAACTGAATTTGCAATATTTTTCTCTTGAAAAAGTTGCAAATTGCAGTAAAACGGGTATAGCGCTATGCAAGAAAAAATTTCTATCAAAAATAGTCGCGGTTTGAAATTAGCGGCAATTTTACACAAACCAGCAGGTTTTAGGAAAGATCAAAAATATCCCGCTGTAATCGTTCTTCATGGATTTACTGGCTACAAAGAAGAAGAACATATTGCCGGACTTGCAAGTGATCTTGAAAAGAATGGATTTGTGGCGATTAGATTCGATACGGTTGGATTTGGAGAAAGTGAAGGTACGCTTGTAAACCATCACCGTTTTTCAAATTATTTACAGGATACGGAGGACATTTTTAAATACTTAAAGAAATTTGGTTTTGTCGACAAAAATAGAATTGGGATTACTGGACAATCATGGGGCGGTAAGATGGCAGTGATTTTTGCCGCGCACCATCCGGAAGTTAAAGCCGTTGTTTCGATTTCTGCCGCAATCAGTTTAAGAAAATCAAACTGGCTTGGTGCATTTATGCAAGCCTGGAAACAAAAAGGATATTTTGAACGAATAAGTTCAAAATATGGTCCGATTAAAATTCCCTACGAAGTTGTTTTGGATGATGAAAAATTTGACCCTGTTAAAGACATTGCCTTGATTAAATGTCCACTACTCGTAGTTTTAGGATTGGAAGATGACACGGTGTTGCCAAAAGATACGCGTGCAATATATGAGGCCGCCAACGAACCAAAAAAAATGATAGAGATCAAAGGTATGAATCATGATTATAAAAAATATCCAGATCAGGTTGCGCTTGTCAACCGCGAGGTGGTGAAATTTTTCACAGAAAATTTATAGTATAATAAAAAAGATGCAAAAAAATCCTGTCCAGTCTGTCTCACAAAACCCAGAAGTTTCCCCTGACTCTGATATTGTGAAAAAGTACCATCGTTTAAAAACGACTTTAGTTATTTTTTTGATTTTGATGGCGGTTTCTGGCGCGGTTGCCGCCGGATATTATTTTGGGACAAGAGAAAAACAAGAATCAGTAACCGAAGAAACAATTTTACCGAGCCCTTCAATTCCAACTGATACCCAGCTTCCCACTTCTCCCCCAAAAGCCTTTGAGGATGCGCAGGTCGCATATCTGGCCGCGCCTTTAAAACTCGGGAAACTTGGTTTTATGCAGACTCTGCTTGACGCCAAATTAATCTCGCTTGCCACGCCTGAGGGAAAAAAATATGATCTTGAAGAAAACTCGACTTATTACAAAATCGGCATCATGAAAGATGCAAAATATAGCGGCCGCGATTTAATCCTTGTTGAATCAAAAGACTATCCGCCCGATGGTCCTGGTGGGACATATGATGCGATAAACCGATTTATTGATTTGGGGGGCGGCAATTTTGTTTTTCTTGGGAGCCACAGCGATATTTATTTAGATGATTATGAAAAACAAATTCCGTCTGAAATTAAAATTGATAAAGAATTTAAAATTAATTCTTTAACGCGAAAATATAATGTGATCTTTCCGGCTAATGGTCAAGAGTTTTATTTTGCATTTAACGGCTATGAGATTGGAATCCCGCCAAATGCTAATAAAATTGGCGAAATAGAAAAGAAAGGTTTTTACCGGGAAAATCGAGTGATTTCCGGAAAACAAATTTTTAAAAATGTCGGCCGGCGCATCAGCTATTATCTCGAAATGCCGGACAAAACGGTTGCTGTTTACAACCTTTCTTCAAGCCATATTTCCTCCTTTCCCCAAATATTTTATCCTTTAACTTCAGAAGGCGAAGTTGACTATGATAAAAAAACCGCGGCGCCGGAGGCTTTTTTAATCAATTGGAGTGATAACCCTAAAATAAAGCCGATTTCTGGGAGTTTTGACAAAGACACTATTCGTTATAATGAATATTCTTATTCAGATTTATTTGGCAACATTTTAGGATTTAAATATTATGATCAAGAAATTGATTTAGGGAAAAATTTGAAACAAATCGGAGAAAACAAAGCCGGCGAAAAATTTTACGTTTTAAATGATTTAGCTCACCCGATTTTAAAAGAATTTTATGAAAAAAGAAACGAAGAATTGTCAAGCGTGAAAGATATGAGCTATCAGGAATTTTTGGGGGCAACGCCTGTTTTCTTTTGGAAGGATGTTTGGGGAGATTTTCACGCTCTTTTCAGAGGAGACCTCGAAAAGGTAATGGGAATTGCTAAGCCGGCAGTTTATCTTTATCCGGAGCGCGAAATGATTGTTAATGTACAAGTAGATAATAAGTTGCAAAACGCAATTTTTATTCCAGATTATTCCGGCAGTTGGCAAGTGAAAGCCGCGCCATCCGGAGAAATTACCGTAAACGATAAAACATACGATTATTTATTTTATGAAGGAGATAAAAAGGATTTTAAATTCTCGTTTTCGACTAAGCCCGATGTAGTTCGGCAAGAAAATATAAAAAAATATTTAGGAGAAAAACTGGCAAGTTTTGGATTGAATCAAAAAGAAACGGCGCAGTTTACTGAGTTTTGGGAACCCAAGATGAAAGGCAAACATTATTACAGAATTTCGTTTATGATGACGGATGATTTGCAAAAACAAATCCCACTTTATGTTTGGCCTGCTCCTGATACTTTAGTTCGGATTTTGATGAAGTTTGAAGGGTTAAATCGGGCGGAAGAAAAATTTAATATCGAAGATTTTGCCCCAGAAAGAAAAGGTTTTACGGTCGTCGAGTGGGGTGGAATGAAATAAATTATAGGTTGTTGACTTTAACCTGAAATTAGGTTAAAATTCCAATTTGGATACTATTTAAACACTTTAAATAAGTCCGCTTTGAATTATATTTTAAGGCGGATATTTTTTTGTCAAATGTGTTTTTGCTCTTTAACAACTTAAGTTTAGTTATGTAGCAAAAGGTTTTTGAAAAGTGGTAGGTAGTCAATTTTTTTTGAGAGTTTGATCCTGGCTCAGGATGAACGCTGGCGGTGTGCCTTAAGCATGCAAGTCGAACGAGCCGCAAGGTTAGTGGCGGACGGGTGAGTACAAGACAGGAATCTACCCTCAATCGGCGAATACCCCCGCGAAAGCGGGGCTAATACGCCATGAGGCCGCAAGGTCAAAGGGTCTAACAGCCCGATTGAGGACGAGCCTGTTTCCCATCAGCCTGTTGGCGGGGTAATAGCCCACCAAAGCGATGACGGGTAGGGGGTGTGAGAGCATGGCCCCCCACAATGGCACTGAGACACGGGCCATACGTCTACGGACGGCAGCAACTGGGAATATTCGGCAATGGGCGAAAGCCTGACCGAGCGACACCGCGTGAGGGATGAAGGCCTATGGGTCGTAAACCTCTTTTGACTGGGAAAAACCCCGCACCATTTCTAATTTATGCCTTTAATTTGAAGCGCAAGTTGGAAATGGTGCGGGGTGATGGTACCAGTAGAATAAGCACCTGCAAACTACGTGCCAGCAGCCGCGGTAATACGTAGGGTGCAAGCGTTGTCCGGATTTATTGGGTTTAAAGGGTGCGTAGGCGGCACATTAAGTTAGTGGTGAAATCGTCCTGCTTAACGGGATACCCGCCATTGATACTGATAT
>JBGSIU010000024.1:0-25125 GCA_041742375.1 Patescibacteria group bacterium
GGCTCATTTAAAAACAAAAAGGACGAAATTAAAACAATAACTGGTGAAAATTGAAAAAGAGGCACTACGCGGGAAGCATCGTCAAGTTGGAGAGCCTTAAAATAAGGTAGTAAATATAAATTAAGCATTGCTCCAGAAATAAGAAGAATAAAAATTTGAAGCGGTTCAAGCAATGGAAAATTTTTTAGAAATAAAATCGTTACCCCAATAAAAAAAGAGATTGTGCCATACAAAAAAGTCATTAATAGAGGTTCAGCGGATTTTTTCTCAACTAAAAATTTTTCTATAAAATTCGTTATGGTGTATAAAAATGGAGTTGCAAGGGCAAAGAAATACCACGGCATATCGTTAATTTTATCACCTCCGGTGGATAATATAGTTTCTTAAAAGACTACGCTCTGCCTTTTAAAATTGCGTATTTTGTTATTCCACATTTGGTTTATCAAGAAGGGCAGGTTCTATGCGGCCGCCAACTTCATGGTCGGTGATGCGCCAGACATCTTTATCGATTTTTTTCATTTCGCGATAAGCCGAGTTATACATATTAACTGTTGTGCCGAGGTTATTTCCAAGTTTTTGCATATAACTTTCATATTCTTCAAGATGCCGCCCCAACTCTCCCACTTTTTTAATGATTTCCTTGACCGATTCTTCCATTTTCAATGCCTTAAGCCCCTGAAGAACAGTCTCAAGATAGGCGAAAAACGAGGTTGGCGAAACAATGATCACGTGCTTTTTAAAAGCATATTCGATTAAATCAGTGGTCGACACTTGAACCGTGCCAACTTTATAAATTAACAAATTATAATAAATCCCTTCTGCCGGGATAAACATGAAAGCAAAATCAGTGGTATCTTCCAGGGGACGGATATATTTTGAGGTTTCATCAATCCGGTTCTTCACATCCATTTTGAATTCTTTTTCGAGTGTGGCGCGGCGCAGTGCATCTTTTTCTTCCACGATTTTATTATATTTTTCAAGAGAAAACTTGGCGTCAATTGGAATCACTTTATCTTTGAATTTAATCACCGCATCAACTATTTCGCCGTTTCCAAATTTATACTGCATTTGATATTGTGCAGGCGTTAGCACGTGGGAAAGCAAGTTTTCCAAAAAATATTCGCCCAGTATTCCCCGCTGTTTGGGGTTTTTCAACACGTTTTCGAGAGATTGCAGTTGTTTGCTGAAAGACAAAACCTGAGTATTTGTTTCATCAAGCTTGGTGAGGCGAGAAGTCACGTCTTTAATAATTGCCGCGCTGTCCTTAAACTGTTTTTGCAAGGTGAAAGAGGAAGCGGATAAGCTTTTTTGGAATGTTTCACTGATTTTATCAAGCCGCGTTTCAACTTCTTTACGGCTTTTTTCCGTGCCATCCGCCATTTCGCGGCGCAGATTCTCAAGAAGTTCAAGCATTAATTTTTGCGCTGAATCATCGTCCGGTTTTTGAAGAAGAGAAAGTTTTTGATTTAGAAAAAAATATAGAACAACGAAACACACAATCAGAACAACAATAACCCCGCTTATAATTAGATATATCTGCATGAAGTTAATTATACGACATGTGTTGACTATTTATTTTTATCAAAATACAAAATATAATTAGTTATTGACTAATTAATGGTTATTTAAAAAAATAAAATATGGCGTCGCCTTTTTCTGCGATTGATGACTTGATTTTAAAAATAATTAAAAGAGGGTTTGGCTTTTTATTTTCGATAGATAATAAAGTTAAAAAGAATATGCCGCATCGCAAAAAAAATTTTGAAAAAAACTTTATCAAAAGCTCACTAACTCAACTCCTACGGAAATCCCGTTGGGGCATTATAAACCTCTTCAGAATTCTTATTCTTCCTCTAAAGCTCCCTTTTAAATTATTAAAATTTTTAACCCGCAATGTCAACAAAACGTTCAAAATGCGCTTTATGCAAGTTTTTCTTTTAGTTTTTCTTTCTCTTCTTGCAAGTTTTATTTTAATCGCTTATCTATTTTTGAAGGCGCTGCCTTCTGTTGATAATTTGCGAGCCCGCAAATATCCTATGACTACCAAAATTCTTGACCGCCGCGGCCGGCTACTTTACAAAATTTATAAAAATCAAAACCGCAGTTTAATTAAGCTTGAGGAACTGCCAAAATATGTCAGAGATGCGACGATTTCCATTGAAGACAAAGAATTTTATCACCATTTAGGAATTTCAGTCCGGGGCATCATCAGGGCATTTCGCGAAAACCGAAAAACCGGCGAAACAGTTCAAGGAGGATCAACTGTCACCCAGCAACTGGTAAAAAACGCGCTTCTTTCGCCCGAAAGAACCATTGACCGAAAAATTAAGGAAATTGTTCTGGCTCTTATTGTTGAGCGAAAATTTTCAAAAGACAACATTTTGGAAATGTATCTAAATGAAGTTGGGTATGGCGGAAGTTCCTATGGCATTGAGGAGGCGGCTCAAATGTATTTTGGGGTTTCGGCAAAAAAGTTAACTCTAGCTCAAGCGGCATTCTTGGCTGGACTGCCGGCTTCGCCAACTGATTTTTCGCCATATGGCGCCAATCCTGAAATTTCAAAAATCAGACAACTTGAAGTTTTAAAAGCGATGGAAAAAGAAGGATACATCACAGACAAGGAAGCTGAAAACGCAAAACGGGAAAAACTTCATCTTCGCAAACAAAGTATTGCAATTAAAGCCCCACATTTTGTCATGTTTGTTAAACAAGAACTTGAAAATAAATATGGAGCGGAGTATATAAATCAAGGCGGGCTAACAATCAAAACCACGCTGGATTTGGACATCCAAGAAATGGCAGAACGCGAAGTGAGAGAAGGCGTCGAGAAACAAAAATATTTAATGGTGGGAAATGGTGCAGCAGTTATTGAGGATCCAAAAAATGGAGAAATTTTAGCGATGGTTGGCTCCACTGATTATTTTGACACCGAGCACGATGGCAATGTTAATGTCACAACGGCAGAGCGCCAACCAGGCTCTTCAATTAAACCGGTTACCTATGCCTTGGCTTTAACAAGCGGGCTTTACACCCCGTCAACAATGATTGCTGATGCTCCCGTTACTTATCGTACTGAAGGATCTCCTCCATATTCACCAATCAATTATGATAATAAATTTCATGGCGTGGTTTCTTTCCGGCAAGCTCTTGCCTGCTCGTATAATATCCCTGCCGTGAAAATTTTGGCATCTCTTGGCGTCTGGCGCATGATTGATTTTGCCGAGAAACTTGGCATTACCACATGGGAAGACCGATCGCGCTTTGGATACTCATTAACGCTTGGCGGCGGCGAGGTGAAACCGCTTGAAATGGCGTCTGTTTTCTCAGTGTTAGCAAATCAAGGCAAAAAAGTTCCCCAAAAATATGTTCATAAAATCACCGATCCACATGGAAAAATTATTGAAGAAAACATAAATACTCGATCCGAACAGGTAATATCTCCTCTAGTTGCTTATCAAATCTCTAGCATTTTAGCAGATAACGCCGCCCGCACACCGGCATTTGGCCCCGCATCTTCTCTTGTTATTCCTGGCCACACTGTTTCCGTGAAAACCGGCACTACTGATTCAAAAAAAGACAATTGGACTAATGGCTATACTAAAGATTACACGGTTATCGTTTGGATTGGCAATAATGATAACACGCCTATGTCATATTTTCTTGAATCGGGCGCGACCGGCGCGGCGGCCATTTGGCATGAAATCATGATTAATTTATTAAAGGGAAAGAAAGATGAACCGCTCGTTTTGCCCGATCAACTAGTTGAGGTGGAAATTTGCGCTCAAACCGGAACTCTTCCCTGTCCCGGATGTACTGTGAAAAAAGAATTTTTTGTTAGAGGAACAGAACCTCGCGAAAAATGCGTTGAATATAAAGCCCCGACCCCCGAACCAACCAAAAAACCTTAACTCGTGTTTCTATTTAACTTGAATAATTTTCAGCTGTATTTTACCAGATGGGGATTCGAAATGAACACTATCGCCGGATTTTTTACCGACAAGAGCTGCCCCAAGAGGAGATTTATACGAAATTAATTTTTTCAAAGGATTTGATTCAAATTCGCCGACAATCGTATATTCTATTTTTTCTTTTCCATTATCAATAACCACCCTTGATCCCACGCCGATAACATCACTTATTGTTTGAGAAATTGTCCTTGCGTTTTTAATCATTTGTTCAAGATCAATTAAGCGCTGGTTTAAAAATTCGCGTTCTTCCCGCGCGGCAGTATATGCGGAATTTTCCGACAAATCACCCTGTTCCCGCGCCTTATGCAACTGTTCGTTTGCAAACGGAATCTTGACGCTCACAATTTCGTCTTTTTCACGGATAAGCTCATCAAGGCCGGCTTTAGTCATTAGAGAGGAAGGCATAGTTTTATTAAGATAGGTATATATATTTATATTTTTTTCCTTTTTTTATTTCTCGTATGTCGTATTATACTCCTTCTTTTATTTTTAACGCCGGCTAAAACTACAATATATGCCGGAAAAATAGCAAACAAAAAATATGATAAACCCCACCTAATCGTGTTGTTAATCGTTGATTCTTCTGCCAAACCAATAGTAATTAATTTATTAATTGGGCCAGAAAGCGAAAAATAATTCAGAATAAAAATTGAAACAACCAAAGTTATTGCTGAAGAAATAAAAGAAAAAAAAGTGAATATTGCCAGAAATTGCATATTTTTCTTAAATTCAACTGACATGGTGATAAATGAAGATAAATTTATTAATAAAATAAAAATTGTGAGATTGATATAAATATTTTTACTGATAATAGACTGAGAATACAGCAAAAGGAAAATTACTTGTAAAAAACCGTTAATTAAGGAAAAACGAAGTTTCATTATCCTTAATTTAAACTTATTTCAAAAATAAAATCAAGGGGCTATGCCACAAGTTCCGATTCGTCTCCGATGATCATAATGCGGGAGGCAAGAAGTATTTCAATAATAAAGGGGTCTTTTCTTGATTTTCGAAATTTAAATTCTTCTTCAGACATTACAGTATAGTTCATCTCGCGTTTTTTTCTCTCTTGTTCTTTTTTCACCAACGCGTCAAGTTCAGGCAAAACCACCTGCCCGATTAAAAAAAGGTCAACTTTTTTTTCGTCAAAAGGCTCACCTCTAACAAATCCGCCAGACATCACTGCAAATTTAATTTTTCCCAATTTATTTTTGTTTTTTAAAATATCAGCCGCCAGATGGGTGGTTTTTGTCACGAGTTCCATTAAATCAAAATAATAGGAGTAGTCGCGCCGAAGTGAATAATAAATTCTGTTTCCGCGGGGTTCTTTCTTCAAAATCCCTTTTCCTTCAAGAAAAGATAATTCACGCCGTACCGCATTAATTTCTTCACCCATCATTCGCACCAATTCCCGCACATGATAAACTCCTTTGACGTTTTCGAAGAACAGGTTTAATGTTTTTATCCGAACCTGAGAAATAATAAGATCATGAAGCATCTTCTACCGGCGTTCCTTCGGGCAGAACGGAAAACCAAATTACACCGCGATTTAATTTAATAGCACTTCCCGCCTTATCTGAAAATTCAAATTGGCTTTCGCGATCTTTTTTCTCCCAAGTTCCTTCAATTTTTTTTCCATCGCGAAAAAGAATCATTTCGCCGCTGCCTTCGGTGCCGTAAAGCAAATGCTGATTTCCCTCATAACCATCATCAGCATGATCTTCTGTCATGTAAAGAACGACGACATTTTTTGCCTCAAGCTGCTTATTTGTGTTTAAATCAAGATGGGGTTTGCTGCCGTTAAAACGAAGATAAGCATTATTCGCTGAGTCATATTTCCATTTAACCGCATAGTCATCTTTAAGTATTGATCCCCAAAAATAATACGAAGGAGAAATTGCCCCAGTCTCTTTATCATCTTCTTTAAACGTGAAAGGGGTAAAATATTTATCCCAGCTATTACTTTCTTCATCAACGTTTGTCAAATCTCTTTCTTCTTTTGCTAAATTCCATAATTTTGTTGTGGTTGAATACATGGTGTGTTCGGTGGCGACCGGTCTCCCTAATCGTTCATAATCGCGCCAAAAAGTCGGAAATCCGACTGAAAATTGGTTTAAATCATTAAATTGATTCCAACCATATTCTCCAATTTGAGAAATCGCATCAGCAGGACCCGGAGTATTGGCGCCGCCAACGTGTGCGTATAATGGGTAATCAGCATAGGGAGAAATAAAATCAAGATAATAAGTTCGCGCGCTTCTAACCGGTCCAACTACTGGAGCATCTTGGCAATAGTAAACGGCTAAGAACCTTGTGATCCCGCCCTCAGCCACTGCTTCATAGACAATATCGGCGCGCGAGACTCCCGATTGCGGCCGGGCTTCAATGTGGTTTTCTATCATAATTCCAAGGGGTCGATGCCTGCTCCACCAGTCTTTTTCTGTCTTTGTTCTCATTTCTCCGTTTAGTGGACAAGCCTCGTCTTCGGCTTCACCGGGCTTAATTTTAAAAGGCGAAAAACTGGCAGTTTGTGAGGTGTCAGCCGGGGCAGTTATTTTTGTTCCTGTTTGGCCTCCCGCACCTCCTTTAGAAAAAACTAAATATGAAATACCTGTTGAAAAAAAGAAAACCGCCGCGAATATTATTAAATATTTTTTCATAATTTTTTATCTGAGTACTTGTGTTGTTCAGAACAAGTATATTATAAACTTTTATTCTTTGCAACAGTTAATAACTTTTTCAACTATTACGCCTAACTTATCAAGAATACTCATTTTTTCTTTAACAATAAATTTTTCCTTATGTTCGTCGGTGATTAATATTTTGCTCAAATCTTCTGTTTTAATGCTTCCTGTTTTTGCGGCTCCCAAATTTAAACCCCAAAACAAGTTGTAAAGCTGATATGATTTATTGAAAAAATCCGCCGCTTCCTTTTTTTCTCCCTTCCCCAATATCTTTGTTCCAACTTCCATGAGTCTCATCGATGCCGAAAGCAAGTGTTTGCTTGTGCACCAAAGTTCACCTTCATTTTCTCTCACAACGCGCTTCATTAATTTTTTTCTCATTTCGCGAACTTCATTTAAGATATCATAATATTTTGCGTCATTCGTTTTATTTGCAGTGTAAAACATATGCTCTTCGATCGCAATCAAATTCATAACGCCGATTGCCAAATCCTCACCCGAAGACAAGTCTAGTTTTTCATTTTTTTCGATTTTTTTAACTTTATCAAGTAATTGTTGGTAATCTAGCAATGGTGCATTGATATATCGTTATATTGTAAAATTATATTTTTTAGCAATATAACCATATAACAATTAGCAATTTGGATGAATTAAATTTTTATTAAGTAAAAAAGTAAGCTAAAAATTAGTAATAAACTTACGGGTATAATGACCTTTTGATAAAAAAACTTCACTTTTCCGCCGTTTATTTTTCTAATATATTCATCTATTCCAACCGCCGATAAAAAAATTCCTGAGCCAATGATTGAGCCGAATATTAATTTGTCAACGCCAAAAATCGTGTTAAACGGATGGCCGATGACTTTGGTTATATAGAGCGGGCCGAACGTTATTGCATAGAATGCGGCAATATTTATAGTTTCCTTCGCTGGAAAATTAATTTTTTTGGTGCCAAGAAAATTGCTTAGCCATAAGCTGGACGAGATTATTAACCCGCCAATCCAAATCCCCGTGATGGCATCACTTATTCCAAACCATCGTGAAAGTCCGAGTCCTCCCGCCACCGCCACAGTGCATAGAGGGCATACAGCCTCAGCTGTAGGCGGAGAAAAAAGAAAAACCCAACCGCATAGCATTAATGTAATTATTCTAATAATTGACAATAACATTTAATTTTTATTATTTGGATAATAGCTCTAACTGAATTATTACCTCCTCTTTCCCTTCATAACACTTGCCTTTGTCATATAGCATTGGCACACCAACCTTCAATGGATTTAAATCGCAAATTTTTGCCGCTTCGTTAAATTTTACAGCACTATCGGCATTTTGAGAAACTTCCAATTCCTGAAATTTAACTTTTTTCCGAATGTTATTTTTAGCAATATATTCCTCAACATTTTTACAATGAGGACAGGTTAGGCTGTAAAAAAAAATCGGATCATTCCCCAAATCAACTGAAGATTTTGACTGCCTTGAGGTTAACGCCAACCACGCGACAATTATAAGCAAGGCAATCAAAATAAATGATTGGTATTTTTTGAACAAAAACATGAACTAATTTTACCATCTGTGCTACAATAATGCATATGAAAAAAACTAAGAAGCAGAAATTTCTAGCTGACATCCGCCGCAAAATGGTTGAAGTGGAACGAGAAAAACAAGAGTTGAGTTTACAAAGTTCACCTTCACCATCTCCAAGGACGGTTTACAATTTTGCCCAACCCGTGAAAGAAGAAAAATTCACAATTGAGTTTTCTCAAATCGCGCGCGACCTGAAAAAGACGATGTTTGTTTCAATTATTATTATAATTTCACTTGTCGTAATTAAATTTTATTTAAAATAGCAAAAAACTTTTATCATCCACTAAAACTATAAGATTAAAAATATATCTGTAAAACACAAATTAAAATAACTCCTAAAAATTGCATAGAGGATTGCATAGTTGATTTTGCCCAATTCCAACCTTCTTTGTTAATACCAGTTTCAAAAATAGCCATCTTTCTGCTTCCTTTGCCTAGTTGGACATCCCAATCTGGTTTGATGCCAAAATACAGTTTTAAAAATATTTCCCATAATTCCTCAATTCTTATTTTTTCCAAATTAATTTGCTGACCAATATTTTTATCGTGAATAATTAGTGGTAAAGTTATTAACGACTTAATTATAAAATCATCGACAGATTTTTTATTATCATTCTCTACTGCATTTATCACTATGTCTTCTGCAAAAACAGTTTCGTTAGACTTAAATTCTTCTGCATAATGCGGCTTATTCTTGCTGATAAAATTGTTGTACTGATAACTGATCTCTCTTTTTTTAATTTTAAATTTCTTGTCTGTTTTCTTATTTATCTCTTTTTTTGTTTCTTTTTTTGCTCGTGCCTTATCTGCAACAACCCCAAACTTTTTAACAATAGGGCTTTCTTTTCTGTCGGTTGAATTTTTAATAGACGGCTTTTCTTTTATTTCCGCATGTAAAACTTTTTTTCTTCTTTCCTCAACAAAATTACTATTCTCTTTGTTTTCACGTTTTAAAACGTGAAAATATTCCATTTTCGTCCCATGTTTTGTGTCAATTTGATATACTTTATTTATTCTATTAATCTGGTGTTTTGTTTGAGTATTGTTTTTCTTTTTTTCGTTTATTTTGCTTTGTTTTGTTTGCGCCTCTTTTCGCAGTTCATTCTCTACCGTTTCTTGAAACTCATTTTTTGTTTGAATGATATAGGCAGGAGATTGGTGCGGCGGTCGGGGATCTTGAGAAAAATCCGCGGCGAAAGGCGGCTTTATCAAAACAGTTCTTTCTCGTCTTTCCCGCTGGAATAGTACTGGTTGATAAACCGACACAGCACGCACCGGCCAAGAGATTTTGGGCGGCGGACTTTCTCCGGAAGGAAGAAGAAAATCTTGCCGCGGTGAAAAATCTGTTTGACTCTCAATCAAAGCAGGCAAAACCGGCAATGACAAAACCGCCGAAGAAAAACTTGGCTCAGGAGAAGTCGGAACAATCGAAGAAATCAAGGTCGGGGAAAGAGAAGAAATTAGAAAATCACGGGAAGTTTGGGAAACTGGAGAAATCGGGAGAATTAAAGTCAGAGGAACTACGGAATTAATTGATTGATTAACTTCTAAAACTGGCTTGCGGCGATCAAACGCCATGGCTTGAGCCGCAAGCGCCAAGCCGTATTCGGTTTGGGAAATGCCAAGCTCGACGATTAATATTTCCGCCATTTCAGAAAAAGAAATTTGGCGGCTACCAACATTGGCAAATTCTCCATCATTTTTCTCGTCAAAACGGTTAAGTATTTTTCTGAGCTGTTCAGGCACAGCATCAGCCGGCACGTAGGCAATTTTTGTCGAAACTTGACCACCTGTATCAATTTCTAAGACTTGGATTGGTCTTCTTCTTGATGAAATTGAACTGATTGATCCTCCCTGAGGAGAATAAATAATAGTTTGTGTTTGTCCTGTTAACGCGGCAATTTGGGCAACATTTAAAATTTGCACCACCAATCTCTCTGATTGTTCACGCTCATCCGCACTTCCGGCTTGACACACTGAAAGAATGTTTCTCTTTTGACCACTTGTTGCATCAGTCGCTATGACTTTTCCATCCAACACTTGCATTTTTGATTCAAACATCAACTTATTCGTGTCTTTAAATATCCCTCGTGTTTTTAACTCTTCAATTTTTTCTTTTAAAAATTCTGCTCTTTCTTTGGAAATTCCTAAATTGTCATACGATTTTATTAAATACGCCGCAAAATCATCAAGAAAAATACATGTTTCGTCCCGCGCGGAAAAAATCGCAACACCCTCAATCGGAATCATATCTAAAAAATTATCTGACTTGTCGCGCTTTGCAATTGCGGCGGCGCTGAAATATATTTCTTCACCAGTTTTTCTTCCAGCTTCAAAAAAAATCGTGTCGGTTCCATAGGTTGGCAAACGGAAAAAGAAAATTTCGTCTTTTTCCGGCAAAACAGAAAGCAATTTTGGCAAAGCAGGCGCGCGAAAACCGTTAATTAAATCTCTTTCCGGCGGTGATTCTTGCGGAGAAACGTCATGAAATTGTGAATTTTCACCGCGCCGCAAAAGCTGCCCGAAAAAACCCGATTGATGAAGACTTGTCATTATTTCATTTTCAAGCGATAGTGATTGACATTCAGCTTTCAATTCATGTTTTTCTTCGCCCAAAAAAAATCCCGCCAAAGCGGGATAGACATACCCTTTTCCTTTGGCTCGAAGGAAATAGAAAATATTTAAGGAGGCTCCGACTATCACGGTTGCGGCACAGCGAGAGATTCACACTCTCATTTCACTCCAAAAAACCACTTTACTCTTTTTTCGCGGCTCGGTTTTTCAAAACCACTTTTTCCCGGATTTTCTGATAATTTTTTCACGAGTACTTCTTTCAAAACTCCGCTGCCACTTTTTATTTTTTTGATCACGCGAACCACCGTGTCTGTTCCCACTCCGGCGTTTTCCGCCGCTTCCCGAATGGTTTTTCCTTCATTAATTAAATTGGCAACAAACCAACGGCGCTTTAACATTCTCACTTCTGATTCAGTAAGTAAATCATTAAAAAAATTTTCAATTTTTCTTGAATCGTCTCCATAATGTTTAATTACGGAAAAAAAATCATTCACTTTTGATAAATAATTTTTCGATTTGATTTCTTTTTTAGGTTTAGACATTCTTCTTAGAGTATAAAATAATTCCATAAAAAATGGTAGGGGTTATCTTCAAGTCCCCTACCATTAATTATGGGTTAACGCTTATCTTATCTTACAGCTTTTTTAAGACTCTTCCCAGCGGTGAAACCTGGAGTCTTTCTGGCTGAGATTTGAATGGTTTGACCAGTTCGTGGATTACGACCTGGGCGGGCCTTTCTGTTTCTCACGGAGAAAGTTCCGAATCCCGTCAAAACAACCTTTTCTCCTTTTTTAAGTGCGCTTTCAATTGAATCAAAAACTGAATTCACGGCATCTTTGGCTGCTTTATTGGTAAGAGAAGCTTTCTTGGCAACAGTTGAAACTAAATCTGCTTTTGTCATATTATATTTTCACCCCCTTTCCGTTAGAAATTCTTAAATGAGAATTTATTCGAATTTTAGAATTTCTTACGTCCGCCGATTACGCTCCTCAAGCCGTTTGCGAATAGCAAAGAAGAAGGCTTGAGGGAAGTTTAGGCGGATATTCCATTTTATCTTTCAGCAATGGAACAATTGAACAATGTTTTTGTTGTCTTTACAATCAATTATCCCTCAATATAACATCTTTTGGCTTCTTGTCAATATCTTATAAAAATTTCCTCAAAAAAATCACGCAGTGACGCGTGATTTTTAATGCAATATTTATTGCTATTCGTTTGCCCTTATTTCGCCGTTTGAATTACTCTTTTTTCTCTGATAACTGTGATTTTTATTTGTCCCGGAAAATTTTTGATTTTATCTTCAATTTTTTCTTTCACGTCATGGGCTAAAACAACTGATTGATCATCATCAAGCTTATCCGGATTAACGATAATCCGCAGTTCACGCCCGGCTTGAAAAGCATAACATTCATCCACCCCTTTAAATGATTTACCAATTGATTCAAGTTCGTCAAGGCGATGCAAATATTGAGCTAAATCTTCATAGCGGGCGCCTGGACGACTCCCTGAAATGGCATCAGCAATATAAACCACCATTGACTCATTGCTGGAAAATGGTTTATCCTCATGATGCTCAGCCACACAGGCAATCACTTCTTCCGGAAGCCCGTATTTTCTCAA
Source organism: Patescibacteria group bacterium (assembly GCA_041742375.1). Taxonomy (GTDB): domain Bacteria; phylum Patescibacteriota; class Microgenomatia; order JBGSIU01; family JBGSIU01; genus JBGSIU01. Next base: position 12,431 of record JBGSIU010000024.1, read on the forward strand.
AAAATTCACACCCAGGTTGACATGAGATCCTTCTTCTTCCGTGATCACCTTGCCGATATCGTGAAGTAAACAGCCCAGTCTCACGACATTAGCATCGGCTTTAACTTCGTGGGCAATCGAAAGCCCAATTTTTGTTTCTTCAAGAGTGTGGGCAATCATGTTTTGGCCATATGAAAAACGGTATTTGAAATGTCCTAGAAGTTGGACAATTTCTGTTGGCAAATTGTAAACACCCACGCTGTGGCATAATTTCGTTCCTTCTTCAAACATGATTTTGTCAACGTCGCGGCGCGTGCGCTCAACAATTTCTTCGATTTTTGCCGGCTGGATACGGCCATCAGCCATTAATTTTTCAAGCGAGATCCGAGCAATTTCACGCCGCACCGGATCAAAGCAGGATAAACGAATTTCGCCGGGCGTGTTATCAACGTCAAATTCCACACCGGTCACTTTCTCAAGGCTCCTGATATTTCTGCCTTCTTTACCAATTATTCTGCCTTTCATTTCCTCATCCGGAAGCTTCACGATGGAAATTGTGTATTCGGCAACATAATCTGTTGCTCCACGATTCATGGCGTTCACTAGAATTTCTTTGGCTTTTTTATCCGCCTCTTCTTTTGAAGAACTCTCACTCTCGCGAATCAATCTGGCTCGCTCTGCTGTTAACCGAAGCGAGAGAGCATTCATCACCAATTTTTGCGCTTCATCTTTGGTTAACCCGGCAATTTTCTCAAGCCGCGCAATTAAATCGGTTTTTGCTTTATCCGCGTCCTGAAGGCGCACTTCCAAAACTTTTTCTTTTTCTTTTAAACCTCCTTCTTTGCTTTCAATTCCTAATAATTTTTTATCCAAATTCTCTTCTTTTTGAGCAATCCGTTTTTCAATTTGAAGGGTTTCATCACGGAGTTTTTGGATTTCGCGATCAGAGTCAAGTTTAATTTTATATGCTGAATCTTTTGCCTCAAGAATTATTTCTCGTGCCTTGGTGTTTGCAGTTTGAATTAAAAGCTCAGCTTCCCTCTGTTGTTGCGGCTGCGGCTGAGATTGAGGCTGATATGGTTTCTGATATGTTTTTTCGCGGCGGGGAGGATAATACGGCTCTTGTTTAACCGGTTTCTGTATATGTTTCTGCGGGCGAAAAATTTTCACAAGATCGTTAAAAAATGACATGTGCTTATTTTTGAAGATCTACGCGAAGAAAAACCTCTGTCAAACAGCTTGTAATGAATACCGATTTAACATTGATATCACAATGATTTAATATCATAAACTGATAAATTATCTAACACAGGTTTTTCTTAAGCTTATATCTTTAAAATTTTATTATTTTTTATTTCTATCCGAATAACGGGTATATTTTACCTTTTTTCGAGAACAGTGTCAATTACATGCATCGCGATTTCAGGCGAAAAACCGCGCCGCACGAGCTGCCCATATAACCTGCGTTTAATTGTCAAAACCGGCAAATTTTTAATAAGGGCATATTTCCTTCTAGCTAAGCCTACGGCTTTTTCCTCAAGATCGTCTTTGTTAATTTTTCCGAGGTATTTATTTATCGTTAATTCATCAATTCCTTTATTTTTTAATTCTTGGGCTATTCTGCACTTTCCTTTATTTTTCAATTCGAAACTGTCATGAACATAAGCTTTCACGTAGCGCTCCTCATTGAGGAAATCAAGGGCTTTGAGTTTGGAGATTATTTCGTCCTCTCTACTGTTATTAATTTTTAATTTTGAGCTGTAATTTTGAATTTTGAATTTTGAATTTTGAATTTTCAAGAAATTTTCAATTTCTTGAACACACCTTTCCCTTTTTGAAATATATCTTAAAATCCTATTCCATAAAAAATCATTTTTTTCCATGTGTTTCTAGAAAATTAAAAATCCTCTGGATTTTTCGGACAGACCAGGAGGTCTGTCCCTACGATAAAATAGTTACATAGATTCCGGGTCAAGCCCGGAATGACAAAGAAAAGACTTTTTGTTCTTAGCAATGGAACAATTGAGCGATTGAACAATGGTTTTTTTATTCCTCCTCCTCTTTTCCCAATTCTATTTTGTTTTCCACTTTTCCGCTTTTGGCTTGACCATGAATTTTTTTCGTTAGCTCTTCGACAAGTTTTGGATTTTCTTTGAGATATATCTTTGCCGCTTCGCGGCCTTGGGCAATTGTCGTTGCATCATATTTGAAAAATGCACCTGATTTAATAATTATTCCCAAGTCAACCGCAACATCAAGCACGCCGCCTTCGCGAGATATACCGCCGACATTCATAATGTCAAATTCGGCAATGCGAAACGGCGGGGCAACTTTATTTTTCACCACTTTTACACGGTGACGAGACCCAATTATCACGTCTCCTTCTTTAATCCAATCGATTTTTCTGATATCAAGACGAATGGAAGCATAAAATTTCAGGGCCATGCCGCCAGTCGTTGTTTCCGGATTGCCAAACATGACGCCGATTTTTTGGCGCAGTTGGTTTGTGAAAACCACAATTGTGTTTGATTTGGAAATTGCGCCGGTAAGTTTTCTCATTGCTTGTGACATAAGCCGTGCTTGAAGCCCCATGACTGAATCGCCCATTTCGCCCTCAATTTCAGCCCGCGGCGTGAGGGCGGCCACTGAATCAATCACGATGACATCCAATGCTCCACTTCGGATTAAAGTTTCTGTTATCTCAAGCGCTTGCTCACCAGTGTCAGGTTGAGACATCAAAAGATCATCCAGTTTCACGCCAATTGTTTCAGCTCTGATTGGATCAAGAGCGTGTTCAGCATCAATAAAAGCCGCACTTCCGCCTTTTTTTTGCGCCTCGGCAATTAAATGAAGGCAAAGGGTGGTTTTTCCCGAAGCCTCAGGGCCATATATTTCAATTATTCTCCCTTTTGGAAATCCGCCAACGCCAAGCGCCAAGTCAAGCGCGATCGAGCCGGATGGAATCACTTCCATGGGGGCAACACTGCTTTCTCCTAGTTTCATGATTGAACCTTTGCCATATTCTTTTTGGATTTGTTCCATGGCCATGCGGATTGCTTGAAGTTTAGCGGTTGAATTATCTGATTTTGCACTTGTTGTTTTGGGATCCTTGGTCATAAAGACAAAAACCTAAAATTTAAATCTTAAAATCTAAATAAAAAATTAAAATTATAAAATATAAGGAAGTTTTTAGTTTTTTCTATTTTAGAATTTATTTAGGATTTAGATTTTAGAATTTATATTTTAATATTTGGGTTTTATTTGTATCAATCCTTTTTTACATCAGAAAATGGTAAAATACAAGTGGGAAAAATTAACGGGGTATAGCCCAGTTGGTAGAGCGCGCGTATGGGGTACGCGAGGCCGGCAGTTCAAGTCTGCCTACCCCGACATTAGATTTTGTTTCTAATTTGAAAAATTAGATTACAAAATCTTATGTCCTTCCGAAGTGAATATTTCGATTGTGAGGATGTAAACCTCACATAGAACATGAACGAAGGAGGACAAATATGCCAAGTAAGCAACTCACCATTTTTGAGGGCAGAAAAATCCGCCGCGTGTGGGATGAAAAACGGGAAAAGTGGTTTTTTTTCGGTGATGGATATAATTCAAGTTTTAATTCAGCAACAAATTTTTCAGTCAGCGCGAAAAAATTGGAATAAATTAAAAAAGGGCTTAAGTATGTCAACAGTTTATCTTCTCCGCCACTGTGAATATGATAATCCCCGGCATATTTTGCCCGGGAGATTGCCGGTTGCGCTTTCGGCAAATGGAAAAAAACAGGCCGAAAAATTGCGGGATTTTTTTGCCTCACAAAAAATCGAAAAAATCTATTCAAGTGAAGTGCTGCGTTGCAGGCAAACGTCAGAAATTATTTCCGGTGGGAAAATCCCAATTGAATTTGACACGCGACTGCTTGAAGTGATGACGTCATATCAGGGATATTGGGTGGAAAATTATGACTTATATTACACCATGCGACCCACCTTGGGGGGTGAAACAAACAAAGATGTACAGGATCGGATTGTTGATTTTTGGAAAAAAACCAAATTTAAAAAGGAAAAAAACTATATTGTTTGTTCGCATGGCGACCCATTATATTTTCTTAATCAATATTTAAACAAAATTCCACTTGAAAAAGAAGGAGATTTTAACTGCCGATCAAGTTTTTTGCCAATTGGCGGTTATTATTCAATGCATAAGTAGTTGGCGCTTAAACCTAGATTTAATTCCTTCATCTGAGGTACGACATTAAATTTTATTTTTCTTAAAAAGAATCTTGGAACACTCGATGAAAAAAGTGATGGATATACCCACAAAAAAAGCAATCGCCCAGTGTTCAAGCCTAAGCGGCATTACTTTTAATCCGCGGCTTACAAACGGCACATAAATTGCGGTGAAAATTAAAACAAAACCATAAAAAACTCCAAAAAGCAAGAATTTATTGCTAAATAAACCTCCCGTTTTAATAATCGGTAGATTTAAATTCTTAAAAGAAAACACATAAATTAAATCGACTATTGCCAAAGTGGCAAAGGCTACGGTTTGAGAAAGAATTAAATCATTAGTGCCTTTCCAGAAATTCCAAAAAATCAGTAAAGCAATTATCCCAATAGAAACACTGATTCCGCCGATTAAAAATTTAGCGTGTTTATTTAAAATTTCTTCTTTTTTTAAATCGCGGGGATTTTTTGCCATTAATCCTTTTTCTTTTTGTTCAAAAGCTAATGTGATATCCGGCGGCCCATCACAAATCAAATGAAGCCAAAGAATCTGCACCACGGTTAAAGGCGCCGGTAAATTAAAAATCATTGCCCCAAAAATTAAAATTATTTCCGCAAACGAATTAGAAAGCACATATGCCGTGATTTTTTTTATGTTGGAAAGAACTATCCTGCCTTCTTCAATCGCCGCGACGATTGTTTTAAAATTGCCATCAAGCAAGATCAAATCGGCCGCCTCGCGGGCCACTTCAGAAGCATTATCCACCACTACTCCAATATCTGCTTTTTTTAAAGCCGGAGCATCATTAACTCCATCTCCTGTCATGGCAACAACTTCCCCAAGCATTTGATAGGTTTCCACGATTTTTAATTTTTGGATTGGAGTCACCCGAGCAAAAATCACACTTTGCATGATTTTTAATTTAACTTCCTCTTCCGGCCTTGAAAAATCTTTTCCCTCCATCACTTGATGAGAACTAAATCTAAGCCCAATTTGGCAAGCCACCGCTTCGGCAGTTTTTAAGAAATCGCCCGTGACAATTTTAACTTTAATCCCGGCGCCTTGAGCCTCCGCCAATGATTCTGCCACTTCTTTACGAATCGGATCTTTAATCCCAATCATTCCAAGCCAAGAAAAATCACTTTTCTCTTTTAAATTTCCCTGCGTTTTGTGCGCCACGCTTAAAACTTTTAATCCATCAATCGCCCAATTTTCGACTTTTTTCATGATTTTTTGTTTTTCAAAAGAAGTCAGTTGGCAAAAATTTAAAACCACATCCGGCGCTCCGAGAATGAAGGCTTGATTTTTCTCATTAATTTGATTAATCATCAATGCAAATTTTTTAGCGCTTGTGAATGATTCTTCAAAAATACGCGGGTGGGAATTAAAAATTTTCTGAGGAAAATAACCATTTGCTTTCACAAAATCCCAAATGGCTTTTTCCAAATTTGTCCGCTGATTATTAAGAAGAGTTAAACCAAGAAGTGCTTTTTCGTTTTTCCCAAAATCAGACTTCACCACTTTCATTTGCCCAAGCGTTAAAGTGCCGGTTTTATCAGTGCAAATCACCGAAGCCAAGCCCAAAGTTTCAATTGACAGCATTTTTTTCACCAGGCCTTTATGTTTTAAAACTCTCTTCATGCCGCGCGCCATAACAACCGTGACAGCAATCGGCAAACCTTCGGGAATTGCAGCCACGGCCAAAATCACGGCAATCTTCAGCATGTTGATAATGTTTTGGTGATAAAAAATGGCACCTGTTAAAAAAATAATTAAAGCAATAATTCCAATAATAAACACGAGTTGTTTTGCAAAACTATCAAGCTTCAGCTGAAGAGGAGTGGGATTGTCATGAATTTCGCCAAGCGTGGCCGCAATTTTTCCAATTTCAGTTTCTGGTCCAATATTTACAACTTTCATAAATGCCGAGCCGGAATCAACAATTGTCCCCATGAAAACTTGAGATTTTTTTGTTTGCCAATTTTTTTCCACCGCTTCCCCTTCCCCGGTTAAAATCGCCTCATTAATTAAAAGCGGCGTGCCGGAAACTAAAACTCCATCAGCTGGAATTTTGTCACCATTTCCCAAAACCGCAATATCGCCCGGCACCAAATCTTTCGCTAAAATTTGCTTTGTTTCGCCATCGCGGATCACCAAGGCCTGAGGTTCTATGATTTTTCTCAAAGAAACAAGAATTTTTTGAGCACTGTATTCTTGATAAAATCCCATGACAACATTAAGCACAACCACGCTGAAAATCAAAATTACTTCCATGCGTTCATTGAAATAAAAAGGAATGGCGGCGGCAAAAATAAGAATAAAAATAAGAGGGCTTTTAAATTGATTAATGAAAATGGCAGGCGCTTGAAATTGTTTTTTAACCGGCAGAAGATTATCTCCGAATTTTTGCTTTAATTTCTCCGCTTCTTTTGAGTTAAGTCCTTGTAACATGATATTATTTTAAACTTTTTTGCATTTATTTGCCCAGATCTATTCTTTCGCCACTCTCATATACATCCTCACCACCAGGAAGATTAAGACAAGAAGGATAATGCCAATGATAATAAAAGGAACATAGTTATCTATTTTTTCAAGCTTGACGGTAATTACATACGCTTTAACTTGGGAGTCGGTTAAATCAAGATTTTCAGAACCTTGGTATCCATCTTGTTTGACAAGGAGTTTATGTTTTCCTCTTTCCACTTTTTCAAAAGTGGCAACCCCTTCCTTATTGGTCTTGGCATTCCTTGGAGTGGAAAAAAGGGTGATACTTGCTCCTTCAACAGGAGAGCCTTTTTGATCAACAACTTTAACAGTTAAGGAAACATAGCTTGTTGGTTTTTCCTTTTTTTTAAGTTTTTCTTTTTTAATATCAACTATCTCCAGGTTAGCAGATTCATCACTCCCTGAAAGGTAGCTTCCAAAGAAAAAGGTGGGGGTGGGGGTTGGAGTGGGAGTGGTAGATACATAGTCATAGTCAACATAAAGGATTCTCTCTCCAGTACTTCTGGAGTTTCCTGCAAAGTCAAATGCTTTTACTTTCCAGTAGTGGGTGCCTTCTTTAAGATTGCGGTCTTCTTGCTTCCATTCTACACAGATCTTTTCTCCAAAGTAATCTATTTTTTTATCATTATCTTCATATCTTCCCCAAGAGATGGGGGAAGTTGTGGAGGTGGCACTTTTTTCAATACGGCAATCATAGTAGTTTACTCCTCCCTGGCAGGTGGGTTTAATGTCTGAGACCTTAGTGGTTCCTCCAATGGAGAGTTCATAGTGAGAGACTCCGCTCGTGGCATCTGTTGTTGTTTTAAAACAAAAGTTTGGGTGGGAGGATGAAGTGTAGGCTTTATCCTCAGGCGAGACAAGGGAGAAATCAAGAGGAGCCGTGGTGTCAACGGTGAAGGAATCTGATGAGACTTCAGAGACATTTCCATTGCTATCTGTTGACCTAATATACATGGTGTGGCTTCCATCAGAAAGAGCTGAAGTGACTGTGCAGGTGAAAGCTTCAGTTGCCTCATCAAATGCTCCGTCATCTGCTGTGCAGGCAGTCCAACTTCCGCTTGTGCCATCTATTTGAAATTCAACGGAAGAGATGGTGCCTCCAGAATCCGTGACAGTTCCTTTGACAGTGGGAGTGGTGTCTGTTGTGGGATCTGGGGAAACGAGGGTAGTGAAAGAGATTACTGGAAAGTCTTGATAACTTAGTCCTCCAGATCCAGTAAGCCCATCTACCTTCCAATAAGAGATGCCATCAGCTGTCACAACTGAAACATCACTGTCTGATTCTTGTTTTAAAGAGAATCCAGAGCAGCTTGTGGAAACTTCAGCTAGAGAAGTGGCACTTGGGCAAAAACCAAGTTTCACATCTCCTGTCCTTTTGGGAACATAGAGAGAGAAAGAGCTTTCAGCTCCAGGAGCGCTTGTCAAACTATGAGCAAATGATTTGTAATTTGTGATATCTACTCCTCCTGAAACTCCTGACCAATTTCTATCCTCTGTCATGGCAGTTGTCACTTTTGCGAAGATATAGTCTCCGTAATAAAGAGAAAGCAAAGCATCACTGTCATAAACTCCATTTGAAGTGCCAACTTCAATATTACGGTCTAATGTGTCATAGACGTTAAGGCTGCTATCAAGGCTGGCGATTTGGTAAAGGGCGTGGAGGCTGAGCTTAGCAAGCCTATTGGCGGTTTGACCGCCCATAGTAGTAAAAGATCCTCCAGCATAAATATCTGAGCCATTAATCGCAATCGAATAAACTCTGCTTCCCGCATTTGGATTCCAAGTGATATCAGCAGTGCCTGTTGTATTATTCAGTTTCGCAATCCGATTTCTTGTTTGTCCGCCAATAGTGGTGAAATTTCCTCCAACATAAACATCTGAGCCTGAAATGGCAATTGATCTGACATAGGCACTGGCATTAGCATCCCAAGTGGCATCGGCATTTCCATTGGTATTATTCAGTTTCGCAATTCTATTTCTTGTTTGGCCGCCAATAGTGGTAAATTCCCCTCCGGCATAAATATCTGAATCTGAAATGGCAATCGAGTATACTGAACTATCAGCATTTGGATTCCAGGTGACATCAGCGTTACCATTAGTGTTATTCAGTTTCGCAATTCTATTTCTTGTTTGGCCGCCAATGGTGGTGAAATCACCTCCAGTATAAATATCTGAGCCTGAGATTGCAATCGAGTGCACTGAATTACTAGCACTTGGATCCCAGGTGACATCTGCGTTACCATTAGTGTTATTAAGTTTTGCCATGTTCCTTCTTGCCAGTCCTCCAATGGTTGAAAAATCTCCTCCCACATAAACATCAGATCCTGAAAGAGCAATGGAGTATATCGACCCACTGTAATCCGCATCTAGCATAGCATTTGGATTCCATGCTTCATCAAGTATGCCTGTCGAGTTAAATATCCGGGCAATACCATTTCTAATTAAACCAAAAGAAGCAAAACTTCCCCCAACAAATAGCGAAGTATTGCTTAGCGCAATAATCCTTACAGCAGCATTAGAAGATCCAGCGCTAAAGGCAGAATCCACATTTCCGTTTGTGGTGTTTAATTTGGCCATGTAGTTTCGGGTTAAACCTCCAATATCAGTAAATTCACCTCCTGCATATAAACTGGTGCCATCATTAGTGATAGAATAAACATCTTTTACAGAATCTGTGAGAAAAGCATTCCAACTGCCATCAGCTGAGCCGTCAGTGAGGTTTAGTTTTGCCATGCTCAACCGTGCCTGCCCGCCAATATTCGACCATCTGCCGCCAACATAAATTGCTGAACCTAAAGCATCTATTGTGAGTGCATAAACAGTATCACCAGGGTTAGTCGGATTTGGATTCCAACTGCCATCAGCTGAGCCGTCAGTGAGGTTTAGTTTTGCCATATAATTTCGGGATTGCCCTCCAATTGAAGAAAAGGTGCCTAAAACATAGGCATTTGATTGATGTATGACTAAATCGGTAACAACAGAATTGGCATTAGGGTTCCAGCTTGAATCCAAAGAAGCATTAGCCAAACTTACTTTTGCCGCCCTGTTTCGTGTTTGGCCACCAACAGAGGTGAAAGAACCTGCAAAATATATATCATTTCCATCTATGACAGAATCATAAACCAAACCGTTTACATTTGCATTCCAGGAAGAATCAGCGCTTCCATCTGTGTTATTGAGTTTGGCAAAATATCCTATTGACTTTCCTCCAATTGAAGTAAAATTTCCTCCAATGTAAATGTCAGAACCAGAAACTTCTATTGAATAGACATAAGAATTAGAGTTTGGATTCCACTTGGCATCAACCGAACCATCCGAATGAATATGGGCAAGTCTGTTTCTGGTGAATTTTCCCACCTGAGTGAAATCTCCTCCAATGTACCAGCCGCCGGAGCCATCAGGAGTTGCAGTATAGACACTATTGTTGAGATTGGGAATTGAAGAAACCGTGCTCCCGGTAGTATTTGTGATTGCCCCGTAGCCACCAATAGGCCCCACAAAAGTAAAGTCTCCTCCAAAATAAGTGTAGGTGTCATCAGAAGCTACGGCATATATAGAACTAGATGTAGTAGGCCCCCAAACTTTATTTGAAACTGTTCCGGCAGTCAGCTCCGCATGCACTGGAGAAACAAGAGAAAACAGGGGAAATATAATTATTTCTAAGATTAAAACCAGGAAGAACAATTTGCGGAAAGTTTGTTTAATATTTTTCATTATTATTCCAAATCTTTTTTACGTTTTTTAATTTTTTTAATAATAATCATATTTAACATCATTGCGAGGAGAAATGTCAATAAATTTGAGAGAATAATCAGCCATAAAAAATATTGATTAGAATTGCTTAGCTGTCTGTTTGATTTGGCGCCATTGGTTTGAGGTTCCGTTTTTGAATAGCTGTTAATTGAAAAATTGAGGCTTGATGATTTTTCAAAAATATTATTGTTTTTATCATTATTTAATATCTTGCTTGCCGAAGAAATATCGATTTCACTCTCTCCCTTTTTTACAGCTTTCAAGTTAATTGTGAAAGCCTGACCGCTTCCTGAAAACCCAGGGGAAGGCAAACCGGCAATAACTGTGATTACTCCTTTTTCATTATCAAAATCCTTTTGAATAAAAAGAGAAAAAATAGAATTTGCAGTGTCAAGAGAAATCACCTGAATTTTTTCAGGATCAAAATTTAATTTGGCTTCCATGGCGTTAATCTTTTCTCCTTTGGTATTTAAATTAACTTCTACTTGAAAAAAAGAATTTAAATCAACCTCCTTTTTTAAAGAAGAAAGAGAAAAATTGGCGGCAGAAGAAGACTTGGGGATTAAGAAAAAAAATAGAATGGTAAAGATAAAAAATATGAAGCGTTTCATAGAAAAATTATTTTCGGCTCATTAAAATGCTTAAATCATAAACATCAATTCGCCCATCATTGTTAAAGTCATAACTAGCGCAAGGTTTATTCCAACAAGATAGTAGTGCGCTAAAAGTTAATATATCAATCTCCCTATTGCTGTTTTCATTCGCAATATTATTGCTGTTAAATGAATTTAATGGATTTATTATTGTCGTGCTATTTACTGCATGACCTTGTCCTGAAATATTTCCCGTTTCGGGAAAAGCAGATGTGGAATTTGTGCTTCCTGATCCTAAAACTTCCGGAGGGTTTGGAGTGGCAGTCGGGGCGAGAGTTGGAACTGCAGTTGGAGCCGGAGTTGATGTTGGTGTTGCAGTTGGAGTTGGAGTAATTGTCGGAGTGGGAGTGACAGTTGGGGTTGATGTGGGAGTTGGGCTGGGAAAAGCCTCAGCCGCATCAAGCGCGGCATCCGCATCAACCCTTCCCCAGCCGTAATAAATGTCACGTCCTGCATCTCCAAGGTCAACTGCGGTTGTGGATAAAACTGAATATACTTCATCAATTGTTAAATTGGGGCGAAAAGAAATAATCAAACCCGCTAAACCAGCAACAGTTGGGGCGGAATAAGAGGTGCCAATTCCCACTACCGTATATGAATTTCCCCAATCAGTAATTAAGGTAATACCCCAGGTTCCTGTTTTTTCAGTTTGATAGATCCCTCGGTCATAATGGGTGGTGAGAATTAGGGGAGAATCATCATCAATAAGGATCATGGAATTAATATATCCAAAGTCTTGGGTGTCTGAAGGATCAACTGATTCCCTTTGCCAAGCAGCCCCATCATAATACACGTGGTCAATGGTGTGTCCTCCTGTGGTTGTGGCAATATGGGGAAGGCTACTTGAGTCAAGGATAATGGTGTTTGAATAAAGTCCTTCTCCAAGGGTGTGGGTTAAAAGTTCAGTGTGCCACGAGCCGTCATAATACGAATATTTTAAATCCCAGTTTACTGTATCTGAATGGGCAATATGGGGATTACCACTTGAATCAAGGGTAATTGAGGAACATGAGCCAACAGTTCCTTCAGTATCAGGATATGCCACTTGCCACTCACCTGTGCTTTTGGTAGCATACCCAAGGTCAGAAGTGTCACCTTTTTGAAAGGAAAGGTGGGGATAGTTGCTTGTGTCAAGGGCAAGGGAAACAGATGAGGTGTAAAGAGAAACGGAACCAACTGAGACCACATTTTCTTGGCTCCAGGATTCACCGGATTTTGAAGCATATTTTAAATATGAATTGGTAGAGTCAAGATATCCAATTCTTGGGTTATCATCGCTTCCTACCTTCAAAGAGGTGAAAACTCCTACATCTCCTGTTGAATCAACAGTTGTCTTACTCCAGGTCTCGCCACTTTTAACTGCATATCTTAGATCTCTATCATCCCAATCATAATATGCAATATGAGGGTTATTACTGGAATCAAAATCAAGTGAAGGATAAAATCCTCCCCAGGTGTTGCTTTCCACAGTTTCAAAACTCCAAGTGCCGGAAACTCGCTTGCCATACATTAAGGCAATGTTCTCCGGGTCATAGTAAACCAAAGCTGGGTTGCCGCTTTTATCTTTGGTGAGGAAGAGAT
>JBGSIU010000025.1:0-5764 GCA_041742375.1 Patescibacteria group bacterium
CACAATTTTAAATTCTTTTTTTAGTTTAAAGCTGCGGCTTTTTAAAGACTCCTGAATCCCTTCTTGAAGCGAATTATTTTTATATATTATTTTTCCATGTTTTTTTTCGGGCAAGAAATCTTTCTTTAGAGCAATTTCTTTTACCTTTTCCATGCCATTTCCTTTACAAACTTTATCAAGCTGCCTGCCAATTCTTCGCAAAAACTTTAAACCGTTATATTCCTTGGGGTTATGAGAAGCACTTACTTGTATTCCGGCATCAAATCCATATCTTAAAGTGGCGCCATAAACCGATGGGGTTGCCGTTAAACCCAAGTCCACAACGGTTGCGCCCATTTTAAGGAGAGTTTCGCGAACCGCTTTGCTTAAAGAAGGCGAGGAAAGCCTCATGTCTCGGCCAAGGCCAATTGTCAGCGTTTCTTTTTTTATTATTTTCGAAAAATGCGTGTAAATCGCTTTTGTAATTAATTTAATATTTTCTTCATTAATGTCTTTTGGATAAACTCCGCGAATATCATAGGCTTTAAAGATTGAAGGGCTGATCATTGTTCGATAATTTCTAGAACTCAAAACCTCAAATTTCTACACAAACTTTTTTTATTTGGTTTATTTAGAAATTAAAAATTTGAAATTAGAAATTTAACTAACATCTTGCATTCCAAGATCATTCTATTATAGAATAAATTTAGGTTATTGCAAAATAATATTATAAAGAGAATATTTTTCTGCCCTATGAAACATAAGCTTGTTTTTTGGTTTAACGAAGTTGATAAAGATGACATCCCTCGGGTCGGCGGCAAAGGCGCCAATCTCGGCGAAATGATTCAAGCCGGAATCCCGATTCCCAATGGATTTATTGTCTCCTCTTATGCCTATTTCCAGTTTTTGGAAGAAAATAAATTAAAACCAAAAATTAAAGAAAAACTTGAAGGGCTGGACGTGGAAAACCCGGTTAAGCTTCATCAGGCTTCACAAGCAGTTAAAAAAATGATCCTTGGCGGAAGGATTAATGAGAGTTTGGCCAAAATCATTATTGAATATTATGAAAGCCTTGATACAAAAAAAGCCGGAAAATTAAAAAAAATCTTGGATTTTGGGAAAAAACATCCGCTCGTTGCGGTTCGTTCCTCCGCTACAGCCGAAGATTTGCCCGATGCCTCTTTTGCCGGCCAACAATCAACTTTTTTAAATGTGCAGGGTGAAGCCAGTTTAATTGAAGCTGTGCGCGAATGCTGGGCATCGCTTTTTGAAGAACGCGCCATCTACTATCGCGCCACCAAAAAATTTGATCATTTTAAGGTGGGAATTGCCGTTCCAGTCCAAAAAATGGTTCAATCGGAAAAATCAGGCATCATGTTTACAATTGATCCCTTGACAAATAATAAAAAAGTCGTGGTGATTGATGCCATTTATGGCCTTGGAGAATTAATTGTTCAAGGCGCGGTCACGCCAGACCATTACGAAGTGGAAAAAAAGTCTTTAAAAATTCTTAAAAAATTTCTTTCTTTTCAGAATCGAAAAATGATTAAGGCACATGTTGAGAATAAAATCGTCAATCTTACAAAAAGCGAAGGCGGCAGACAGAAAATTTCCGATTCAGAAATTAAAAAATTAGCTGAGCTTGGCCGGCGGGTCGAGCACCACTATTTCTTTCCTCAAGATCTTGAATGGGCAATTGAAGGAAAAAATGTTTATATTGTCCAATCAAGACCCATTACGACAATCAAAAATATCGATAAAGCTCTATCTGGATCAAAAGAATTAGAAAAGGATTTATTAAAAATGAAAATTATTTTAAAAGGCGCGTCGGCAAGCCCGGGAATTGCATCAGGCGAATGCCGAATTCTTAAAAGTCCTAAAGAAATCGATAAGGTGAAAATAGGAGATATATTAGTTGCCGGAATGACAAATCCGGATTATGTTCCGGCCATGAAAAAAGCGGTGGCGATTATCACAGATCATGGCGGACGGACATCTCATGCGGCAATCGTGTCCCGGGAGCTTGGCATCCCTTGTATTGTAGGAACGGAAACCGCTACAAAGTCTCTGAAAAATAACCAAATCGTCACCGTGGATGGAAAAGGCGGCATTGTTTATGAAGGAGGGCTGTCCAAATTCCAAATTCCAAATCACAAATCACAAATAAATCCCAATTTCCAAATTCCAAATTTAAATAACAACCTAAAAACGGCAACTAAGGTTTATGTGAATTTGGCTGAACCCGAACTTGCAGCAGACATTGCCAAACGCAACGTTGACGGAGTGGGCCTTCTTCGCGCTGAATTTATTATGGCTCAAATTGGAGTTCACCCGCGCAAGATGATCGAGCGCGGTTTGAAAAAAGAATTTATTAATATCCTTTCCGATAATATACTTAAATTTTGCGAGCCCTTTTCGCCGCGGCCGGTTATTTACCGCGCAACCGATTTTAAAACAAACGAATACCGAAACCTAAAAGGCGGCAAAACCTATGAACCTCAGGAAGAAAATCCCCTGATTGGATTTAGGGGATGCTATCGCTACATTAAAGATGAGGCGGTTTTTGAAATGGAAATTGCGGCAATAAAACAAGTGCGTGAAAAGCATGGATTCACTAATTTATCAATGATGATCCCGTTTGTTCGGACAGTGGATGAATTAAAAAAGGTTAAAAGTATTTTAATCGCAAACGGTTTGTCTCGCGCCGGCAGTTTCAATTTGTATTTGATGGTGGAAATCCCGTCTAATGTGATTTTAATTGATGACTTTATCGATTGCGGTATTGATGGAATTTCAATCGGATCCAATGATTTAACCATGCTTATATTGGGAGTCGATCGGGACAACTCTACTGTGGCTCCCGAATTTGATGAACGAAATCCGGCAGTACTCTGGGCGCTGGAAAAAGTCATCAAAGCATGCGCAAAACGCCATGTAACGAGTTCAATTTGCGGCCAAGCACCGTCAATTTACCCGGAAATCACGGAAAAATTGGTTGAATGGGGAATTACGAGCGTATCTATAACACCGGATATGATTGAAAAAACAAGGGAAATCATTTATGAGGCGGAGAAAGACTTAATAAGTAAATAAAATACTAACTAATACTAACTAATACTAACTAATACTATCCAATACTAACAAAAAAATTATTTCCTTATTTGTTAGTATTAGTTAGTATTGGATGGCATTGGATAGTATTTGATAGTATTTATTAAGTGGTTAAAATTGACAAAGTAGTCGCCAGAGAAATTTTAGACAGCCGGGGATTGCCCACCATTGAAACATATATTGTTCTTGATAATGGCGTGTGGGCATATGATTCAGTTCCAGCTGGCACCTCGAAGGGAAAGGACGAAGCTCTTGAACTTCGAGATGAAGATCAAAAACGCTTTCGCGGCATGGGAGTTTTAAAAGCTGTTAACAATGTCAACACTATTATTAATCAGGCAATCCACGGAATGGATCCAACTAATCAATTAATGATTGACGAGACGCTGAAAAAGCTAGACGGAACGGAAAACAAAGCAAAGCTTGGCGCCAACGCAATATTGTCGGTTTCGCTTTCAGTCGCCCGGGCAAGCTCTTATCTATTGGGAAAACCTCTTTTTGAATATTTGAACCAAGTGGCAAAAGTGTTGTTTAATTATCATGCAAAAATTGTCATGCCTACCCCTATTTTTAATATGATCAATGGAGGCCTTCATGGGGCAGAAAATTTGGATTTTCAAGAATTTCACATTATCGCCAATCGGCAAAAATCTTTTCATGAAGCTCTTGAAATTGGAGCGGAAATGTATCACCTGGTTAAAGAAACGTTAATCAGCCATAAAGCGGTTCACACAGTTGGAGAAGAAGGCGGATTCGCACCAACTCTTTTTAATAACGCGGATGCTTTAAGAATTTTCGTCGAAGCGATTTCCCGTTCACAATATAAATTCGGCTTTGATCTTTTTATAGGACTCGATGTTGGGGCATCCCATTTTGCAAAAGGCGACAAATATTATTTAAAGGATAAAAGCGCTTTTGTCACGGCTGACGATTTAATCGAAATGTATCAAGAACTAAACCAAAAATATCATTTTCTTTTAATCGAAGATGGGATATCTGAAAATGATTGGACTTCCTGGGCAAAGCTAAACCAGGTGCTGGGACAAGAATGTTTAATTGTGGGCGATGATTTAGTGGTGACAAATATTAAAAAAATTCAAAAAGCCTACGATGAAAAATGCCTAAACGCCGTGATTATTAAACCAAATCAAATTGGTACTGTTTCGGAAACAATTTCCACGGTTAAATATTGTAAAGAAAAGAAGTTGTATACTATCATGTCTCATCGTTCAGGCGAAACAGACGATACTTTTATTTCTGATTTCGGGGTAGCTTTGTCCACCGATTATGTTAAATTTGGCGCGCCAGCCCGCGGCGAACGTGTTGTAAAATATAATCGGCTGCTTCAAATAGAAATGGAACTGGAGCAAATGAATAAAATTAAAGCTGTATGAAAAATATTCCCCTTGTTCTCATAATCCTAGACGGCTTTGGCATTGGCCCCTCATATGGAGGCAACGCCATTCACTTGGCAAAAATGCCATTTTATAGCTCTCTTCTTAAGAATTATCCGCACTCGTCTCTTCAAGCGGCAGGCGAAGCTGTCGGGTTGCCACGAGGAGAAGATGGAAATAGCGAAGTCGGCCATTTAAATCTTGGTGCCGGCCGAATTGTCTATCAGGATTTACCGCGCATTAACATGAGCATTGCGGATGCGTCTTTTTTTCAAAACGAAGCATTTTTGAGCGCAGCGCGCCACGTGAAAGAAAACAATTCCGCTCTTCACTTGATCGGGCTTATTGGGTCAAGCGGGGTTCACAGCAATATTGAGCATTTATTCGCTCTTTTATATTTTGCCAAGAAACAAGGGCTAAAACGTGTTTATCTTCATTTATTCACTGACGGCCGAGACTCGCCGCCAACTTCGGCCTTGATGTACATTAAAAGAGTGGAAGAAGAAACTCAAAATAATCAAACAGGCAAAATCGTTTCAATAATCGGCAGATATTATGCAATGGACCGCGATAAGCGTTGGGATAGAACTTTAAAAGCATATGAACTTCTAACCCAGGGAGCGGGATTTAAATATGAAACGCCTGAGAGAGCAATTAACGCGGCTTATGCGCGAAATGAAAACGATGAATTTATCCAAGCGTCAGTTATCACACGTAGTAATGAAAATATTGCCGACACGCGAATTAAACAAAAAGATGCCGTTATCTTTTACAATTTTAGGGTTGACAGGCCGCGGCAGTTGACAAAAATGTTTACTCTTCGCGAATTCACTTCTCAATCTGTGGCTAAATCTGATTATGATCCCTATACAGAACGCTACTATAAAAAAATGTTAATTCCGGAAGCTGCAAACTCGCCCGTTCCGGACAGAGGACCTTATATAAAAAATTTATTCTTTGTGACAATGACTCAATATGATCACAACCTTCCCTGTGAAGTGGCATATCCTCTTGATAAAATTTCAAGCCCGCTGGCTCTTGTTTTGTCAGAAAATAAAATTTCTCAACTTCATATTTCAGAAAGTGAGAAAGAAAAAATGATAACCTATTTTTTTAACGGGCTGCGCGATAATCCATTTAAAATGGAAGAAAGGTCAATAATTTCATCTCCACGAGTGGCAACCTATGATCAAAAACCGGAAATGAGCGCGAGCGAAATCACCGACACGCTGCTTAAAAAATTGCGCGCACATAAATATCCTTTCTCAATTGTTAACTTT
>JBGSIU010000026.1:0-32200 GCA_041742375.1 Patescibacteria group bacterium
GACGATAAAAGAGTGTTGGCCTCTTTTTGAGAATTTGGGCAGTAATCATATACCTTTTATCGTATCAAAAACGTTTGGCGTTTTCAAAATTCTATCAAGTTGTTAAAGAGCAATTTGCTTATTTTGCAATATGTCTATTAAATAATTAAAAATAACCTTAAATCTTAATCTTCACTATTGACAAACATACTCAACATATTCTACATTTATATTATGAGGCGTTCTTCAAAAAAAAGAATCGATTATCTTTCGGTTGGGATTTTTTTATTTTTTGTTTTAATTGTCCCTTTGATTTTATACCTTGGCGTTTTTAAGAAAACGGAAGATATTCGTAAAAAAGCCGCGGGGGGCGTGAGTTTTGAGGAAAGTTTTGAAAGCGGAACGGCTTCCAGCATTGCAGGGTGGAGTTTTAGCGATTCAAGTTCATGGAATATGCCTGGTTGGGGAGAGAATAAGGGGAGTTTTAGAATTCTAAAAGATGTTTTTGCCTTTCCCGCGCTTGAACTCATCGGCCAGCATGCCACAGCTGAGCCAGGTTCTCGCATTCAGCTTTGCCATGTGTTGGAAAATGACAAAATTGTGACCGGGCAAGAATATTCAATTTCGGCAACGGCTTTTATTCCCTGGAGCGTGGGAAGTGCGGATGGTTTTCCGGAAATCATTGTGCAGGGACGTTATATAGGCGCGGATGGCAAGGAAAAACAGGAACAGCCGATTGACACCACCAAAATGCCGCTTGATTTAACAAAGAAAAATCAGTGGCAGACCGTGGAAAAAACTTTTAAATTTGTTAATCCGCCGGCTGAAAAAACGAGCCGCGTGCTTTGTTTTGCCGTCCACAAAAATTACCAGGCGATTTTCAAAGAGGCGAAAATCGATAAAATTACCACACAGACAAAAAATAAAAATTCCAAACCCAATTTTTTTTCAAAAATTAATTGGGAAAAATTAAATCCGGTGAAAGAAGTGCGAGCGGATAATTGTCCAGTGGGATGTGAGATTACCGGGGGTCGGCATGAGTGTGGGTCGTATAAAGTAGGAGTTTGTGGTAGAAAACCAGATTACTCATGGTATGTGACAGACGTAGGTTTAGAAAACTGCGGAGGTTCATGTCCTTCAGGTCAGAAATGTCAATGGGTTCAGTTATTTAATTCTGCATGTAATGGTTGCTGTTGGCCGGGAAGTGGTGGTGGTTCTCCTTCAAACACGCCAACACCTACAATCACTCCTACTCCGACACCAGGTAAAGTTCTTAGAGAACTTATCTATTCTTTTGATTTTTCCTCCGGGGTGCCGGGAGAAAATGCACCTTGGGTTTTTAGCCAGTCTGGGAAATGGGGAATTTCGGGTTGGAAAGATGATTGGGGAAGCGCCGAGGTTCAAACAAAAATCGTGAAAACCGGAACAAAAGCGGTTGAGGTGATTTCCCACCCAAGCGATGCCGCTGACCCGGGCCACAGCATGGCGCAAATTGGAAGAGGAGTGGCAAAAGTAAGCCCGCTTAATAAATATAAATTAAGCGCAGAAGTTTTTTTGCCAAGTTCATTTACAACCGGGGATGTTGATGTTTTTTTGCAAGCGCCGGATACAAGCACACCGCAATACAAAGAATTTGGGAATTTAAAAACATTAATTGATAAAACAAAAAAGGGACAGTGGCAAAAAGTGGAAAACACTTTTGAAGTTTCCGGACAAAGTTCTTATGATAATTTTGTAGTAGTGGTGCGGGCGATTGCCGGCGGACACGCAATTTTTGATGACGTGAATTTTGAAGAAATTTTGCCGGCAAGCCCGACTCCAACTGCCACACCGATTCCGCTGGGCTCAGGCGAGTTTTGCCCCGCAGGCGAAGAAAATTTTTATGGCCCCTATGACACTGCCTACCGCTTTAACGAAGCCTTTGACGAAAATGGTTTGCCAACTCGCCAGGTGATTATTCTTACTAAAGACAATAAGAAATTTAAAGTGATTTGCACTCCGGACGCAACAAGTGCCGATGGTTGGAATTGCCAAGGAGTTGTGGAAATTGCCCCATGGGGAATTCCAGGCGGCGGGCCGTTTGACGCGGCTGAGAGATATGACGAAGCATTTGATGAACGCGGAGTCCCAACCCGCCAGGTGATTATCGTCACTCGCGGCGCAAAACAATTTAAAGCAGTCTGCACAATTGACGCTTCTAAAATTGATGGTTGGAATTGCGGCAATTTTGCCGAAGTTCCACTTTGGGGAATTCCAGGCGGCGGGCCGTTTGACGCCAGTTATCGTTTTAACGAAGCCTATAGTGCAAGTGGCATGCCTTCACGCCAAGTGATTATTGTGGCAAAAGGCGCGAAAAAGTTTAAAAGCATTTGCACGCCGGATGCCTCAAAAACAGATGGTTGGAATTGCGGAGCATTTGTTGAAATTACGGCTTGGCCAATTCCAGGCGGCGGGCCGTTTGACGCCGCGTACCGCTTTAACGAAGCCTATGGAGCAAATGGCCGGCCAACGCGCCAGGTGCTTATTGTCGCTCGCGCGAATAAAAAATTTAAGGCAAGCTGTACGCCGGATGCAAGTTTAGTTGATGGTTGGGCATGCAGCGATTTTTCCGAAATTACGCCGTGGACAATTCCCTGCGGCCAAACTGCAAAAAGCTTGATTTTTAAAGTCAATGGAGTGGAAAAAAGTTCCAGCTCAGAAATTAACAGATACCGCAATAGCGAGGGCAGCTTAAAAGTTAAACTGCAATTTTTTAATAAAGACGATATTAATGATAAAAGCGGCGTTCAAGAGAGAACGGCGCTTTATCGGCCGGATGACGGCCTTTATCAGGTTGAAGTGAATGTTCCGGAAAAATACAAAATAAATTCAATTTTGAAAGTTAAGGGAAATAAACATTTGCGAATGAAATTCTGCCGTAATGATCAGGCAGACCGTTGCACAGAAAGCGATGAAGCAGTCGGCATGAATTTTTCAGGCGAAGGCCCTGTTAATTTGCAAGCTTATCCGCTTCTTCCCGGAGATGTTGCCGGAAAAGATGGCGATGGGCAAGACCAAAAATTGGATTCATGGGACATTACGAGAATTTTGTCAAAGCTTGAAGAACCGGCCGCAAGCCGCAACCGGCTTTATGATTTAAATTACGACAATATAGTTGACATCGAAGATCTCTATTCCATGATTCGTTCCATGGTGAGATATGACGATGAATAAAAAAATATGCCTGCCCTAAAGATTAAAAATTATCTTACGACTACAATCTTTGCCATCATTTTTTTGTCGGGGATTCTCGTGATATTTCAAATCGGCAATAATTTAATTAAAAAAAACGCAAAAACTGAAAAAAATGCCGTGATGCAGATTTCCGCCAGCACCAATAATCCTCAAATTGGCACCCCCATCACTTTAATCCTTTCGTTTTCTGCGCCTTCAGCAAAACTCTTTTCATTTGACGCGATTGTGAATTATGACCCTGAAGTTTTAAGAATTGACAGCATTAAAACAAAATCGATTTTTCCCTTTTATCCGCGCCGGTTAATTGAAGATTATAAAAACCGGTTTATCATCACAGGTATTAATATGGATCGCAAAAATCCGTTATCCGCCGCAGGCGGGGTGCTGGCGGAAATCACCGCCATGCCTCTTCGCACCGGAAAAACCAGGCTTGAATTTTTGTTTGACGGAGGAAATTTTTCTAATTTAATTGACAGCAACGATAAAAATATTTTAGAAAAAGCTGAAGGAATAGAAATAGAAATAAAATAATATGAAATCGCGACTACATATTTTCGTAATTTTTGTTTTGTACTTTTTCCTTTTAACTTCTCCCATTCAAGCGGCGAATATAAGGCTTAATCCGGCATCGGGAAATTATCATGTGGGAGACACGATAAGCCTTGATTTGATGCTTGATAAAACGACCGCGGAAAATGTTTGGGGAGTAAGCGCGGAATTAAGTTTTCCGGAGACTTTGTTAACTTACAATAATTCAGCTTTTAAAGCAGGAGAACTTTTTCCTTCGTCAATAAAACTGGGAACAGTTTTTTCTTCGTATCCGCCGGTAAATATCAGCGCTTCTTTTTTAAGCGAGTTGACAGGCGTTGATTCTGGTGGGGTTGTGGGGTCAATGCAGTTCACTGCCAAAGCGGCGGGAACGGCTGAAGTTAAAATTGTTTGCCCCGGCATAGCGGTGAATACGGGTATTTATGAAGTTGCAAGTGTGGAAAGAGGAGAGACAAAAAATATTATTAATTGCGATGATGCCGGCGATGCCGTTTTATCAATTGCCGCGGCAGGGACCACCCAGGCGCCGACTGCAACATCTCCAACCTCAACTCCGACACAGACAGTAAGCAGCGGGACAAGTACCAGCGGATCAACGCTCACAGAGCTGCCGGAAACAGGTATCTTTGATGGAATGAATAAATTAATTTTTCTGGGGATTGGGTTGATAATTATAGGAGGTTTATTCCAAATAAAAAATTCCAGATTCAAAATTCAAGGCTCCAAATAAAATTAATTGGAATTTTGAGCTTGGAATTTGGAATTTAACTGCTTTGCGTAAAACATTTATTATCGGTTTTATCGGATTGTTTTTAGTGGGCGGTTTTGTGACTGGTTTATACTTGGTGAATAAGCCGACTAATCCGGCTTCACAGGCCGCATCTGAAGCTATTCTTCCCGTTCAGCCGCCGAGAGATCCAAAAGGAAATATATTGCCGCTTCTTACGCCGCCAGATAGTGATGGCAGTGAATTGCCTGTCGCTCCAAGTAACACGCCTGTTCCAACAAAGGGTGTCGATACAAAAGTTACATTGGAAGAGTGCCAGAAACTTTTCTCTTTGCGAGATACTGATACTGACGCTGGATATAAAGCAGGATGCGACAAAAACGGTGATAAAAAAATTGACGCTGCAGATTATGAATTGATGGCGCGCCCAGCAACCAATTAATTAAATTCATGGATACTTTATCCTCACTTTCCTCAAAAATTGCGGCGGCAGAGATCGCCCAAAAAAAATGGCGCACCACTTTTTTAGATGAACGCATAAAATTAATAATGCGCGTTCACGCCGCGATAGCCAAGCAAAAGGAAAAATTTGTCAAAATTTTAATTGATGAAATTTATAAGCCGCGAGTGTATGCCGTTGACGAAGTCGAAAGGACAATTGATATGATAGCGGCATTTTGTGAAGCTTCGCGTAATTTAGCCGGAGAAGTCCGCGAAAGCGGAGAAAAAACCGCCATTGTTAAAAGACAGCCCTTGGGAACAGTGCTTTGCATTTCGCCATTTAATTATCCGCTGAATGAATCAATCGCCAAAATCGTGCCCGCCATCCTCATGGGAAACAGCGTGATTTTTAAGCCGTCCTCTGTTGGGGGAGGAGTTGGGAAACTAATTGCAAAAATATTTTCTGATGCAGAATTTCCAGAAGGCGTATTTTCTCTCATAGAAATACTATCAAATACTATCAAATACTATCCAATACTAACTAATACTAACAAAAACAAATTCGAAGCACAAATAGACATGATTGATTACGTTGTCTCCCACCCTTTGATTGATGCGATTAATTTCACAGGGAGCACAAAAACCGCCGAGCACATAACCAAAATAGCCGGTATAAAAAAGTTAGTAATGGGTCTGTCTGGAAAAGACGCGTCAATTGTTTTTAATGACGCAGACACTAAACTTGCTGCGTCCGAAATTGTAAGCGGCGCATTTTCTTATTCCGGCCAAAGATGTACGGGAATAAAACGAGTTTTGGTGCAGAACGGGGTTTATGATGAATTAATTAAAAATTTAAAATTTCAAATTTCAAATTCATTAATTGCCGGTGACTTAAATGATGAAAAAACAAATTTCGGCCCGGTAATTTCTCAGGAGCACGCAAATTTTGTCAATGAATTATTATCCGACGCTGAAAATTTAGGAGCAAAAATATCCAGATTCCAGATTCCAAATTCTAAATTCTCGCAAAACAAATGGGGAAGCCGGTATATTCTACCCACGATAATAGAAGAGGTCATTCCCTCCATGCGTATCGCCTGGGAAGAGCCGTTTGGGCCGATTTTGCCGATTATGCGCTTCAGCGAAGCGCCAGAGGCCGTGAGGCTATGTAACCAGTCAAGTTTTGGTTTGCAAAACAGTATTTTTACGACAAATATTCATACGGCATTTGAGGTGGCAGAAAGCCTGGAGTGCGGTGTTATCCAAATTAATGGAAAAGATGCCCGCGGCCCGGACAATTTTCCTTTTTTAGGCGTTAAAAAAAGCGGGCTGGGTGTCGTTGGCGGCATTAGTTATTTGCTCCACGAAATGTCGGCAATTAAATCAATAGTGATTAACTAACCTTTTTTTTAAAGGCATTGAGGATGAGATTTGTGGCGTCGTCAAGAGAAAAATGAGCCATATTTAAAACCAAATCATAATATTCAGAATTATCAATGTGAGACACAAAATATTTTTTCACAAATTTTTTTCGTTCCCGGGAAACTGTTTTCACTTTTTCAGCCGCTTGGTTTTGGCTTAAATGTTCAAATTTCACGGTTTTTTCCACCCGGAAGCCAAAAGGAGCAGTAATCCTCACATGAAAACCAAATTTATGGTCGGTGAAAAAATTGGCGCCGCGGCCTAGAATTACACAATTTCCTTTTAAAGTTAAGTTGACGATTGTTTTTACTAATTTTTCCACAAAGCGGTCTTGGCTTTCCAGAGTGGGATACACCATTGTTGTCACAAATTCATCAAGCGCACTAATGTCTTTTTCATCATAGAGGTTTTTATATTCTCGCTCTTCGGCTTTATTTTTAAACATGCGGTTTAAAATTTCCTCATCATAAAATTTAAAGTGGAGATGTTGAGCCAGGCGTTTGGCGATGAGTTGTCCGCCGCTTCCCGGTTCTCGGGAAACGGTGATAAACGGCTTTTGGCGCTTTTTGAGGTTAAAAACCTTTTGAAATGCGCTTTTTTTCAGCTCTCCCAAAAGAAATTCACGATTGGCAAGAGGAGAAATATCAAAATTAACTTTTTCCATATTTGTAATGAATTTTAACATTTAAAGTCAAGAAGCAAAAATAATGTTTAAGACATAAGAAATGAGTATCGTAAATATTATTTTGGAGTTGACAAGAGGGATAGGAGAGGGGGATAATTATCTATGTTTAATTTTAAAGCTCAAATTTTAAATTTTAAATAAAAATCTAAATTTTAAAATTTAAAACTATTTTTTAATGAATAAAAAAATTCGTAAAGTTGTTATTCCTGCGGCTGGTTTTGGCACGCGTTTTTTGCCGGCAACAAAAGCCATGCCTAAGGAAATGTTGCCGATCGTGGATAAGCCCGTGATTCAATATGTAGTTGAAGAAGCCGTGAATTCAGGGATTGAAGACGTGGTGATTGTCACAGGGGCGTTGAAGCGCGCCATTGAAGACCATTTTGACGTGCCCAACCGCGAACTTATTGAAAATTTAAAAATGGGGGGAGAGAAAAAATTGCCTTTAATCGCCGAAATTCAAAAAATCGCAGAAATGGCGAATTTCATTTATATTCGCCAAAAAGGCACCTATGGCAACGGAACGCCGGTTTTGTCTGCTCAGTCAGTGATCGGCGATGAACCCTTTGCTGTAATGTGGGGGGATGAATTTATTTATGCCACCCCGCCGCGGCTTTCGCAGATGATTAAGGTTTGGGAAAAATATGGCGGCATTGTGATTTCAGGCGTGCGTATCGAAGACCGCGAATCTTTATCAAGGTATGGCATTGCTGATCTTGAACCAGTTGAAGACAGAGTTTTTAAAATTAAACAAATTGTGGAAAAACCAGAGCCTGATAAAGCCCCTTCAAATTTAGCTACTCACGGAGCATATATTTTGCCGCCAGAAATTTTTGCCGCCCTTAAGTCAGTTCAGCCCGGTAAAGGAGGCGAAATTTGGCTGGTTGACGGCATTAATAAACTTCAGCAAGCCGGTGTGCCGGTTTATGCTTGCGAAATTGAAAACGGAGTGTATTATGACACAGGAAATAAGTTTGAATATTTAAAAACCGTAATTGAATTTGGGTTAAATCATCCGGAGCTAAGCACGGAGTTAAAAGAATACCTGAAAAGCCTACGGCTTTAAAAAATTAAAAATTAAATATCAAAAATCAAAAACACAAATAAAATATTAAAAATGATAGAAATAAATATTTTTTATTTTTAATCTGTATTTTTACATTTTGATTTTTAATTTTTGATTTATTTTTGTTGTTGACCATTCCGGCAAAAGTTCATTGACTTCAATAACTTCAATTTCCAATTTTTCCCCAAGAGCGCGAATTTTTTGATTCTTTATTGAGTTTCGGTCATTTTTGGTAATTCCGAAAATAACTTCATTGTTCCATTGTTCCATTGTTCCATTGCTGGTCCCGCCTGCGGCGGGATTATTTTTAGCAATGAAGCAATGAAGCAATGAAGCAATGGTTTTTTTATATTCTTCATCATTTTTTAATACAGGTAGAGTAATTACCTTGTCGACGAGTCCAGTTTTTTCTAGATTCAAAATTCTAGATTCAAGATTCGTCTTTGGTCTATCTTTTCCTTTCATTTCTCGTATTTTCTCATCCGGCTCAAGAAGCACGACTAACTTGTCGCAAAGTTTTTTTGCTTTTTCTAAAAAATCGATGTGACCGGGATGAAGAATATCAAAACAACCGCCAACCATCATTATCTTGAAGGCGCGGCGATTTAGGTTATAATTATTATTGTCCAAAATCAAAATGCAAAAATCAAAGATCAAAAATACAAATCAAAATTTAAAAATATTTTTGATATTTAATCTGTCATTTTGATTTTTGATATTTGATTTTTAATTTTAAGTTAAGATTTGTGATTTTAGTCGGGAAACTATGTGTTAGATTGCTTACATTGCTAGGTAGTTCTGCCACGGCTCTGCCCGGTTTAATTATACTGCGCCTTTATCCAAATTTTCTTCAAGACACAATTGGGTGCTTTCCAGAGAAAATAATTTTAATTTCAGGGACTAACGGCAAAACAACCACCGCGCATCTCTTGGTGCATTTGCTGCGAAAGTCAGGAAAGCGCGTTTTTCATAATGCAGCTGGGTCTAATATGGAGCGGGGAGTGGCGGCGGAAATTTTAAAAAAAAATAATTTAAATTTTGATTGGTATATTTTAGAGGTCGATGAGGGCACCTTGCCGCGATTCATGGAGGCTTTGTGTCCCCAAACCGTAGTTCTTCTTAACATTTTTCGTGACCAGATGGATAGATATGGGGAGATAAATGGATTGATGAAAAAATGGAGCTCTGCTTTGCAGAAATATCCGCCGGAAAAAATTATTTATAATGCGGATGATCCCAATGTGACAGAAGTAGTAGGTAAAAGGTTAAAGGTAAAAGGTCAAAAGTATGGTTTTTCATTCCAACATGGGCAAGCGTGTAGCGCCGATCGCGTTCTTTGCCCGGAATGCAACGGTTTTCTCA
Organism: Patescibacteria group bacterium; assembly: GCA_041742375.1. Classification (GTDB taxonomy): domain Bacteria; phylum Patescibacteriota; class Microgenomatia; order JBGSIU01; family JBGSIU01; genus JBGSIU01. Next base: position 9,463 of record JBGSIU010000026.1, read on the forward strand.
AATGGCAACGAAATGATTTTTCTTGTGAAACCTGCGGATTTAAAAAAATAAAACCAGAATTTATTTTATCTGAAAAAAATGGGGAATTGTTTTTTCAGGAAGAAAAAATCGGCGAGTTTAATTTTGGAAAATATAATTATTATAATTTGGCGGCGGCCTTAGCCGCGTTTGGCGTGGCGCTGACGGCATATTCTGCTGTAGGGGCGCGGTCTTCGCGCCCATTGGGCGGCATACAAAGTTTATTACATGGTTTCACTCCTGCTTTTGGCCGCAATGAAATTATTAAATATAAAAATAAAACATTTAAAATTTTTTTAGCCAAAAATCCAGCGGGGATGGATAATGTATTACAAGCAATTAATAATCCCAACAATATTTTAATGGGTTTGAATGACAAAATTGCTGATGGAGAAGATGTGAGCTGGATTTATGATGTTGATTTTGAGACGCACCATGCGGTGCATCTTTTAAAAAATTTAATAATATCTGGGACTCGAGCTTATGATTTAGCTTTGCGCCTAAAAATCGCGGAAAAATTACCGTCTAATTATTCGATCGAGCCAAACATCGAGAAAGCTTTTGAACAATTTTTAGAAAAAGTTCCGCAATCAAAAAATTCGATCGTAATCTTAACATATACGTGTCTTATGGAACTCGAAAAAATTATGTATAGGAAAAAATTAATCAGCAAGCTGATGTAATTTTTTAATTTCTAATTTTTAATTTCCAATTTCTAAACAATTTCTAATGTTTAAAAATTAATTAATTAAAAATTGATTAAAAATTATAAATTTCAAATTAAAAATTTGTTATCTTTTTCCCCATCACTTAAACATTTACGGCGACCGTGGAAATATTCTCACGCTTGCGTATCGGGCGAAAAAACGCGGCATTGACGTGGAGCTTGTCGAAGTGAATTCGCGCCGCGATAAAATTCCGCAAGATGTAAATTTAATTTTTGGCGGCGGCGGGCAAGATAAACAGCAGGAATATGTGAGCGAAGAATTGCAGTTTTTTAAGAAAGAAGTTCATGAATTAATTTTTGATAAAAAAATCCCGGCGCTCACGGTTTGTGGCACATATCAACTCTTCGGCCATTATTTTAAAACCGAAGAGGGGAGGGAAATTCCAGGAATTTCGATTTTTGACATGACAACGGTGTCGTCGCACGTGAGAAAAACGGGGAATGTAGTAATTAAATTAAATGAGCTAAGTTGCTATCATGATCTAGATCATGATAGCAGTGAATATGATAATTTGCTTGTAGGATTTGAGAATCACTGGGGAAACACGTTCCTAAAATCAAAAATATCTACAAAAATATTAAATACAATTCCTCTTGGTATTGTCATCAAAGGTTATGGGAATAACGGCAGTGATGGAACTGAGGGAGCGATTATGGCTAATTGCCTCGGCACTTATCTTCATGGACCTCTTCTTCCCAAAAACCCGCAACTTGCAGACTGGTTGATTATGAGGGCGATAAAAATTAATAATTTAGAACCAATCGATGATTCTCTCGAGTTTCAAACAAGAGAAGGGATAATTAGAATTTTCATCTAGTTCCTCTTAAAATTACCGCTGCCCAAGGAATATAGTTGCTCCAAATTTTCTCGTCTATTAAAACATCATTTTCGCGCACCACGCGCCTTGTGAAATAAACTTTTGCTCCTCCATGAGCTGTGTCAATTTGTTTTTCCACGCCTCGTGGAAGCCCGGGATCGTCTTGGTAGCGGGCTGGCGGCGGGGAAGATGTTGAAACAATAACCGGATCAGAAATTTGGGCCACGCGGCCGTCTGTTGTTCCATAAAGTTCAAATGTGAGAGACATATTTGTTTCATCAAAAATTGTTTGGATTAGAATGTAATGTCCCGTGTCATTTTTAAATTTTAAATCCGGTCCGCCGGGTTGATATATTGTGGCGTCAAATCCAACAGGCGGTTCGTAATAGCCAACGCGATACGCATGGGGCGTGCGCTCCACAATCGGAAGTCCCGAAAAAAGCGCAGCGCGGTATATTGTTGTTGACACTTGGCAAACTCCGCCGCCATCGCCAAGCACGGTTTTCCCCTCATTAATCACATAGGCTTCTTTATAGCCTTCGAGCTTGGTGATCTTGCCGACGGTTTTTAAAAAAGAAAAAGTTTCACCGGGTTTTATTAATACGCCGTTAAATTTTGATGAAGACAATTGAATATTATAAACGCGCGAGGGGATTGAATCATAAAAATATGAGACTCCGCGTCCTAAAAGTTCGCGGATACCAAGATTTTCTGCGGCGGCATTGGTAATAGCGGGGGGAACCACGAGCGTTGGGATATTAATTTCTTGTAGGGGTTCGACTGCGCTCACCCCAATGATTTTATCAGTGATAATTTTTTTAATTTTTTCCGTGTCCACCGCCCGCCCGTTTTTGGCAAAACGAAAAGCGTTTATCCGTTCTCCGTCAAAATTAAAAAGTGCGTCTTCAGGTTCAATATTAATTTCATCACTCAGGTTCCCTAAGAATTTATCGAGTTCTCGATTATTAAATTGATAAATTAAGGGAATATTTTTTTTATTTCTTAATGTATAAGCCAGCTGCAAGGGTGCGGTTATTGTGTCTATGAATGATGACTCGCCTGTGCGGCCGACATTATACGCAAGGCTGGCCAATTTTTGGCCGTTATAATCAATTTTTAACTTTTCTTGCCCCAGCACCCATTCACGCCCTTCAAATTTTAAAATGAATGTCACTGGTGGTTTTTCATGACGGGAAATGACGAAATAATCTTCAACTTCTTTTTTTGTCCAGCCTGACACATTTTTTCCGTTGATAAAAACATTTGGGAAAATTTTTCCCTCGTACACTTTTAAAAAAGTCAGCCACAGAGCTCCCGAAAGAAGGAAAAAATATAAAACACTGAAAATTAAAACTGGAAAATATTTTTTTAGCAAGTTCATGTTAAACAATTCTACCATTTTTTATTCTGTGTTATACTGAATTTATGAAAGAATCTTCTTCTTCAGGCACAATTAAATATATTGTTGTCACGCCAACAGACGAGCCGCAAAATTTGCTCTTGCCGCAACAAAAAAAGAACACGCGTGAAGAAATTCTCGTTTCGCCGTCTCCCGCACCGACTCTTATTCCTCCCGAACCAATTCAATATAATTTTTTCAACATCCGAGTGATTGGAGTTCTAATTGGGATTGTGTTTTTGTGGATTTATATCAGAAATCTTCACAAAAAACGAAACTAACATTAATTCAAAAATTTTTCTCTTTTTGTCATCCCGGCCGGCGAGCCGGGATCCAGAACTTTATTTTTAGCCATAAGAACTCTGGATTCCCGCTTTCCCCTCGGCCATGAGCTCGGGGCCGAATGGCGCGGGAATGACAGTGGGGTAAGTATGGTTATTCTCGGTCTTGATCCTGGCACGGCAACAACTGGGTATGGAATAATTTCTGCCGCGTCAAAATCCGGCGAAATTAAAGTTTTGGATTTTGGCATCATTTCAACCCCGGCAAAAACCCCCATGCCTGATCGTTTACTTAAGATACATAAGGAACTTAAGCGATTTATTCTTAAATTTCGTCCCGATGCCGTTTCCATCGAGGAAATTTTTTTTAACACCAATGACAAAACGGCAGTAGTGGTTAGCCAAGCAAGAGGAGTGTTGCTTTTAACGTGTCAAATGTTAAAAATTCCCATTTTTGAATACACGCCACTTCAAGTTAAGTGTGCAATTGTCGGTTATGGTCGGGCTGAAAAGAAGCAGGTGGAATATATGGTGAAGGAGGCTCTTCACATACGTTCAGAGCGGCTGCAGGACGATGCAGCCGATGCCTTGGGACTTGCGCTGACACAACTATACTCGTATAATAAAATTCGAAATCCGAAATTCGAAACTCGAAACAAATCTAAATGACAAAAATACAAATTTTCAAAACTTTTTGAGAATTTAAATTTTGAATTTTTAAAATTGTTTCGGATTTCGTCATTCGAATTTCGAATTTACGATGTCCCCCTGCCCTGATTGCCAAAAAGACCTTATCGAAGTTACCTTTGACTCTGACCGCGCCGGCAAAACCAAATGCCTGTATTGTTCTTCCTGCGGCGGTTCTTTTTTTGAACATTGGGACAGCAATATCTTGACTCTTAATGACATAAAACAAGAATTATCCCGCTTATTCAAGCAGGAAGAAGAAGTCACAAATATTAATTTGTCGCCGCCGTGCCCCTTGGATCAAACAACAATGGTAGGTGTTAAATCAGAAGCTGTGCCTGAAGGCTTGAAAATATTTTCATGCCCGCAATGTCATGGAAATTGGTTTCCGCGGCGCGAAATCGTGAGGTTTAAAGAAATACAGGAAGGAAAACTTGGGCAATTAAAAAAATTTCGTGTGCCGATGGGAAGCTTAGGGGCGCTTTTTTTACCGGTTTTTTTCGTGGCAATTATGACAGGTTTAACGTTTTATGCCCGAAACGTTGTTTTAAAAAACGATCCTTATTCTGTGCAGATAAAGGCCGCGGAAAATTATAAAATGCTCCAGATAAAAAAAATTGACGAGGTGTCAGTTGAAATTTCCTTTTACACTGATGAGCCTTCCAAATCAATAATTTATTATAAAACCAATTCAGACATTTTGAATAAAGCCGAGGCGGCTGATTCCCGCTATCATTATTTAAGGATTGATGATTTAAAAAACCCTGAAAATTATCTCTTCCAAATCCGCACCACAACTACCTCGGGTAAAGAGTATAATTCGGAGTGGCTGTCTGCAAAATAAAATTTTGCAGAAATTCCAAAAACCAAATTCCAAATCACAAATAAGTTCCAAATTCAAAATTCCAAAAAACACTCGATCTGTGTATTTGTTTTAGATTTAGAATTTTGGATTTATTTGGAATTTGATATTTGGAATTTGGAATTTTAAAATGATTGGTTATTTAACAGGAAACATAAAAAGTAAAAATAATAATTCATGTGTCATTCTCACATCAACTGGTGTTGGCTATAAAGTCTTCCTGCCTTTAAATGCAGTTGAAAAGATGAAAGTCGGCGAAAGCGTCGAATGTTTCATCCATACCCATGTCCGCGAAGACCAATTATCTCTTTTTGGTTTTTTGAGAGAGCAGGATTTAAATGTCTTCGAATTATTAATTACTGTTTCAGGTGTCGGGCCGAAGACCGCCATGAATATTTTTGGGGCGGGAGATGGGGAAAGAATTGCCGGTGCAATCGCGCAAAAAAATAAATTATTTTTCAAAGGAGTAAGCGGGCTTGGAACAAAAACAACGGAAAAAATATTTTTGGAATTAAAGGGGAAAGTTAGCAGTTGGCAGTCTGCAGATGGCCGTGGAGAAGGGATAACAAGCAACATGGAAGAAGCATATTCGGCTCTCCAAAATTTGGGCTATCAAAATCGGGAAATTTTGGATTATTTCAGAAGAAATAAGGGAATAGAAAATGAAAAAGTAGAAGAAATTGTGAAGGGGTTTTTAAAGAAATAAAAATTATGGATAAAAAACCAAAAGATCCACTGAAAGAAATTGATCGCGAAATTGACCTTGCTCTTCGCCCCAAAAGGCTTGAGGACTATGTTGGCCAAACAAAAATTAAAAAAAATTTGGACATTTTATTGTCAGCGGCCAAAAAAAGAAAACAGCCGATTGAACATTTGCTCGTTTACGGCCCGCCGGGGCTTGGCAAAACCACTCTTGCCCACATAATTTCGCGCGAAATGGAAACGAATATTCGCGTCACCTCAGGCCCGGCCATTACCAAAGCCGGCGATTTAGCCTCAATTCTCACCAATCTGGAAAAAGGAGACATTCTTTTTATTGACGAAATTCACAGGCTTAATAAAACTATTGAAGAAACTTTATATTCTGCCATGGAAGATTGCGTGTTAGACCTCGTGATCGGCAAAGGTCCCTCGGCTCGCACCATGAGGCTTGATTTGCAGCCATTTACGGTGATCGGCGCCACCACCCGAATTGGTCTTTTGTCTTCGCCCTTAAGAAATCGTTTTGGCAGTGTGTATCGTTTAGAGTTTTATGACGAAAATGAACTGGCAATGATTGTCGAACACAACGCTAAAAAATTGAAAGTGATAATTGACAAGGAAGCTGCTTTGCAGCTTGGTAAACGGGCGCGCGGCACGCCGCGCATTGCAAATCGATTGTTAAAACGCGTTCGTGATTTTGTGGAAGTTGGGGAGCATGGACAAATCACAACTGATTTAGTTTGCCAAGCTTTGGCAATGCTTGAGGTTGATGAAATCGGGCTTGATGAATCAGACCGCAGGCTTATCCGCGCTTTAATTGAAAAATATGGCGGCGGACCGGTTGGAATTGAAACTTTGGCGGCGACGCTTTCTGAAGATGTGCAGACTTTGGAGGAAGTGATTGAGCCGTTTTTAATGCAAAGCGGTTTTTTAAAACGCACGCCTCAAGGCCGAATGGCAACGCCGCACGCATATTCGCATTTAAAAATCAAAATGCCGGAAAAAGAAAAGGGATTATTTTAATATGTGAAATTACGGTTGAGGAGGATGCTTTTTTGCAGAATCTGATTTTTCTTTTCTTTCACCTGTTGCTTTTAAACCTCTGCTAGAGTCTTTATGAAAGGATACCAGGATTTGAGCTGATGTGATTTCTTCGGGAGGATTTTCTGGTTTAGTTACGTTCTTTTGAACAGCGTCAACCAAGTTAAGATAAGCTTCTATCTTTTCTTTTTCAAGTTTTTGTGGAACTTTTTTTTGCGTTTGATATTCAGGGCTCAAAGTTGTTGACATAACTTTTATTATTTTATCTCCTCCTCCTCCTCCTCCTTGTCAACCTCAAAAAAAAGTGCTAATATTTTCCGTAGGGACAAGCCCCTGTGTTTGTCCCAGTTCCCGCAACAAAAAATGAAACAGACACAGGGGTCTGTCCCTACAAAATAAAATGCGCCTTAATCAAAATCTTCCAGATCGTAAACCAAACAGAATCCAGAATTATGACTATTCGGAAAATGGATATTATTTCATCACAATTTGTTTGGAAGATATGAAAAATTATCTGTTGGGAAATGTGATAGATGGGAAAATGCGATTAAGCGAAGCCGGAAAAATGGTGGAAGAAAATTTGATAAAAATTCCAGATTTATTTCATGTTGGATTAGATATCTATGTTATTATGCCGAATCATATTCACATAATTTTTACAATAGAAAATTATGTAGGGACAAACTTCTATGTTTGTCCCAGTTCCCGCAGCAAAAAAGGCGGACAGACATGGAAGTCTGTCCCTACGGACAAAACAAATCGCCAATTGTCCGTTTCCGAAATTGTTCAACGCTTCAAAACGTTTACAACAAACCAATACATCAAAAATGTCAAAAATAATAATTGGTTGCCTTTCCATAACCAATTTTGGCAGCGCTCCTTTTACGATCATGTTGTCCGCGTTGACGAATCTTTGGAAAAAATTCGTGAATACATCTTGGATAATCCTCCTAAATGGGAGTATGATAAAAATAATCCAGACAGAATTTCAGGAAAATATCATTTTGAATATTAATTCGTAGGGACAAACTTCTATGTTTGTCCCAGTTCCCGCAGCAAAAAAGGCGGACAGACATGGAAGTCTGTCCCTACAAAAAATGAATAATTTAATTCTCGGCATCAAAATAACTTCCCAATCCAAAACTCAAATCCTCGATAAGGTAAAAAAACACTTGCAAAATCCTTCTGGCTTTTTTCACATCGTTTCCCTTAATCCGGAAATCATCATGGCCGCTCAAAATGATAAAGAATTTTTAAAAATACTGAGCGAAGCGAATGTATCCCACACAGATGGCATAGGCTTGACTCTTGCCGGAAAAATTTTAGGAATTGATGTGGGGGAGAGAATTGCCGGAGTTGATTTAATGGAAGAAATGTTAAATTTTGCCGGGAAAAATAATTTGCGCGTCTTTTTTTTGGGCGGCGCGCCGCAGGTGGCGGAAAAGTTAACAGAAATTTACACCAAAAAATCTCCAACTGCCAAATTTCTCGGCACCGAAGGTATCCATAATGTTCAACAGTCCCTTAACACCCTTAATTCCCCCACCTCCCTCATTTCCCAGGTGGTTTCTTTTTCTCCCCACCTTCTCTTTGTTTCCTTTGGTTCCCCATTCCAAGAAAAATGGATTTATGAAAACCGTGCGCGGTTTGGAAATTGCGCGGCAATGGGAGTGGGCGGCGCATTTGATTTTTTAAGCAAGAGAATTCCTCGCGCCCCGCGCATTATATCCTCCATTGGAGGAGAATGGCTTTTTCGCTTAATTTTGCAGCCCTGGCGCATAAAACGCCAGCTCAGCCTCCTCAAATTCCTCTGGCTTGTTTTTAGGGAAAAAGTTGGGATATAATTATCCTTAAAGATGACAAGCGCTGAAGATTTAATTAAATACGCAAAAAAAACTTTAAAGAATAAAGAACTTGTGGTTGCCATGCAACGGGAACCATATGTTCATGTGAAAACTCCGCGAGGAATTAAGCTTCAAAAAACTGCAGGTGGCGCCCATGTGCTTCTTGATGGTGTTCTAAAACAAATAGGCGGGCTTATGGTGGCGATTGCCGCCGGAAACGGGGACGCGGCCATGGTGGATAAACAGGGAAGACTTAAAGTGCCACCAGACACAAAAAGTTATACGCTAAAAAGAATTTTTTTAAAGAAAAAAGAACTGGATGGTTTTTATTACGGTTTTGCCAATCAAACTCTTTGGCCTCTTTGCCACGCTGTTTTTGTTAAGCCAATTTTCCATGATAGCTGGTGGCAGGAATACGTGAAAGTCAATCAAAAATTTGCCGACGCAATTTTGAAGGAACTTGGTGATAAAAATGCTTTTATTTGGGTTAATGATTATCATCTGGCTCTTCTTCCCAAACTTTTAAAAGAAAAAAATCCTAAATTTTCAATTGGAGTTTTTTGGCATATTCCTTGGCCAACTTATGAGATTTTCCGTATTTGTCCTTGGCGTAAAGAAATTCTTGAAGGGCTGCTGGGCGCTGATTTCATGGGTTTTCACCGCGGGTATCATGTTGATAATTTCATTGAGTGCGCCAGGCGTGAACTTGGAGTTTTAGTTGATTCAGAACCTCGATCAGTTGCTTATCATGGTTTTCAAACAAAATTAGCTAATTTACCGGCCGGTATTGATTACCATGAAATTAAAGAAAAATTGGAAAAATACAAAAATGCAGACAAACGAACCATCAAGCGGGATTTTGGATTTTCCTATCAATATCTTGTAGTGAGTGTTGATCGCATTGACTACACAAAAGGAATTGTCGAGCGGACAAAAATCATTGACCGTTTTTTGGAAAAATATCCTGAATTTGTGGGAAAATGTGTGTTTTTGGCAATTGGGGCGCCTTCCCGTGTTCATATTCCAGCGTATAAAAGCTTGAACCGCGAGGTCTTGGATGTGATTGAAAAAGTTAATTGGAAATATTCAACTAATGATTGGGCGCCGATTGTTTTTATTGATCAGGTTTTGCCCCGGGAAAAATTGTTTGCCTATTACCATCTGGCTGATGTATCTTTTGTGACTGCTCTTGATGACGGGATGAATCTGGTGGCAAAAGAAGCCGTGATTTGTGCCGATGCGGAACATGGAATGTTGGTTTTATCGAAATTCACTGGGGCTGCAAAAGATTTAAAATCTGCGATGCAAATTAATCCATATGACATTGAAGCTTCGGCCGATACGCTGCATGCCGCACTTATTATGGGAAAAGAGGAAAAAATCGAAAGAAATCGCTCCATGAAAGAGGCCGTGAAAAATAATAACATTTATGACTGGGCAAAAAGTTTTATTGAGAAAACTGTGGAAAAAGTGTAAGATAAAAATATCCATGAAAATTGCAATTCTTTCAACCCCTTGGATTCCTCTCCCTCCCGTAGGTTATGGAGGAACAGAAAGGGTAGCGTACGATTTATATACGGGTTTAGTAGCTAAAGGTCACGAGGTTTTTGTTTTTGCCACAGGAGACAGCAAAATTTATAAAAATCTTCTTTATTTTTATGAGCAGAGCGTGGGAGTAGATGCGCTGCTTGATAAAAGCCACGTTTTAACCTATCTTAATCATATCTACCACGCTTTAAAAAACCTGCCTTCCGGCGTTGATATCATTCACAATCATTGCGAAACGGCTGCGATGCATCTTCTGGATGCTCAGAAAATTCCTTTTATTCACACACTTCATAACATTCTTCCGGATTCGACTAATATCACCCATGAAGATTTTGGAAAAAAAGTTAAACACGAAACTTTAACAATGTTTAAAAAGCATTCATATGTGTCAATATCAAAACATCAGAGAATTTTTATGCCGGATTTAAATTATGCCGCCACGATATATAACGGCCTTTCTCTTAAGGAATTTATATTTAACGAGAAGCAAGCCGGCGATTATATCTTTTGGCTGGGGAGATTTTCCGTGCAAAAAGGTTTAAAAATTGCAATCCAGGCCGCTTTAAAAACAGAAAAAAAATTAATACTTGCCGCGAAAATTCACTCAAACAGAATTAATTTGTTTGAGCAGGAAATCGTGCCGCTTATTGATGAAAAATTAATTTTTCACATAGGAGAAATTAAAAGCCAGGAAGAAAAAAATAAATTGTTATCGCACGCGAGGCTATTTCTTTTTCCCATCCAGTGGGAGGAGCCGTTTGGCCTTGTGATGATTGAATCCATGGCTTGCGGCACGCCGGTGGTGGCGTTTGCCCGCGGGAGCGTGCCGGAAGTTATCAAAGACGGGGAGACGGGATTTATTGTCAATTCATCTCCGGATGATATTCGCGGAAATTGGATTGTCAAAAAAACTGGAATTGAGGGGCTTTGCGAGGCGGTGGAGCGAATTTATTCCATGCCGGACGAAAAATATCGTCAGATGCGCAGGAGTTGCCGCCAACACGTTGAAAAAAACTTCACAGTAGAGAAAATGGTAGATGAATATGAAAAAGTCTATCAGCAAATATTGAGTTCAAAAAAATAGAAGATGGCTTGCCCGCCAGAAATTGCAGCATGAGCCGCAGCAAGAATTTGCTAAGGCGATTGCTAAGATTCGGCGGGTTGATGAATATGAAAAAGTGTATGAACAAATTATTAATAAGACAAAAATAAATTAGGCAGGAATGACATGGAGTGGGTAGGGTATTGACAAAAGTAATACCATTGTATTATAATTTAAATATATGAATGATTCAAGTGTTCTTCAAGTAAGGCTACCATTATCTTTAAGGGAACAAGGAGAGGCTGCCGCAGTTGAGGCTGGTTTTTCTTCGCTTCAAGAGGCGGTGCGGGTACTGATTAAGCAATTTGCTTCAGGATTTGCCTCGCTTCGCTTAACTCTGGAAGATAGCGATGAAAACAGATCATATTTAACAAGTAAAGAGTATTTAAAAATCATAAGAGAGGCTCGTGAAGGAGTTAAAAATGGAGAAACTGTTTCTTTTGAAGATATGCAAAAAAGCAAAAAGAAAAAATAAAAATGTATGAAAATTCTCTTTGTCACCTGGGAACTTCCCCCATTTTTTCACGTTGGAGGCTTGGGAGACATTAGCCGTTCGCTTCCCAAAGCACTTCTTGCCAAAGGCGTTGATATCCGCATCATTATGCCGCAATATCAAAGCATTATTTTTAAACCAAATGAAAAAAAACACCTCGGCAAAATTGTTTTGACATACGGTAGAGAAAAACAAACAGTTAACGTTGAGCTTGTTCAGAGCGAATATAATATTCCGGTTTATTTCTTACAAAACAAAAAACATTTGAGTTTGCCGCAAAAAGAGACATTTCCATTTTTCAATTTGGCAATTATCAAGATGCTTGAAGAAAATATAATTTCTTGGCAGCCTGACGTGATACATTGCAATGATCTACACGCTGGGCTTTTGCCGTTTTTTGTCCGCCACAAAAAATTGCCATATAAAACTCTTTTCACGATTCACAATTTATCTCATCAGGGAAATATCACAACTGAAATTGTGGAAAGATTAGGAATAGAGTTAGCTAAATGCCGCGTGATGCGCTGGGAAATTAAAAAAAGACGAATAAACACTCTTCTTGAAGCGGTTGTTCACGCAGATCTTATTAACACAGTTTCATTAACCTATGCGAAAGAAATTCTCACCGAGGAATTTGGAGCTGGACTTGATGATATCTTGCGCCAAGAGGAAAAAAAGATCACCGGAATCTTAAACGGAATTGATTATGATATTCGCAAGTTGTCAAATGATAAACATCTTTTTCTGCCATATGATATTGACACGGTAGTTTCAGGCAAGCGGGAAAATAAAAAAAAATTACAAGAAAAATTGGGATTTGAAGCGAATGACAATATTCCCCTGATTGGTTTTGTCGGTCGGTTTTCCTCCAAACAAAAAGGAGTGGAACTAATTCACAAAATGTTGCGGCGCATAACGCTCGACAAATACCAATTTGTTTTTTTGGGAAAAGGGGAGGAAGAGTGGGAAGAAAGGTTTTTATGGCTTAATAAATTTTTCCCTCGGCACGTGTTTTGTAAATTTGATTTTGATGATGAACTCGCGGCGCAAATTTATGCGGCCTCTGATTTTCTTCTGATCCCGTCGCGTTTTGAACCTTGCGGTTTAATTCAAATGCTTGCTATGAGGTATGGTACGCTTCCAATTGCTCGGGCAGTTGGTGGCTTAAAAGACACAATTGAAGATGGAGCGACAGGCTATTTATTTAAAAATTATTCGTCAGTTGATATGGAAAAACGCTTAAAACATGCAATTGATATTTGGAAAAATAGAAGGTCGGTTCATGACGCTATGGTTGCTGCCGCCATGAAAAAAGATTTTTCCTGGGAAAAAAGCGCGGGGGAATATGTTAAATTATATGAAAGATTAATAGCGCCAGAAGAAAATGCTTTAAAAAAATAATATAATATTGATATGAAAAAAAATATTTCGCCAGTTAAAAATTGGCAGGAAGAGGACAAGAGACAGGGAATTCGTGCCATGGAAGAGCGGCTTGCCGCGCGCATGACACGGCCAAAAAGAAAAGGGATAAAGAAAAAATAAAAGGTAATAATAATTTGACGATGCCAAAAGTTTTAGCCATTGGTGATTCTACGATTAATGTTTTTCTTCAAATTCCGGAAAATTCCGAAAATATAAATGTGGACGCCGCCGCGCGCACCATGAATTTCCGCTTGGGGAGCAAAACTCAGCTTCAGCAAGAAGTGGTGACGGTTGGAGGAAACGCGCTAAACGTTGCCGTCGGACTTGCGAGACAAGGCATCGCGGTAGAATTTTATTCAATTGTGGGAGGGGATGTTGATGGTCAACGTATTGTTTCGTTTTCTGATCGCGAAATTCAGAATTCAGAATTCAGAATTCAGAATTACAATTTAAAATTAAAAATTAATAAAACTTTGGGAGTCAAAACAAATGTTGGATACATAGTAAACTATAAAAACGAGCGTTTCATCCTCCAAGACACTTCTGTCAAACCATACAGTTTTTCTTCTACCGACTACCGACTACAGACTACAGACTGGTTGTTTTTAAGTTCCGTTGGTCCAAAGTATCAAGATTTTTTTGCTGAAATAATTGAGTTAAAAAAGAAAATTGGTTTTAGGCTGGCATATAATCCTTCAAGCAATGAACTCGCTCGGCCGGTGGAGACATACATAGAAACGATGAAGAATTGTGATGCGTTATTTGTTAATCGTAAGGAAATGGAGAAAATTTTAAATATCTTCGTAGGGGTCGACCTCCTGGTCGACCCAAAGTCGCGCGGAAGCGCGACAGAGGACAAACCGGGAGGTTTGTCCCTACAAAAATTATGGGAATTAAATAAAAAGCTTGTGGTTGTCACCGACGGCCGCCGCGGATCTTACGCATTTGACGGCAAAAAAACATATTTTGAGCCGGAAAGCGGGGCAGAACCAATTGAAAAAACTGGGGCAGGGGATGCCTATGAATCAGGATTTTTAGCCGAATATTTAAAAACAGGAGATATCCAGAAAGCGATGAAAAATGGCACGGAAAATGCAGGAAGCGTGATTCAAAAAATTGGAGCGGTGGAAGGACTACAATATAAATTATAAAGCACCCTTTATGAATATAATTTTAAAGAAAAAACAATATTCAATCGTTTTAGTAGCATTTCTTTCAATAATTCTGCTAAGCTATTTTTATTTTTTTAAATCAAATCAACAAAATACTAATCAAAATGATATTAGATTAGAAAAGAAAGGAAACGAAAGTGGCCACTTGAATCAATTGATAAAAGACAGAAAAATTATTAATTTTTGTACCAACAAGGAAATAATTCCATATGTTGAAGGTTCAACTGAAATAACTTGTAGTTTAACTTCAATTAGCGGTTACTCAGGATTAAACTTAATTGTTCTAGATGTGTTTGGCGGACAAAAATATTTGGTGCGAATTTTTGGGTTTAAAATTGGAACTGATGTAAAAAGTTGGAGTAAAACAGATGATTTAATTCTGGTTTTTCAGGAAAAGTTTGATTATACCTACCTGGCAACTAATCATAATCTTGCTCTTGGAGACTGGGTTAATCCTTATGATTCTATTGATAGTAAAGAATACCTTCTTCATTTTTTGAATGGAAACTTAACCCAATTTGGTTTTTTTCATAGAGATTCTAATGGTTACAGTATCCAGTGGAAACCATGGATCTAAAATATGATTGATTTATCTGTAATTTCTCGCAATGACCACGCCTTATTTCTCGCCTACGATCAAGGTCTTGAACACGGCCCCACGGATTTTAATGATGAATCGGTTGACCCGGAAAATGTGATTAAAATTGCGGCAAGCGGTTTTTTCACGGGTGTAATTTGCCAAAAGGGAATCGCGGAGAAATACCTGCCCGCCAATGCTTCTCGCATCAGCGAGATGCAGGCGGGTTTTCCATCCCTTATTGTTAAATTAAACGGTAAAACTCGCCTTGCCAATGATGAGCCCATGGCCGAGCAGATCTGCACAGTCGATGAAGCAATTTCCCTTGGCGCCGCGGCCGTTGGCTATACAATTTATTTAGGAAGCGAGTTTGAAGAAAAAATGTTCAAAGAGTTCGCAGAGATAGAACGACAGGCGCATGCAAAAAACCTGCCGGTTATTGCATGGATGTATCCGCGGGGAACTGCCGTGCAGAATCCAGACAGCGCGGAGACAATCGCGTATGCCGCGCGGGTGGGGCTTGAGATTGGAGCAGATGTAGTGAAGGTACGCGTCCCAAAAAATACGACGAATACGTCGGATATGTCGTATGTGTCCCAATTGTCCTGGATTGTGAAATCTGCCGGCCGCTGCCGCGTTGTTTTTGCCGGCGGTTCGCGCCTTCCCGAACCCGAATTTTTGGAAACTGCCAGCCTCATTATGCAAGCCGGCGCCTTCGGCATGGCTGTCGGCCGCAATATTTGGCAAAACAAAAATCCGTTTAAAATCTCTGAAAAACTGGCAAAAATCGTGCTAAAATATTAAAATAAGTTTATGAATCCTTTTTGGTTTTTACTTTTAATTCCTGCTTTAATAAGGGGGATTATTATTCATGGACTAAAGATTTCTCCTTTTTTTGGTGCAAATTTCAGCCTGATTTTGCCTGACTTGATTTTTTGCAGTCTTGTTATATTTTGGTTTTTTAAAATCAAGAAATTGAAATTCGGCTTTCCTCTTTTCATTTATTTTTTGTCTTTCATTGGTTCCATAATTTGGGACTATCAAAACGGTTATTATGTTTTAAAATTTTTCTTTCCCGTGATTTTATTTTTAATTTTAAACCAATCTTCAATTGAAAAAATCACGCTAAGGGGAATTTTTCATTCTGCATTTTTCTTAATATTTTTTCCATTAATTTATGTGCTGAAAACTATTTCCAAAACTGTTTTTAATGAACAGCCGCATGTTTCTGGTGAAACAGTAATTGGAACAAAAAAAGATGAGCCAAATAGCCTAAAATCCGCCCTTATTTTGGCAGGTGTCGTTGGCGTTATCCTTGGTGTTATTATTCTTGCCGCGATCACCGGTCTTGATCCTGAATTTGGAAAATTTTTAAATTTGGAAAAAATTTGGGAAATTGCCGGCGACTCAATCCAGTCTGGCATTTATTATGCATTTGCCATTTTCTGGTTTTTCAAAATTCCGTTTTCGGCCAAATGGGATTTAAAAGAATATTCAAGCTCGTTTTTGCGCCTTATGCAGGGCGCCGTCACCATCATCGTTGCCATCATCATCGGCTATTCAATTTATGACGCCTATATTTTGCTTCGCGCCTTTAAATTAATCACGCTGGTTTTTGAAAGCATGGGCAAAAACACGCAAGTTTATTTTTTGGAACTGGTGTTTTTGGGCGGCGGCTTAATGTATGCCGGGTCATATTTAATTGCAAAACTCCAATTTCATGAAAAAGAAAACCGCCACGCGAGGCAGATGAATTTAATTTTAATTGCCACTCTTTTTTTTCTGATCCCTCCAGTTTTTAACATTTTGCGCGCGCTTTTAAATGTCTATATTCCAGCTTTTGGACTCACTTCCGTCCGTCTTTTTGGCATTGAAACAACGATTGCTTTTGTGGCCGCGTATGCCGTGATTTTGTGGGGGTATTTCAAAAAACAATCTTTGCTTTTCACAAAAAGCTTGCTTGGTTTTATTTTACCTCTAATTTTTTTAAGTTTTGTTTTGCCGAATAATTTAATTGTGGCCAACTGGCATTTTTCAAAATACATGCGTGGCAAGCCGACAGATTTTGATTATTTTAGAAAAATAAGGCTGGAAAAATGGGGAGGAATATTTCTTTGGAATTTAAGCAAGGATGTAGGCCAAAGATCGCAAGATAACAGATTGGTTGCAAGCGATATGGTGTGGGGTTTATTGCTTGCTAGGCAAACAAGGTTTAAGAAATATGAAGATTATTCAAAAATCAGATTAATTAATTTTTTAGCACGGGAAACAGACGAAATTCAAAGATTGATGATTGAGCAAAAATTTGGAGAGTTAATGAAAAAATACGGCGACCCGGAAAAAAAATGGTGGGTGTATGAAGGGAAACCAATTGAAAACATACGAATTAACCAAAAGTCGTTAGCGATTGACAAAGAGATAGAAGACAGATTAAATGAAGAAAAACAATTATTTAAAGGTTATCGATGGGACAGTAACCTGCATTATCCAATTGAAAATAAATTGCAATTTGAATTGCAATTTGAAGGGGAAAATAGCTCAGTTTTTGAACAGAAAATCATTAACAGACTGAATAAAAATAATATTAAGGCTATCCCAATAATTAAAAATAATATTGTGATAAATCGCAATTTTTATTTGCTTGTGAGGCTTTATGCTGGCCAAAGAAATGGAAGTTCACTGATTAAAATCACAAATGATGTTCCGCCTTTTTGGATTGCCAATCCGGAGGAAAATTGTGTGGCGTCAAAGTACGAACGTGATACTTGTGTGTCTTTTTATTCTCTTTGCGGAAAGAGCTATTCGGCTCTAACTCAATATCCTTCAATGCCGGAAGGTTTAGTTCTTCAATATTTTGAGCAGTTAGCTTCAAAACCAAGCTGTGGAAGGTGATTTTGCAGGCCTGGAAGGAGTCGAACCCTCATCAAAGGTTTTGCCTGCCCGCCATCGCCAAAAATGCAGGGGTATCAAGATTCGAACTTGAATGAGCGGTTTTGGAGACCGCCATGCTACCATTGCATCATACCCCTCGCTCAGGCTTTGGCAGGCGGGGAGACCTCTATTCTACCGTTGAACTACAGGCCTAGTTATTTTCTATATTTTTACAGTTCATTCTAACATGATTATTCAGTGCTTGACAAGTAGCTACACATTGTGTATGATGTAGGTATTATGGTTCGCGCACAAGTTCTCTTTACTCCAAGCCTATATGATCAACTTCGTTACGAAGCGCAAATCACCGGCGTATCTATTTCTGAGCTCGTGAGAAAAGCTGTCGCTAAGCTTCTTCAAAAAAAGAAAAAAACAAGCAGGGAAATACTTCGAGAAATGGCTCGCGATGCGGGATATGGAAACAAAAATACGCCTCGAGATTTGAGTTCTAACGATGAATATCTTTACGGAATTAATTCTCCGGATAATAGATAATTAGAATATGGTTTTTGTTGATGCGGATTTTTTTATTGGGCTTTACTACATAAAAGACTGTCATCATGATAATTGTTTGCGGCTCTCAGATTATTTTACAGATGAGCAGATGATTACCTCCTGGGATGTTATCGATGAGGTTTCTACAAAACTAACATATTTTACTGATAAAAATTTATCCCTTCGTTTCCTAAAGCGAATTTTCGACGATAAATATATCTTTGTTATATTTCCAGATCATGGTTTGGTTGATGCGGCGCGAAAGATCTTTGAGGGCCAGAGATCGCACATGGTGTCAATGACTGATTGCATGAATATGGCAATTGCTCGTGAAAAAGGAGTAAGCGAATTTTTGTCTTTTGATAAAATTTATGAAAAAAATGGATTTAAACTTATTAGATAAAAATATATGCTTTGGATTCTTGTAATTTTAATTTTCTTAGTTGCTGGATATATTTCGTATTATAAAACTGGTAATCCTTTTAGATTTTTAGAAAAAACACGAGAAGAAAAACAGCGATCAAAATATCAAAAAATTAACTATTTTTTAATTTTATTTGCTTTATTTTTTGCCACTTTTATTAGTTCTTTAATAGGCGAGCCGGTATCGACGATTGTGAATTTTTTAGTTTTTTGTTTTATTCTTGCAGTATTTTTAAGTGATTATTTCCATATTAAATTAAAATAAATCATAAAAATTTATGATTTCAATTAAAAAACTCTCTTCATTTTCAGACCTTTCAGTTTTTGAAAAAGAAAATGTTCCTTTTTTCCAGACTCCGTTTTATCTGCAAACATTTGCACGGCATTTTTGTGAAGAGCTGAATGTGGTTTTGTTGGGAATTTTTAATTCTGAGCGAAGCGAAGAATCCAGTCAAGATAGTGTTTTGGTTGGCTACGGAGCGTTTGAAAATGTGGACGGCATAATTAAATTTTTGGGAATGAAAAAAGTTTTAAATGGGCAAGAAGTGACAGACTATGGAGATATTTATATAAAATCAAAAATTAAAAATCAAAAATTAAAAATTTGGTTTGAAGTTGTAAACTGGTTTAAGGAAAATGGATTTAAGAAAGTTGAATTGGAATATGTTTCAATTACGAATTACGAATTACTAATTACGAATAAGATACAAAATACTAAATACGATATACGATATACGCCTCAGGAGATTTCCTCCAATATCAGTCTTCCTGAAAACTGGGAAACATATGTAACTCAGTTGGAATACAAAAACCGCCGCGAGCTGAAAAGAAAAATTAATCGACTGGAAAAAGAAACTGGCGAGATGAACATAATTAAATGTTTCAAATCATTTAATGTAATTCAAAAAAGTAATTTTCAAGAATTTGTGAGATTGCATAAACTTTCACAGAAGGAAAAAGAAAATTTTATGACAAAAGGAATGGAAGAGTTTTTTTGGGATTTGATAAATATTAAAAATAATAATTGGCACGCAGTTCTAAATTTTCTTCAAATTCAAGGACAAAACGTGGCTGTCATTTTAACTTTTGAAAATGAAAAACTTGGCGAGTCTCTTGCCTATAACTCTGGCTATGATCCAAAATTTAATTTTTATTCCCCGGGAATTTTAGTCCATGCTTTGAAAATTAAAGAATTGATAGGCAAGAATTTTAAAAAGTATGACTTTTTAAGGGGAGAGGAAAGGTATAAATTTGATTTGGGCGCAAGTAAACAACAGCTTTATAAGGTTAATATAACAATATAGATTCCGGCTCGGAGGCCGGAATGACAAGGTTGTGTTTATTTATTTTTCCCCAATTTCTCCGTTTCTTTGTGAGGGGTGTGTTTTTTGCAGCGGCGGCAATACTTGCTTAAAGTAAGTTTCTCCTTTGTTTCCAGCCGGTTTTTTTCAGAAATATAATTAAAAGTTTTGCACACCGTGCAAACAAAACCGATTTTTATCCGAGCGTCTTTTTTAGTCTTAGCCATAATAAATAATGTAAAATTTAAATCTCAAAAATCAAAATGACAGTTTAAAATTTAAAATTATCTTGTTTTGTTAAGCTATTCTATATTTTACCACAATTTTACATTTTGAGATTTGCATTTTAAATTTTCTATGAGCCCAAGGAGGGAATTGAACCCTCGACCTACTTCTTACCAAGAAGTCGCTCTACCACTGAGCCACTTGGGCAGACACACTCATGATTTTATCAAAATAATGTAAAATTAGCATCATGTTTAATCTTAAATCAAATTTTTCTCCCACCGGTGACCAGCCGCAGGCAATTGAGCGCTTGACCGCGGGGGTTTCTGCCAGACTCAAAAATCAGGTTCTCCTTGGGGTGACGGGTTCCGGCAAAACTTTCACCATGGCAAATGTCATCAAAAGCTTACAAATGCCAGCACTCATAATTTCACATAATAAAACTTTGGCCGGGCAGCTGTATCAAGAATTCCGCGATTTTTTTCCCCAAAATGCCGTGTCGTATTTTGTGTCCTATTATGATTTTTATCAGCCGGAGGCGTATATTCCGACAACCGACACGTACATCGAAAAAGAAGCTCAAATCAACGCCGTGATTGATAAATTGAGATTGCAGGCAACCACAAACTTATTAACGCGGCGCGATGTAATTGTTGTTGCCTCAGTAAGCTGTATCTACAACATTGGTTCTCCGAAGGAATACGGCAATTTTATTTTGCCAATTGGAGTTGGGGACGTTGCTGATTTTAATAAAATTGCGCGCCGTTTGATTGATTTGCAATACGCGCGAAGTGACTATGAATTTAAAAGGGGAACATTTCGAATTCGGGGAGAATATATGGATAT
Organism: Patescibacteria group bacterium; assembly: GCA_041742375.1. Lineage (GTDB taxonomy): Bacteria > Patescibacteriota > Microgenomatia > JBGSIU01 > JBGSIU01 > JBGSIU01. The sequence goes on from JBGSIU010000026.1 coordinate 30,377, forward strand.
ATACCCGGCGTATGAGGACTACGCGTACCGCGTAAATTCCAAGGGATTTTTTCCTTGTCATTCTGGCGAAAGCCAGAATCTATGTAATAAAAACGTGGATTCTGATTTTCATCAGAATGACAATATGAAAATTAACAATTTGATCATTAATCATATTGCGATTATTGATCCAGTGAGCGGTCAGGAAAAAGAAGAGAAAATAGAAAAGGTAATAATCTACCCAGCCAAGCATTTTATGATGTCTCCGGACTCTTTTGCTAAAGCTGAAAGTCAGATTAGATCTGATTTAGCACGAGAAGTGGCGGCTTTAAAAAAACAAAAAAAAGAATTTGAAGCAAAAAGACTTCTTCAAAAAGTTAATTATGATTTGGAAATGATTAAAGAGGTTGGATATGTGAATGGCATTGAAAATTACTCCCGCTATTTTGACGGAAGAACAAAAGGAGATCCTCCATATTCTTTAATTAATTATTTTCGCGAAATGTACGGCGATGATTTTTTAGTTTTTATTGATGAAAGCCACATGACCGTGCCCCAAATTCGCGGGATGTTTAACGGCGATCATGCCAGAAAAAAAACTTTGATTGATTTTGGTTTCAGAATGCAGGCGGCACTGGATAACCGGCCGATGAAATTTGAAGAATTCTATAATGTGGTGCCGAAAATAATTTATGTTTCAGCAACGCCGGATAGTTGGGAAATTGAAAAAGCCGAAAAAGAGTCTAGAATTTTGAATCTAGAATCTAGAAGGAAAACCATAAAAGATCCAGATTCCAGATTCCAGATTCCAGATTCTGGTATCATAGAACAATTGGTGCGCCCCACGGGGATAGTTGATCCAGAAATTGAAGTGCGGCCGGCAAAAGATGAGGTAAAGGATTTAATCCGAGAGATTGAAAGACGTGTACACCATGTCATTCCGGCCAATTGTCCCTTTAGGGAGAAGGCCGGAATCTATGAAAATAAAAAAATAGATTCTGATTTTCATCAGAATGACAAAAAGGGACAAAAAATTCTCGTTACAACTCTCACCAAAAAAACCGCCGAGGACCTTTCAATTTTTCTCAAGGAAAAAAATATCCGCGCGGCATATCTCCACTCTGATATTAAAACCCTTGAAAGAAGCGATGTGCTTGATAAACTGCGAAGAGGGGAATTTGATGTGTTAATCGGCGTTAATTTGCTCCGGGAAGGGCTTGATCTGCCGGAAGTGTCACTGGTTGCCATTCTTGATGCTGACCGCGAAGGCTTTTTGCGAAGTCGCGTTTCCCTGATTCAAACCATGGGCCGGGCGGCGCGAAATGTGCAGGGAAAAGTGATTTTATATGCGGACACCGTGACCGGTTCAATGAAGGAAGCAATTTCTGAAATTGACAGGCGCCGCAAATATCAAATTAAATATAATTTGCGCCATGGCATCACACCAAAAACAATTGAAAAGAAAGTGCGAGAGAAGATTGCGGAAGAAGAGAAACAAGGGGAAATTTGGGAAATGAGGGAGAAAAGGGAAATGGGGGAAAATTATTTAAAAAATATTAATCCCGAGTCGTTAACGCCGAATGATAAGAATAAAATTATAAAAAGATTGGAGCGCGAGATGAAACGCCAAGCCGAGGGATTGAATTTTGAAGAGGCAATTAAAATCAGGGAAAAGATTAAAGAATTAAGCTTGTGAATCGCGGCTGATGACGAAAATTGCAAAAAGTGCAAGTCCAATAGTAATAAAAAATAACCATGGCATATCAAGTCTTCTTTTTTTTTGTATTTTTCATTTTTGTGTTTCTTAAAAATAAAAAATACATAAATAGGGCAAATAAAATGCTG
>JBGSIU010000027.1:0-5093 GCA_041742375.1 Patescibacteria group bacterium
ATACTCAGTTGAAATTCCGATAAGTATTTCTTTCAGCCTTTTTGCAATTTTAGTTGTGAGCACCTTTCTTCGATACTTAGGCAGAAACACCATGTGGTACCAAATAGAGTACCGGGCGTTTCCAGTTGATAGAACTTTCATCTAGAAATATTCTACCTCTTTTCTTTCCATGGAGTGCTCACCCTATTTGCCTCCCAGCAAGCTGGGGGGAAATCTTTAACTCAATTATATCACTTATTGTTCTTTTTTTCGCATTTTAAGCAAAATCTCGCAAGAGGAAAAACCTCCAACCGGGCAGTATCAATAAGAGAATTACATTTTTCGCAAAAACCATATTTTCCATTTTTTATTTTTTCCAGGGCCTTATTTGTTTCTTCTAGATTAACTTCAAGTTCTTTACGAATTGCATCAACTCTTTCATGGTCTACTTGTTCTTTAATATCATCATCCGGTGAATTAAAAATTGACCTGTCACTATCTTTAAAAGGATCTTCATGATCTAATTCTTTTATTTTTTTTTGAAGATCCTGGCGCCTTGAAAGCGCAAAATCTTGTATTGATTTCAACACTGTTAATGGGAAAGTGAATATTGTTTTTTTCATATTATTTTTCATATTTGTATTTTAACATAATTACCACGCTTGAAAACATTGCAAATACAAAAAAAAGCAATTTATTAATCGCTGTACTTTCGAAGTATATTCTATCATGCCTTAAGAATTCAAGCACTAGTAAAGACGTAAAGAAGATGCAAAGAAAAATCCAGAAAATTAAGCCCGGTTTTAACTTGGTAACTTTTTTTTTGGCGATGTAAAAAAGAAGCAAAAACACCGCGCTTGCCGGAAGTTGCAGTGGAAATCGTTTTCCAGGATATCCAACAAAATTAATTCCAAAAACCGGAGTGGCAAATCCCGCATAAACTCCGTCAAAAAAATATCCCAAAAAAACAAAGCTTAAATAACAGGAAAAACCAATGGCGAGATAATCAGAAAGACGCGCTTTTTTAATTTTTATATATCGCGCATAATTAAAAGACGCCGCAAAGCCGCCGATTAAAACCCCCCAGAGATTAAATCCAGGGTATTTATAAATATGAATGGCGCGGTCAATCTTAAATTGAAAATCGTTCATATTTTCAAGTACATAAACCATGCGCCCCACAATCATCGCTCCGATAATAAACAACAGAATAAAGTCAAAAATTTTTTCTTCCTCGATAATTTCGGCGCGGCTTAACTTCCAGAAAAAGAAAAGGGAAACCAGAAAACCAATGGCGATAATTAACGACGAAGTGTAAACTGTAAGATTACCGATTGAGAAAAGGACAGGAAACAACTGCGATAAATTCCAAATAACAAATTCCAAATAACAAATAAATTCAAAATAAATTATTGTTTGAAATTTCGAATTTGATATTTGATATTTGTTTGGAATTTGGGTTTTGGAATTTGGTTTTTTATTTCAACATCAACCATCTTAGCAAAGTTTTGACAGGAATTCCAGAGGCACCCTTAGGGATTAAATCGCTATCTTTTTCATAATATGCCGGGCCAGCAATGTCTAAATGCACCCAGGGAGTTAATCCAACAAATTCTTGCAGAAATAATCCGGCAGTAATTGCGCCGCCATATTTTTTCGCAGTATTTTTAATATCAGCAACTGTGCTCTTAAGCATTTCCTTGTATTTATCCTCTAAGGGTAATTGCCAAAATTTTTCTCCTTCGCGTGTTCCTGCTCCAAGAATTTCGTTAACAAGCTCTTGTTTGTTTCCCATAACGCCGGTAATTTCCTCCCCCAATGCCACGACACAGGCGCCGGTTAATGTGGCAAGATCGATAATTATTTTTGGTTTTAAACTATTTGCAAAACTTAATGAATCGGCGAGTGTCACGCGGCCCTCCGCATCTGTGTTTAAAATTTCGATTGTTTTTCCATTCATCGCCCGAACAATATCTCCCGGCCGCACCGAACTGCCTGAAGGCATATTTTCAACCGCGGCAATAAGCCCCACAACGTGCACTTTTATTCCAAGCTTTTCAATAATTTTAAAAATTCCAAGCACTGCGGCGGCTCCCGCCATATCAATTTTCATGGTTTCCATGCTTTGAGATGTTTTAAGTGACAATCCCCCGCTATCAAAAGTCAAGCCCTTACCGACTAAAACTATTTTGTCAAAAGCTCCCCTTGGTTTATATTCAATCTTAATGAATTTTGGCTCCTCCATGCTTCCACGGCCGATAGCAAGCGCCGCATCCATTCCGATTTTATGCATTTTTTTCGCATCATAAATTGCCGTTTCAATATGATTGCAGGATTTTTCTATTTTTAAGGCTTCTGCGGCTAAAAAACTCGGAGTTGTGACAGACCCGGGCTCGTTGACTAAATCGCGGGTGTAGTTTACGGCAATAGAAAAAAGGTTTCCGAGCTCAAAACCCTGTGATAAACTTTTTATTCGGGATGAAGTTGTTCCGTCTAAAAAGATGTTAAGCTCGCTAATTGAAAATTCAATTTTATTTGTTTTGTATTTTACAAATCTGTATAAACTCAAATTTATGCTTTCGATTAACGTTTTTCCAAGATCTACATCGGAAAATGGCGTAATTGGTATAAAAAGATTTATGCTTGTTTTCTTCAACTTTTCGCATTTTTTAGCCCAAATTGCAGTAATGGACGCGAATTTTTCAATTGTAAACTCGTTTTTATCTCCCAAACCAACAAAAAGATATTGAGACTTTTCCGTGTTAAAATAGAATGCTTCTTTGAAATCGGCTTCAAATGGCTGATTTTTAAGCTCATTTTCCCACTTGTCAAGTTCGTTTTTAAAAAGCAGCACCACGCTGAAACCCCTAGCCTCGCTTTTCTTATAACTTGCATTCGCTTTTATCTTCATATAGAGATGTATTCTACTAAAAACTGTGCCAAAATGCAAAAAATACCGCATTCTGAGGAGCTGCTCAATTTCTACCTTTTTCCCTCCACGCTGTAAAACTTCACGCGGTCGGATTTGAAAAGAAGATCAATTTGGCCGGTTGGACCGTTACGGTGCTTGGCGATTAATAATTTAACAACATATTGATTAAATTTATCTATCGCTTCATCTTGGCGGTATAAAAACATGACAACATCCGCATCCTGTTCAATCGCACCTGATTCCCGAAGATCAGCAAGCTGCGGAACTTTTGTACCTCGGCTCTCGACTGCTCGTGACAACTGAGAAACGGCTAAAACTGGAATTTTAAGTTCGCGGGCTAAATTTTTTAATGATTGCGAAATTTCCGAAACTTCCTGAACACGGCTTTCCTTATTTGTCCCCTGCATAAGCTGCAAGTAATCAACAATTAATAATTTTATGTTTTGTTCCATCTGGAGACGGCGCGCTTTGGTTCGGATTTCCATAATGTTCATTCCTGGGGTATCATCGATAAAAATTGGCGCTTCGGCAAGTTCTCCCATCGCAGTTGTTAATCTTTCTGAATCTTCTTCCGGAAGTTTTCCGGTTTTTAATCGCCAAGCATCAATTTCAGCCTGCGAAATAAGCAAACGGTCAACTAGCTCTTCTTTGCTCATTTCCAGTGAAAATATGCCAACGGGTTGTTTATCGAGAACTGCCGCGTGTTGCGCCAAATTTAAAACAAACGCAGTTTTTCCTTGACCTGGACGGGCGGCCAAAATAATTAAATTGCTCGGTTGCATCCCGGCAAGCTTATTATCAAGATCAATAAAACCTGTGGAAATACCGCGCAAACCACTGGTGCTTTTTTGCAGCTCGTCCAGGCGATCAAAGCTTTCAGCCAATGCATCTCGAAGAGCGATAAATCCCGTTCTTGATTGCCCCTGAGAAATAGAAAATATTTTTTTTTCTGATGCTTCCAGAATTTTCTTCGCATCGCTTTTTTCGTCAAATGAATCCTCAGTCATCTCGCTTGCCAAATGGATTAATCTTCTCTTGATACTATTTTCTTCAATTATTTTTGCATAATTATGGACGTGAGCAGACGTTGGCACAAAATTCACGAGTTCGGTTAAATATTCTTTTCCGCCAATTTTCTTATAATCGCCATTTTTTTTAAGCTTGGCGGTCATTGTGACGATATCAATTGGTTCGCGTTCATCAAAAAGTTGAATAATCGCTTTATAAATCAGCACATGGCTTTCTTCATAAAAATATTCCGGCTTGGTTTTTTCAACAATGGAAATAAGCGCGTCTTTATCAATTAAAAGCGCGCCCAAAAGCGATTTTTCCGCTTCCGTATCGTGGGGAGGAATTTTTATAGAAGCCATCTTTTAAGCTTTAATCAATATTTTTTATATAAAAATTTTAGTCAAAAACATGCAATTCTCTTTGTTCTGGAAGTTTCTCGCGAGCAATGCTTAGCTTGCCAATCACTTTTTGAGGTTCAAGCCCGCTATTTTTAATAAAATCAGATAAAGGCAGAAGATCTTTATTGTATTTTGATGTCTGATAATGCATCGGAATGACAATTCTTGGCTCAACGCCTTTAATTATTTCATCAAGCGCTTTAAAATCAATTGTATCTTTTCCCCCAACCGGAACCATTAAAACATGGACGTCCTCGAGCTCTTCGATTATTTCTGTATTTAGTTTTTCTTTTAAGGCTCCAAGATGGGCAAATTTCACATTGTCGATTACCATTTTAAAAATCGTATTCTGCCCTTTTTCTGTTGAAAAGCCAATAATGCTTACGCCTTTTATTTCGTATTCTCCGGGTCCGTCAATAACCAAGGTCAATCCTGAGACGCCACTTGAAGTATGGCTCTCCTCTTTTGCATTTGTATAGAGAACAATTTCAGATTCAGTTTTGGGAAATTTAATCCCCAGTTTATCGGAAAAAGGGTCGATCACCAGGCTTGTCTTTTTACCTTTAATTCTAAAACAGTTGTCGCCTAAATAATATATATCGATCAATTTTTAGTTGATTACGAAGCTAAAAAAAATAGAAATTTGATCATTTCTAAATTTTTAACGTCTATACCCATTTATAATATCACATTGATTGCGCCTTGACAATTTTTACCTCATAGACTAAATTATGCTTATATACTTTTTGCACTGGAAAATGCATCATTCGACT
>JBGSIU010000028.1:0-11407 GCA_041742375.1 Patescibacteria group bacterium
GCTTTACCCGTATCCACGTAATCCTTAATAATATTTGGAATTGCCGGCTCCCAATCTGAAATTCGTGATTTCAAACTACTAACAACTTCCTTATTGTAACCGTCAAGCGCGGCACAATATGGACATTCAAAATCAGAAAAAACCACAATTTTAACCTTTGAGTTCTTATTGCCTAAAGGGGAATACGTTCCGACATCTCGGCTTGGATCAAAAGCGCGAAATGAAGCTGTCGGTTGCGCTTCACCTGTTGTCGCCGGAGTAACAGCTGCTTGTTTCACCACGCCTAAACCCAAAATTCCAGGTTTTCCTTCAAGCATCTGCACTTTTTGGTAAAGGGCGGCCAAAAGCATCGCCATCACAACCACAATTACCCACATGATAGTGGGGATACGGTATTCGACCTGTGTGTCTTTAGCCATTGAAAATTAAATTCGAAATTCGAATGACGAAACTCGAAACAATGTTCAAAATTAAAATTCTCAAATGTTCAAAAATATTTTGAATTTGGAATTTTTGTCATTTTAATTTGTTTCGAATTTCGGATTTCGTGCTTCGAATTTTAAGTTGTTATATTTTTTTAACATATTCTCCACTCACCCAACCAAATTTTCCTTTTTCATATTCAATTTTTATCCATCCGTTTTTCTCATCCAGATTGATAAATTGATTTCCTTGTTCAACTTTTGCAGATTCCGAAGCTTCGGCCGATGGATTCTCTCTCACTCTTAACCAACCGGTTCCTGTTTCAATTACTTCTATAATTTTATCATCATTTTTGTTAATCGTTGATTTTGCCATCGGTGTTGGAGTTATTATTTTTGCACTATCAGTTGAATCATATGCCGCTGCTATTCCTTTAACTTGTTTTTCCGGAATTAAATCAAGAAGAAAAGAAACTTTAAATCCAGAAACCGTGTCAATTTTATGAATCCGATCTTCATAACCGGTTTTTTTAACAATAATTTCCTGATTTCCAACAGGCACATCATATACTGTGACTGGAGTTTTACCTTTATTTTCTTTATTAAGATAAACTGTCGCCTCATCCGGATCAGTGATGATTTCAATTTGAGACATCTTGTCATCAATCCCTTTAAGATATACGATTAAACCTCCTGTTTTTTTTTCATCCGTCGAAAAATACCGTTCAACGGTTGTCATCGCGCCGGCGGTTAACACAATTTTCCGCGTCCAGGATTTCATCTTGCGATTCACAGGAGTAAGACGGAGAATATATTCTCCGGGATGTTGTTTATCGTCTTCAAATGGGGTGCGGCCGATTTTTTGATTGTTTAAATAAATATCAGCTTCACTGCCGTTACCGATCACCTGCAATCCTGAATAATTAACAACTTGAGGCAGAAGCTTAAAACCGACGAAAACCGTCACTCCGCCAAATGCAAGAAAAAGAAAAACAAAAAGAAGTTTTTTCAACATCGATGTTAATATATCACACCGTGGCTCAAATTCCAAATAATTGCTTTTCTATCCTGTTGACAAGCTGGAGAGAATTATCTTTATAACCTATCACTCCTTTAAGTTCACCAAGCATAACCCATTTGGCCTCTTGTATTCCTTCTTCTTTTTGCAAATGGAATTCCTGATGGGCAACCCATTTATAAAGATAATAGTAAACTTTTTTATGAATTTTTTCGCCTTCCCAAAAATAATCATATTCGATTTCACCCAAATCTTTTTCAAAACGCAGTTTTTTCGCATCAATTCCAAGCTCCTCTGACATTTCGCGAATGGCGGTTGATTGATATTCCTCTCCGCTCTCGACAAATCCCTTGGCAAATGTCCACTCGTTCCAATTATCTTTGATAAGAAGAATTTGTATTTGGCTTTTTTCCTTTTTGTAAATCACGCCCCCGGCGGAAATCTTGTTCATGTCTTAAATTTTACCACGAGGTAAACCCCAACCCCTCCCAAGAAAACCCCATTAACAAAACTCGGGTAAATAATAAAAACATAGAGGGAAAGAAGAAAACTTAGGGGAAGCAGTATTCGGTTAAACTGGGAGATAAAGGAAAAAGTTTTATGAACTACCCCTTCTACCTGAGGATCCATGGGAACTGAAGTATTAAAGAATAGATCCTTTCTGATAAGAATCTTTTTAGTTGGTTCATAGATATTGGTGTAGATTTTAGCTTTTATGGTGCTCACGAGTTGGGATGGGAAAAGATAACCAGCTTTTTCAGCTCTTATTTGATATTCATCCTCAGGAAGACCAACTTGAAATTGGCCATAGGAATCAGTGGTTGCCACTTTAATGTTTCCACTTCTCGAATAAACAACAATAAAAGCTTGAGGAATTGGAGAAAGAGATAGAGCATCAAATACTGTTCCAATATTTTTCCGTTTTCTTCTCCAAAAAGGAAATAAAAATAAGCCAAGAAACCATTGCCAAAAAGCAGAAAGAGTTAAAAGAAGTGATGAAAAGATATTTCTATTTAGAGTAAATAGGAATTGGAAAAGAGAAAGAAGAGAGATGAAAGTTTGGGAAAGAATAACTACTGCTGGAATAATAATTGAAGCTTTAGAAACAAAAGAGGATGTTCGGACAGTAACTTTTGTGATTGGGTTGCTTGTGACACTTGTGCGAAAAGATTCAAGAGTTTTAGCAATTGATTCTACTGAAAAACCTCCTTCAGATTTAGATGGCATAACCGGAGAAGGAGTTGCTCCACGGCTAGGAAAAGGAGGGCTGACAGTGGGAAACTCTGTGGGGACTTCTTCATAAAGCCCAAGAACAAGAGAGACTGTTGGGGTAGAAGTTAAAATTAACCTGGTAGTTGGAGTTGAACTTGGGCCGGGGGCAGGGGTGGAGGTGGGGCCAGGAATCGAGGTTGGGGTGGGGGTTGAAGTAAAAGTTGGAGTTGGTACTTCATATTTAGCAAACTTTAAGTCACCATAATCTCCATCAAAAAAATAAGAAGAAATTAAATAATTACCTTGTGTATCAACGACTAATGAACTTCTGTTTCCTTGTGTATTATCCACAATTTCAGTTGACCATTCATCTCCTCCATTAATTGTTTTTGCCAGTACAAGAGAGGTGGAAGCATATAAAATCAAGTAATTATCTTGAGAAATGGCAACTATATTAGTTTGAGAACCGGAATTATTATCTATCGTTGAAGTATCCCAACTTTCTCCCTGATTGGTCGATTTAGCATACATAGTACTATTACTTGTACTATTAAAATAAGAAACTAAATAGTTATTTAAAGGGTCAACTGCTATGGAACTATATTGGCCAACACTGTCATTTCCATCAATAATTGATTTTGTCCAACTTGTTCCGCCGTTAGTTGATTTTGCAAATTTAAGATCGCGATTTGTTAAATCATAATGGGAGATGAGATAGTCGCCAACCAAGTCTTTTATTATCGAACAATTTTCCCCTACAACTCCATCACTATCAACTATTGATTTTGTCCAACTTGTTCCGCCGTTAGTTGATTTTGCAAATTTAAGATCACCATTAGCATAATCATGATAACAAATTAAATAATTATTTAATAAATCGGAAGCTATTGAGGTACCTGGACCAACAAGACAATTATTGTCAATAATTGATTTTGTCCAACTTGTTCCGCCGTTAGTTGATTTTGCAAATTTAAGATCACTGTTGGTGTTATCACTATACGAAATTAAATAATTTCCTAATACATCGACTGTTAAAGAATTATTATGCCCAACATTGCCACTACTATCAATTGTTGATAAATTCCATGTTGCCCCTCTATCTGCTGATTTAGCAAATTTAAGGTCATTGTTTTCATCATCACTATATGAAACAATATAGTTATCTGAAATGTCTTTCGTGATGGAATTATCATAACCCACATCGCCTTCACCATCAATTATTGAAGTCACCCACGAAGCTGCGTAAATCCTTTTTGGTAAAAAGTGCAAAAAAATGAATGCAGATAAAATCGTTATAGTTATAAACAATAATGATAAATGCAGCTTATTAAACATGGGGAAAATTATCTAATCTTTCTGTCAAAATCATTTCAAATATTTTGCAAATTTTAAAGAACCAAAATCTCCGTCAAACCTATAATATGAAATTATATAGTTGTTAACTATATCGCTTGCGAGCGACGTGTAATAACCATTTGCTTCATCGTCATCGATAACTTCAGTCTTCCATGTTTTACCACTATCGGTTGATTTAGCAAATTTTAAATCAACATTGTCATCATCTTGATAAGAAATTAGATAATTATTGTAGGGATCAACAAGTATTGAAGTGTGTACTCCTACGTCTCCCTTACTATCTACGGTGGCAATTTGCCAATTTTTTCCTTTATCGCTTGATTTAGCCAACTTCAAATCACCATTTAGTGAATCGTAATAGGAAACAAGATAATTATTTTTTTTATCGGCAGTAATTGACGAATATTGTCCAATATTTCCTTCACTATCAATCGTACTAATCTTCCAGTTTTTACCTTTATCGTTCGATTGAGCAAGCTTTAAATTACGAGCTGCTCCTGTCTTCTCATAGGAAGAATAATAAGATATCAGATATTGATTATGCTTATCAACCATAATACTATTGTAGTAACCGACATCACCAGCATCATCAAGAACTGTTGTTTCCCAACTTTTTCCTCCATCTTCCGACATCGCAAATTTCAATGCTGCTACACCAGAGTTATATGAAATATATGAAATTAAATAATTGCTATAAGCATCAATGGTCATCGAAGAATAACCACCAACAATTCCAGCGCTATCAACAACATTTGTTGACCACGTTTGTCCGCCATCGACTGATTTAGCAAATTTGAGATCGCTGTTAAGATAATCTGAATATGAAATTAAGTAATTTCCCATTGGTTTTCCTTTTCTTTCTTGGAACGAACGTGATTTTTCAACAACGATTGAACTGAAGACCCCAACCCATCCGTTGCTATCAATTTTTGATATTTCCCACGTATCACCTCTATTTCTTGAAATTGCAAAGTTCAAATCCTTATTTCCATCATCGCTGTAAGAAATAAGATAATTATTTCGAAGGTCGACTGCAAGAGAACAATTCATTCCAACATCTCCATTATTGTCAATCGTTGACACTGCCCATGAATTGGCGTAAGTTTTTTGAGGATTAATAATAAAAAGAGACAATACTAAAAATATTGCACCAGAAATATAAAAATGCAGTTTGTTTATCATAAAAATTAATAACTTTTACAGATATTATAAAATCATCAATTTTAAAATACAGAAAAAATTTATTAAATTTTAAATATTAATATTAAATATGTATATATAATACATTAACATTTTCATAAATACCAATAAAACTATTATATCCCAAAAATGTCCACCAAAATTTATCAGCGAGACATTTACTGGATTCCCGCTTTCCACCCTTCGCTAAAAGCTAAGAAATGACATAATGCGGAAATGACATTGGAACGCGGTGCGCATCGCTGCATAAAATTAATTCAAATTAGCATTGAATTTTTCCATTTCTTTTTCCTCTTCTAATATTTCTCTTATTATTCGTTCTGTGTTTTTAATTTGTTTTAAACCAATTTCTTGTCCGGCTTCAGTATAAAAAATTTTCTCGCCCACTTTTTCTTGAAATCTTTCAAAAAACTTTAAAATAATTTCGGCAATTTCCTGATAACTTTTACCTACCTGCTTTTTAGCAGTGCGGATTAAAACCCGTACTCCCACAGCATCAAGTTTATCAGCGTCAAAAATAATTTTTCCTTCTTTTGTCATCTTGCGATGTGAAGCATATCGGGAAGAGTGAAGTTCTATTGTTTCGCAAATTTTTTCAATTTCAAGATCGGTGTAACCCAAGTTTTTTAATATGTCCGGCGCTTTTTGAGCAGAAACCATGGCGTGCATTAATTGATTTTCTGATTCATCCCAAGCTTGGCCAATATCGTGCAAAAGCACCGCCGGAATTAAAACTCGTAAATTTCCACCTTCTTTTTTTTGCAGAATATGCATCCAATAAAGCACCCGCTTAATGTGATCAAGCTGGTGCGCCGCATCAATTCTTTTGCCGTCATTTTCATAAAAATCGACAAGCCATTTATGTATTTGTTGTTCTTGTTTTGTTAATTTCATACCCTCATTTTATCATGGAAAAAGCCCCGCTAGATTTCTCCAGCGGGGCTTCCAAAATTTTTAATTTTTAATTTTAAATTTAAATTCGCTCCCGCGAATTTAGTAGTCCATTCCGCCGCCCATGCCGCCCATTCCTCCCATTCCACCCGGCATTGCCGGCATCGCCTCTTTTTTCTCCGGCAAATCTGTCACTAAACATTCAGTTGTCAAAATCATAATGGCAACTGATGCGGCGTTTTGCAAAGCAGTCCTCGTCACTTTGGTTGGATCAACAATTCCCTGAGAAATCATTGAACCAAACTGTAAGGTCATCGCATTAAATCCAAAATCAGCCTTTCCTTTTTCAATTTCTTTAACAACCCAGCCCTCATCCACGCCGGAATTTTTGGCAATGCCGCGAACTGGTTCAGACAGTGATGAATACACAATGTCAACTCCTGTTTTTTCATCACTAGTTTTTAAGTTGTCACGAACTTTTGCCAAAACTGAACGGGCGCGAAGCAAAGCCACTCCGCCTCCTGCCACAATGCCTTCTTCGGCTGCGGCTTTGGTGGCGGCAACTGCATCAATCACGCGTTCTTTAATTTCCTTGAGTTCGATTTCAGTCGCGGCGCCCACGTTAATTTGGGCAACCCCGCCTGAAAGTTTGGCCAAGCGTTCCTGCAATTTTTCGCGATCAAAATCAGAGGTATTTTTTGTGATTTCTTCTCTGATTTGGGAAATACGAGCAGTAATTGCGGATTTCACCCCTTTGCCTCCGATGATACGGCAATTATCTTTATCGGTCCACACTTTGTCAGCTCGGCCGCAATCCTCAATTTCCACATTTTCAAATTTCCGGCCTGTGTCTTCTGAAACCACGGTACCGCCGGTTAAAACAGCGATATCATCTAAGCTAGCTTTTCGGCGGTCACCAAACCCAGGCGCTTTAACGGCAATGCAGTTAAACGTGCCGCGAAGCTTGTTAACAACAAGCGTTGCCAAGGCTTCCCCATCAATCTCGTCGGCGATAATCACCAAATCTTTGGAAACTTTGACCAACTTTTCCAAAAATGGCAACAAATCTTGGATTGAAGAAATCTTTTTGTCGGTAATTAAAATATATGGGTTTTCAATTTCCGCTTCCATCTTTTCCGGAATCGTCACAAAATATGGGGAAGCATAACCTTTATCAAACTCCATGCCTTCCTTGTATTCAATTTCCATGTTTAGACCCTTGCCTTCTTCAACCGTCACCACGCCGTCGCGGCCAACTTTGTTTAAAGCTTCGGCAATCATCGCGCCGATTTTTGCATCAGCCGCAGAAATGGTCGCCACTTGTTTTAATTCTTCAATATTATTAATCTTAATCGCTTTTGATTGCTTCTTTAAATCAGAAACAACTGCGCGAACAGCCTCTTCAATTCCACGGCGAAGAATCATTGGGTTGGCGCCGGCCGTCACATTCTTCATTCCCGCATTTACAATTGACTGGGTCAAAATTGTCGCGGTTGTTGTTCCATCTCCGGTCACATCATTGGTTTTTGAAGCGGCTTCCTTAACAAGTTGCGCACCCATGTTTTGAAATGCATCCTGCAAATCGATTTCTTTGGCAACAGACACGCCGTCATGGACAACATTTGGCGCGCCCCATTTTTTGTCGAGCGCCACATTGCGGCCTTTTGGGCCAAGAGTGGTGACGACAGCTTGCGCCACAATGTTAATTCCTCCTTGAAGACTTTTCCTTGCATCATCGCCGAACTTGAGTTGCTTAGCCATAAACTTAAATTAAATTCGAAGTTCGAATATCGAAACTCGAAACAAATTCAAATGACAAAAATTCGAAATTCAAAACGTTTTGAGAATTGGAATTTAGAAAATTTGATATTATTTCGGATTTCGGATTTCGTGCTTCGAATTTTAAAGAGCAAATAAATTATTAACAAATAAAAACTAAAAGTAAATTACAAAAGTAGTTTTACTCCACGATCGCCAGGATGTCCTTTTGCTCAACTATCGTCCACTCTTCTCCGTTAACTTTTATCTCATTCCCGCCCCATTTTTTGTACATCACTTTTTGGCCGCGTTGCACCTGCATAGGAACTTTTTTACCATTATTATCTGTCGCGCCTGGCCCAACTGCCATCACCGTTCCCATTTGAGGTTTTTCCTTAGCAGAATCTGGCAAATATATTCCGCTTGCAGTTTTGCTCTCCGCCTCCTCCGGTCGGATTAAAACATTATCAAAAAGCGGAGAAATGCTTTTGGGATCAAGGACTTTCGTCGTTGTTTTACTCATGTTTTGATATAAATCAAAGATTAAAAATCAAAATTCAAAAACACAAATTAAATATTAAAATTTTCTTAAAAATCTTATATTTTTTTATCTGCATTTTTGATTTTTGATTTTTGATTTTTGATTTTTCGGAAAAATAAAAAGATAAAACAAGTTGAGCAGAAACCTGAAGATTAATTTTCGCCAACTATTCTACCTGACCTTTGGCACTCTTGTCAAGAGGGTGACAAAAAAAATTATTTTATTTCTAATTTATTTAACACTTTTAAAAATGTTTCTTCACGAGAGAGTGCGTACGTATCAATCACCAGATCATACAGTTTTGGATCCCAGAAATTGTGGTCGCCGTAAAGCCGTCTCCATTTGGCAAAATTTTTTTCCTCGCGCTCAAAAATATGTTGTTTTGCTTCTTCAACTGAACAATTATCGCGATTCACCACGCGGTCAACCCGAATTGAATCTTTACTGCAAGTTAAAAGAATTTTTAAAACTCCGGGGACGCCGCGGGCCATAAAACCCGAAAGCCAAGATTCCAAAACCAGCTTTTCTTCTTTTTGCAATCTTTCCTTCATGCCAGAATCAACTTTTCGGTCAAAGTCATCAGAATAAACACTTGCTAAATGATGCTGAGGATTTTTTGGGTCAATTAAGCCTTTTTTAATGGCATAATCTCTCATAAACTCTCCACCATTAAAAAATTTCCAACCCTCAGACTCCAGATGTTCTTTAAGAAGCTTAGCAAGCGTTGTTGTGCCAGTGCCGACGCCACCGGAGATTGTGATATTTCGAAAAACCAAATTTTTAATTTTTAATTTTTAATTTTAAAAAAATACTCATCCTGTCATTCCCGCCTCCGAGCGGGAATCCAGGTCTCTGGTTTCTGGATCCCAGATTGAGGCCGTTAGCCTCATCTGGGATGACAAATCAGGGTGTATTTTCAAATTTCAAATTAAAAATTTCAAATTATTTTTAAACTTCCAGTACCTCCACCAAAACCAGCGGCCTCCGTTTCGTTTCCCTGTAAATATATTTTTCTAAAAACTGAATAATTTTCCGCTGAAGATATAAAATGTCTGTCACTTTTTGCTCATTTTTGTTTACTTCGGAAATTATTTGTTGCTTTAGCTCTTCCATAAATTCCTTATTCTCTTTCACAAAAATAAATCCTCGGGTGATAATTTCCACATCCTCATTTTTTAATTTATCATTGCCTAAGGAAATGATTGCGACAAGCATTCCTTCAGCCGCCAAAGTTTGGCGGTCTCGCAAAACCACATTTCCCACATCTCCAATTCCAAGCCCATCAACTAGCACATTCTTAGCTTGTGCATGGTCGCTTGCCAAATTTATCATGCCGTTTTCCACCTGAACGATTTCTCCTTCATCCAGTATAAAAACTTGATTTTTAGAATAACCCATTTCCTCAGCTAATTTACGGTATTCGTTCATATGGGCAAATGTACCGCCAATTGGCATTAAATAACGCGGGCGGGTTAAACCAATTAAGAGCTTCATTTCTTCTTTTTGTGCGTGCCCTGAAACATGAAGCTGGGAGTTAATCCGGCTGTGAAGAACTTTGGCGCCAAGCCGCGCTAAGCTGTCAATCAAAGCTCCCACAGCTTGCTCATTTCCTGGGATTGGATCTCCGGAAATAAGAACCGTGTCGCCTGCTTGAATTTTCACACTGTGGTCTCCTGATGCCATGCGGGACAGAGCTGAGGAAACCTGGCCTTGTGAACCCGCCACGATTAAGCAGATATTTTTGGGATTAAATTTTGAAGTTTTTTCGGCGCGGACATAAATGCCGGTTGGCAAATCATCTAGATATCCTAAATTCCTGGCATCTTCCAAATTTTCTTCAATTGATCTTCCGACAACACCGATCTTACGGTTATTTTTGTGGGCAAGCTGCATTAAAAGTTTGATGCGTAAAATATTTGATGATTGAGTGGTAAAAATAAATTTCCCCTCTGCCCGATTCATTTCATTTTCAAATGTTTCCATCAAACTTTTTTCACTCATAGAATACCCTTGCTCTTCTGAATTCAAACAATCTGAAACTAAACATAAAACTCCACTATTTCCGGCCGCGGCAATTTTCCCGACTTCCGGCAAAACCCCGTCAAGCGGCGTCCAGTCAAATTTATAATCCGTGCCGTGATAAATTGTGCCGGCCGGAGTTTTAATCACAAGGTGCAGATCTTCTGGCACCGAATGAGTCATGCGGCAAAACGAAACTTGAAAATCACCAAGCTCAATTGTTTTATCCGCGTTAATTGCGGTCACTGGATAATTTAATTTAAAATCTTCAAACTGAGTTTCAATAAACTTTTTGGTAAGAGGAGAAGCGTAAATACCAAAATTTACGGCTGGCAATTGAGGCAAAATGTAGGGCAGCGCCGCAATATGATCATCGTGGCCATGGGTTAAAATCATCCCCGCAATTTTCTTGCCCTCAGTCAACTTTTTTTGCAAATATGTGATATCTGGAATAATTAAATCAATCCCAAACATTTCCTCTTTTGGAAATCCGATGCCGCAATCCACGATTAAAATTTCTGTGTCTGTCTCATACAAAAACATATTCTTGGTGACATCTCCTGCCCCAAGCGGCACAATCCTTAACTTTCCTGTCGGCGCCTGTTTTACTTGTTCCGTTGTAGTGGTTTTATTAAATTTTAAAATATCAAACATAGTCTCCCATCCTGTCATCCCCGCCCCGCATCGCCGTGCGGGGTAAACTCCGGCGGGGATCCAGGCCTTTTTTTATTTTTCTATTTTCCTTTTCACAAATTCAAAAATTTCCTTTGCTGTTTTAAGAGCTTCGGCGGCATCTTTTTTATCAACTACAATAAGATCCCCCGGGTATCTTGTATCAAGATAATACTGGTTTATTTTGTCACAGGATTCTTTATATTCTTGAAATTGAAGATTGATTTTGACGCAAGAGACCAAAAGTTTTGGCAGATTATGAATTTTTTGCAATCCTTTGTTTTGAAAAATAAGATATGCTTTTAATGTTTTCTCAAT
>JBGSIU010000029.1:0-15520 GCA_041742375.1 Patescibacteria group bacterium
TTGTTGCCGTAGGACTCCACAACTATCGCGTTAAAGAGAGATACGCATTAAAATTCTGTCAAGTTTAACAAAAAAGTAGAATTAGGAGAAAACTGTCTGCAAAATATTTGCAAACAAATTATTTTGCAAGGAGTTTATTATCTAAAAAATTGAGGCTTTTAATTTTCGATAATATCTTTGCCTGTTTTTAAAAAGTTTTTCGTAATAAGGAATATTTTTATCAAGATAATCATAAATTATTTGTGCTTTTTTAGTCCTTTGAATGCGCCCTAAATATTGGACCAACTTTCCCTCAAAAGAAAAAGGGTAAACCAAAAATAAACAATTAAACACATTAAAATCTGACCCCTCGCCGAAAAGTTGCCCCGTGGCAATTAAGACTTGAAAATGACCTTCGGCAATTTGCTTGAGTTTTAACGATCTTTTGGAGGCCGAATCATCTCCTGTTAAGGTGATAATTTCAGCTTTGCTTTTTAAATACAAATTTAAAACCTCCACATGTTCCTTTCTTTCGGTTAATACAAGAATTTTATTGTTATTTTTAACTTCGTTCAAAATATCTGCGCAGATTTGCTGATTCCTTTGGCTGTCAAAAATTAAAATCTTGGAAATTAACTCAAATTCATCAACATGAAAGTTAAATGGAGCATTCAGACATGTTTCTTTTATATTTATTGTAATTGCGGGTTGATTAAAAAGACATCGATCTGTCTTTTTTTCATTTGGGTCCATTTTAGCGATAATGTCGCCGATGTAATAATATATTAATTTTTCGTCGTTATATTTTCTCTTTGGTGTTGCCGTTAGGCCATAAAGATAATACGGATTAAAATTAATAATTAGCTCTCTGAATGTTTTTGCGGGGATATGATGGCATTCATCAACAATAACCAACCCAAAACAGTCGGAATATTTTTTTAAATCTGTTTGCCTGACTAAACTTTGCATCATAGCAACCGTAATTTGTTTGCCAACTTTCTTTTTTCGGCCTGAAATTTGCCCAATCCCACTTTTGGCAATTCCCAAAAATGATTGAATTCGTTCAACCCATTGGTCCAAAAGTTGTTTACGGTGGACTAAAATTAAAGCAGGCTGAGATTTTTGGTTGATTAATTCCAGCCCAATGATTGTTTTCCCCGAGCCTGGCGGGGCAATAATCACGCCTGATTCCTTATTTTGAATACTTTTTATTGTCTCAAGCTGATAATCGTATAGGTCAATTTTTGCGTTTTGCTTAATTTCTTTTTTCAAGCTTCGCTTATCAACAATTTTAAACTTAATTTTTTCTGCAATTAAAAAATTGGTTAGTGGGGTGATAAAGCCGCGCGGCAAATTAATTGAATCATCGCTTTCTTCAATTAATTTGAAATATTTTTCAACTTTATAGGTACTGATTCCTAAATTCTTTTTAACGATAAATTCCGTATTGAAAAAATTTAAGTTTTCCCGAATAAATTTAACAAGTGCTGGAAGAAGGTGTATTTTTTTAATCTCAAGTTGTGAACCTATTGCAACAACAACCTTCCCGTTCCCGTCTTTTTCAATGTTATTATTTTGTGTGATGTCGTCTTTTTCCTCAATCAAAATATTGTATAAATTATCCAGTTTTGCCGTTGATACCTTCTGAATTTGACTTATATAGTCCCACTGATCACTAATTATTTCTAATGTTTGTTGATTTAAAAATGTGGTGTTCCCACTAATAACTGCTTTGCCTTGAAAAGGTAGACAGATTAAATTTCCAAAACCTTGTTTTGTAAGATAATCCTGATTAGGAAAAAGCCTGTCAAAACTCACTTCTTTTTCAAACTCAGACATGTTAAAAGCTTTTCGAATAATCTCCAAAATGATTTTTCTTGATTTATACGCGGGGTATTTGTCTTCAAAAAAAATCCAAGCATGGCCGCCGTTTCCCGAACGGGATCGTTCAATATAAACAGGAATTTTGAATTGCGCGCAAATATTGTGAAATAACTTTATTTCTTTTTGCCAATTTTCCTCATCAAAATCGGCGGCAATAAAATATGAGGTGTTATCAGGAAGAAGAGGATAAATGCCGATTGTGTTTTCCCCGAGTAAATGTGAACGAACAACAGAGGAAGAAAGAGGAACTATTTTTTTATTGGGAAAATCCCTCATTGTTCCACCCGTTGCCTTAAACGCCATAAATTCCTGCCAGTTAAAATCATAAGCTGGGCTGTAGCCGCTTTTTCCATTTTTCTCCCAGTGCCTGGCAAAAACATCCGTTCTTCCGCGAAAGAGAGACATAAAAAGCTGAAGGTTATCATTGCTCAAAACTGACATGAGGCTATTTTAGCAGGAATAAATCAAGAAACATAGGCAAATAAAAAAGTAGTGTTTGTAATTTTTTCATGTTAAAATTAGATCATGTATTTAATGTATATTGATGAGTCCGGCGACACGATTCCCCTTAACCAAAAAGGTAAAAAGTTTTTAGTTTTGACAGGTTGTGTGATTCATGAAAATGAAATTCAAAAAATTGAAAATGACTTTCGCCAGATTAAGCAAAAATATTATCAAAATTTTGAGATTGAAATTAAATCAAATTTCTTGCGCTATGCAAATCCGGATTTAAAGCAATCTTCTCCCCTTAAATTAAAGTCGCGCGAGAAATACGATGAGCTGGAAAAGGATGTTTCCAGTTTTTTAAAACAAATAAGTTGCGTTCTTTTTGCAGTTGTTATTGATAAGAAAACTTATTGGGAAAAATTCCCGGCGCAAAATCCATATGACACGGCTTACATGCTTCTTCTTGAACAATTTGAAAAGTACCTTGATAAAAATAATTCCCTGGGGATTTGCATTATTGATCCCCGCGAAGGACAAGTTGAAAAACATTTCATCGGCGAAGAACTCACAAAAATTCACAATCAAATGAGGTTTGAAGAAACCGATTTTGGCAAGAAATGTCCGCGCGTCATTGAGAAACTGTTATTTTCTCAATCCGATAAAACAATCGGCATTCAAATTACCGACCTTTTTTGCTATCCCGTGTTTCATGTTTTTGAATATAACAAAAAAGTAAACGAATATTGGAGATTTAATGAACTGACAAAAGAAAAACTGAATGAAGCAATTAAATTTTATCCTGATGAAACGAAAAAAGACACCCGCTTTTTTAACTAACTTGGTGTCTCCTTTCGATGGGCGCAAGTTGCTTTGCGACCAAGAATTATTATAGCACAATTTGTCAATTTTGGGACCAGAAAAGTCCGTGCAGAATTAATTAAACAGGTTCTAACTTCGTCCACAGTGCGCAGCCATGCACCAGTCGGTGCACGGCTTCGCCTAAAGAACGAAGAATGAGTTTGTCGAAACTGAGTTAAAGAATGTATAAATTTATGTCCTTTTTTGTTTACATTCTCCGCACCTCCTCAAACACTCTCTATATTGGTCAAACCAATAATTTGGAAAAAAGATTACAGGAGCACAAAAATAAATCTTCAAAATCTGCAAAATATCTTCGCCGTTTTTCATCATTTGCTTTAGTTTACAAAGAGGAATATAAAACTCGTGGGCAAGCGTTGAGGCGCGAATACCAACTTAAAAAATTGACAAAAATAAAAAAGGAAGCACTGGTTGAGGGAGATGCTAAAAAAATCTGGCGGAGAATTATCTAAAACACGTTTTTTATCTTTTCAAGCTCCTTAATCATTTCCTCCCCAGTTTTAAGGCTCATTAGTTTGGCGCGAAGAGCGGAGGCGCCGGGCACGCCGCAAACATAGGCTTTGAAAAATTTCTTCAATGTATTAATGTCGCGTGTTTTTCCCCATGTTTTTTGAAAAAGCTTCACGTGGCAAATTAATAATTTAATTTTTTCTGAAAATGAGACGTCTTCAATTTTAATTTTTGGATTAAAAGCCCAAAAATTGCTTATCAGGGCGCGTCCGATCATCACGCCGTCCACGCCGTATTTTTTTGACTTGTCAACTGCGTCGGCGTAGTTTTTCACATCGCCATTGCCGATAATGACAGCATCTGCTTTTATTTTATTACGGATAATAACAACATTTTGAATTTCCTCCCAGCGGCTCGTTCCGGTTCTCTGCTCTTTCACAAGCCGTCCATGAATGGTTAATGCTTGAATATTTTGCAAAAGTAAAAATTCCGCCCATTCCTCGGTTATTATTTTGTCAAACCCAATGCGCGTTTTTATGCTGAGCGGCAGGCGCGGCGCGCCTTCTTTTACGGCAATAATTATTTCCTTCACCAGGCTATTCTTCCCAATTAATCCTCCGCCAGCGCCTTGTTTTACCACTTCCGGGCAGCCTAAATTAATGTCAATGCCGGAAAATCCGAGATTTTGAATTATCCGGGCGGATTTCATGTAATTCTGCTTTGTAGAAGAACCCCAAATTTGAGCGATGATTGGCGTTTCGCGCGCCGTAAATTTCAAACGATTTAAGGCTGACTCGCGACCGTCTTCGGAGCAAAGTGCGTCCACATTTGTGAATTCTGTGAAAAAAACATTTGGTTTGCCGCACCTTGCCACGATTTGGCGAAAAACCGTGTCAGTGACGCCTTCCATTGGCGCTTGGACTAAAAATGGGCGGGGCAATTTTGCCCAAAAATTTGACACTTTCTCTTTAAAAATTCTAAATCATAAATTCTAAATTCTAAATAAAACTTGAAAATTAAAAAAACTTATTTTTTTAAATTTTAATATTTAGAATTTTTTTAGAATTTAGATTTTAGAATTTAGGATTTAAAGACTCTGAATGTAACGCTTAGACAGTTTGTACAAATTGCTTAATATTTCTTCTCTTTCTTCACCTATCAAAATCCTCGGCTGGCCAAAGTCTTCGATATAAATCGGCACCACTTCAGCATCAATAACGCGTCCTTCATAAATAAATATTTTTAACACAATCCCCTTTTTCGTTTCCTCTGACCACATTTGGTCAAAAATAAAATTGCCGTGGGCAAAAATCGTGAATTTTCCATCATCAATCGCAATAGGCTGAATAATATGAGGATGATTGCCCAAAATCATATCTGCTCCGTTTTCAAGGAGTATTTTTTGCATTTCTTTTTCAAAAACATTTGGAATTTCTTGATATTCTTCTCCCCAGTGCGGCATCACAATTAAAAAATCTGAGGATTTTTTAGCTTCTTGGACGTCGCGGGCGATCATTACAGAATCCGTGGCGATTAAAAAATTATAGCTTAGAAATCCAAAATTAACATTTTTGATTGTGGCGGTCGTAAGTTTTCCTGCTTCTACAGTTTGGATCTGATTTGCCTGAAGCAGATTTTTTGTCTCAGCGATGCCTTCGCTTCCATAATTGTCAGCATGGTTATTGGCAAGCGAAACCAGGTCAATACCGGCCTTTGCCAGGCCTTGAATATTTTTGTCCGAACCGCAAAATGTCATCCCTTCCCCGCTTGCGATGCAATTTTTCATAAGGGGAGATTCTAAATTGGAAACTGTGAAATCTGCATTTGAAAGAAGCTGCCAAACATTTTGAAAAGGCCACAAAAAATCATTTTTCTGCGCGGCCTTTAAATTGACCATGCGCGCCGGAATAATGTCACCGGTTGAAACAAGCGTGATTAATTTGTCTTGCGGCAGTTTTGTAAGATAAGCTTTGTCGCCATAAAATATTTTATCCAGTGATAAAGGTTCGATTTTAATGGAAGGCGCGGCGGGCTTAAAATTTTTCACGTTTGGTTTTTGAACCGCAGGCTTGCTAACATTCGTGAAATATAAATATTCCCCGGCAAAAATAATGAGGCAGAATAGGAAAAGAAAAATGATTTTTTTCACACTTTGTGCCGAGGAGAGGATTTGAACCTCCAAGCCTTGCGGCATACGCTCCTTAGGCGTACGCGTCTGCCAATTTCGCCACCTCGGCCCTTCGACTTCGCCTTGCAACCAAACGGTGCAAGGCTTCGCTCAGGGTGCCAAGATCAGGAGTCGAACCTGAATGTCGTGTTTTTCAGACACGCGCCGTGACCACCTTGGCTATCTTGGCTTCTAATTTTGGAGCGGTGGAAGGGACTTGAACCCTCGACCTTCTCCTTGGCAAGGAGACATTCTACCGCTGAACTACCACCGCGTTTTCATAATATGTTAAAGAGTGCGCGCCGCGCCTGCAGTGCCGCAGGAGAGATTTGAACTCTCACGGGTTGCCCCACAGCGTTCTGAACACTGCGTGTATACCAATTTCACCACTGCGGCTTTTGCGGCGGGCAGGTCTGCCAATTCCGCCACCTCGGCATATATTTTTAATTCTTATATTTTAACATAATTTAGTAACTAATCGTATAGGTTGAGGGATAAAAGAGGAAGATTGCGGGCAGATCTTCGGTTAAAGTTTTTTGCACCTCATTATATATCTCTCTGCGTTTTTCCTCATCGACTTCACGCCGCCCATCTTCAAGAAGCTTATCAAGCTTTAAATTTCGATATGAGGAAAAATGAATCGTTTTGTTTGAATGCCAAAGCGCATACTGATCTGGATCTTCAGGAATTTGAGCGATCGTGAGAAATGCATTCCATTGGTATGGAATATCTGCTGATTTAACTGTTTTCACTTTAATTTTTAAGTCGCGGCTCCAATTTTTTGCAATTAAAATTGCATATTTTTCATATTCAGGAATCGTGTAAAGAGTGAATCCCATTTTGCCGCGGTTTTTGCTGTCTAATTTGTCAAGCAAATTTTCCGAAGATGCCGGGTCAAAAAAATATTTCTTCACGTTTTCGTTGTAATATGGCGAAAGATATGAATATGGAGAATATGCTTTTTTTTCCGCAATATGGCTTTTATTAATGTCATATGCCAAAGCTTGCCGATATGATTTTTCTTGAGTAATGAAATTTCCTTTAAAGTTAAAAAATATCGCGGCCACCCGATTTGGATCTGGTTTTTTTTCTATTTTAACTTTTTTCCAAAGCTTGAGCTCTGAGAGGTTAAGCAGATTTTCTATTCGAGTGACTTCGCCCATTTTAAAAGCTAAATAAGCAATTTTCTCATTTGAATAAAAGCGGTAAATGATCCGCGACTCACCGGTTAAAAAAATGCTTTTTATAAAATTTCCGTCCCACTCAATTTTTTCCACCCGATATTCCCCCAGCCCGTTAAGATTATTATCAGTGATTGGAATTGACAATAGCTCGCCAAAAGGGGCAAAAGAATTTTTTAATATGAAATAACCGGATTTGGCGCTTGTGACTATAAATTTAACATCCTGAAAATTGTAATTAATATCGCGTGCGGTAAACGGTTTGCCGTTTGGCCAGGCAAGATTGTCTCTAAGAACAATCTCGTAAATTTTTCCGTTATTTTTCATAACAATGCTTTTCGCCAGATCGTTTTCATACCCCCCTTTTTCATTTTTTATAGTTAAACCGCGGCCGATTTTTTGGAGAACTTCAATTGGAACATTCTCCTTGGTATAGTTGCCGATAATGGCAATTTTTTGCGATTTTAAAAATAAAAGATTTTTTAAAAACAAAGAAGAAATGTATGAGATGAAAATGCTAAGGACAAGGCCGATAAATATATAAACAATATATTTTTTAATATAAGCTTCTGCTATCCAATAGTAGATGCGAATTTTTTTAAGCATGGGCAACCTTTTAAATCACGAAGTTAAGGATTGAGACAATTAAAAAAGCGGCTATAAAAAAAATGGTCAAAAAATAGAGCGTTTTTTCAACCCCTCGGCGCGTGGAAAATGAGGCGGTTTCTGTTCCCATTGCCCGGCCAATTCCCTCGCTTTTATTTTGAAGGATAATTGAACCGATAAGGCAGAGGGCGATTATAATTTGAACAATGATTAAAGTTTGTTTCATAAATTTATAACTTAGTATATCACTTTCTTATCCACATGAGGATATTAAAAAAAATTGACAGGAGAAACGAAGCGATGAGTATCGTCAGGAAATTTGTAAAATAAATCGTGGGGATAGAAAAACCCTGATAACTGAAGCCGTAAAAAGTCCACGGCGTGATTTTAATTTGAGATACAAAATAGATTAAAACATAAATAATTATCACATTAACCAAAAAAGAAAAAAGCCCAAGAGTGATAAAATTTATCGGAAAAAGAAGAATCTTGATAAGGGGTTTCAGAAAAAAATTAAGCAAAGTAAAAACGATTGAGGCAAAAAGCAAAACGCGCACTCCGCCTTCAATTGAAAATCCGGGGATAATAAGAGTAGCTAAAAAAAGGCAAACCAAGTTATAGATAAACGCGCGAAGCAATGATTTCATATGAATTTTATCCTCCTTATTATAGTGTATCCTAAAATCAACATTAAAATCAAGAGGGCACCTGTTCCCCCAATAAAATAATAGATATTATTTTTCCAAAGATAAATCGGCGTATAGTGAATAACTTTTTTAACCGCCCTATTATTAATAAACGTTGTTAAGGTGATATCTTTTTTTTGCCAAAACATAAGGCGCGGCAGATCAAACTCTTTTTCGTGAATTTGGTATGGAATTAAGTTAGGAATATTCTTATTTATAAGTGTTTTATCATCAATCTGAAGCTGGTAGGATAAATCTGTAAGTTCTGCACCGCTTTTATTTTGAATAATTATTTTGCCCTTCATATTAATTCCCGATACCGGCCATTCGTTAACGTCATAAGTCAAATCTATTTTTTTGCCGGCGCCCGCGCTTGTTTTATTCCATTCGGCTAAGCTGCTGAAGGCAACATTCACGTCTTTTGAGCTATGCTCGTTATTTTTATAGCTCCCGGCCGGATATGGCGTTTCTGAAGAAACGCCTTTTTTCACAAATACGATATGGTTTAAATCAATTTTTTCAAAATAATCAATGCCGCCGGTTGTGTTTCCCCAAGTGGGATCGACCATTATCCACATGCCCTTTTTGGAATCGTAATATTCCGGCCAAGCGTGAAGAATGTCTTTGTCAAGCGAAAGCGGCTGGATATCATAGTTTTGGGTATAGGCATAGCCGTTAATCTCGCGAGCCGGGATGCCGTTTTTTCGAGCGATGCTGATAAAAACATTTGTAAAATCAGTGCAAATTGCATTAATCGGATTTTTTAAGATTTCAGAGGCAGTATATCTTTCGGGCGTTTTGTTTAAGCGGTTAAAGTTATACGTTAAGCTGTTAGCCGTAAAATCATAAATTTCCCGCGGGGATTTTAAATTATTAATTCGGCTTGAATAATTCGAAAAATTTTGATAGTCCCAAAATTTTAATGGAGCCAGATATGTTTTTCTTTCAGAATTTGAAAGAGGAGTTCCAGTTTTTGGATCAAAAAAAAGATGAACAAGCATGTCAACTTTTATCATTTTCGAAGATGTTGGATCTAAGGAAAACCATAAAATCCAATTCTCGTCAGGGTCTTTTTCCGAATAAACAGGTTCAGGAGACACTTTTTTAAGAAAAACATCCTGATAGTTAGTGTTGGGAGGGATTGTGATTGAACTTAAAACCGATGTTATTCCCGTGTTTTGCAAAAAATAGTTTAATGATAATTTATAGTACTGATTTTTTCCAAAAATAAGAACGATTCCTTTATCTCTAATTTCATTTTTGGTCCATTCAAAATTTATGCTTGGTGGAATCGAGACATATTGATTTTCGGGAAAGTTTTCCGGAATTTCGAGTTTTAATCGAAAATCATCATAAAAATCCAGGTTTTTTATGCCCGGAATTAATATCTGCCAGACTTCTCCGTTTAAGCTGGCCATGTCTGATGTCTGGTAATTAAGCGTAAGCTTGGTTTGTTTGCCAATCCCAACGTGGGGCTCCCGAAATTTAACATGAATATCTGTTTTTGACCCTTCCTTCGCAATTTCCGGCGCGAATTCGCCTTTTTCGTCATAAGCTCGAACATTGCCCAGATTAAAAGAATGGTAGGAAAAAGTTTGATCCGATGGGTAATAATCAGACGTTTTATTGGTGATAATAATTTCTTCAGTGACGTTCGCGAGCCCGGAATTTGTTATTTGATAAGTTATGTAATAGGAATTAGCAAATTTTTCATCGGCAAAGCAAAGGGAAAATGAAGAAAAGAAAATTACTAGCGCAATAAATATTTTTTTCATAAACTATAATGGTTTAAGTATAGCAAACTTTTTTGATGTATTTTGTTCCAGTTGACAGTACGGGTATTCTTTGTTATCCTAGATTTATGGCAATTACAATTTATCCCAAGCAAAAACGAATTTTTGACTACATTACCCAATACATCCAAAAAAATGGATATGCTCCGTCAGTTCGCGAAATCGCCCGCGCGGTGGAGGTGAAATCTTTAGCAACAATTCATGAACATCTTGAAACGCTGGCTAAAAAAGGAATAATTAAACGGGTTTCAGGAGTTAGCCGCGCCATTGAGATTATTTATCACCCGGAAAGCATTAAATCAACAGAAATCGAAGTTCCTCTTCTCGGATATATCCAGGCCGGAAAACCGATTGAACCGGTGGTTGATAACAGCCTTAAAGTGCCGGTTTCATCTTTTATCATCTCCGGCAACAGAAGATCATATGTTTTAAAAGTCAAAGGCGATTCGATGATTGATGACGGAATTTTTGAGGATGACTATGTGGTGGTTGAAGAACAAGAAAGCGCAAATAATGGCGAATTGGTGGTCGCCCTTTTGGAAAATGGTTTGGCGACCTTAAAAAGGTTTTATAAGGAAATCGACCGAGTCCGCCTTCAACCGGCCAATTCGCAAATGGCGCCGATTTATGCAACTGATGTCAAAATTCAGGGTCGCGTGGTCGGGCTCATACGTAAATATTAAATTCGAAATTCGAAGCACGAAATTCGAGACAAATTCAAATGTTTAAAATTCAAATTATAAAACTAAAAAACTTTTTTGAATTTTGAAAATTTGAATTTTTAACATTGTTTCGGATTTCGAGTTTCGTCATTCGAATTTTTCTTGTTATTTCTCCTCTCCTCTCCCATTGGTAATTTAGGTGACATATCAACAAGATTTCTCGAAACGCTTCGCGTTATCGATGTTTTGTATTGTGAGGATACCCGCGTTACCGGCAATTTGCTTCACAAGCTGGAGTTTCATAAGCCGCAAATTCGCTATGATGAGCATGTTGAGCAAAAATTAATTCCCCAAATTATTGCGCAAATCAAAAGCGGTCATAAAATCGGATTAATATCTGATGCCGGCGTGCCGACAATATCTGATCCGGGATTTAAACTGGTGCGGGAATGCGCGAAAAATAATATTCCCGTGATTAATATCCCCGGGCCTTCAGCCATAACCACGGCGCTTGCCGTTTCAGGATTGCCAACAGACCATTTTATGTTTTTTGGTTTTTTGCCTAAGTCAGAAACGCACGTGAAGCAAGTGTTTGAGAAAATGCAAAAAATTAATGAAATTCAAAAAACGAGCTTTATCTTTTTTGAATCACCCCACCGCCTGCTTAAATCACTTGGCGTCTTGGCTGAGTTTTGCCCGGATGCCAATCTCGCAGTTTGCCGCGAGCTTACAAAAGTTCATGAAGAAATTATAAGAGGAACAGCAGAAGTCATCTTAAAAAACCTTTCTTCGGGAAAAAATATCCGAGGCGAAATCACAGTTGTGATAAGCTTTTCTACATAAAGTTGACATATTTTGCTATAATATAGGATATATGGCAAATCTTCACAAAGACGCGTTTTTTCATCGCGGTTTACCAGTCTTTTTAGCCTTAAGCTTAATAGCGGCTCCTTTTCTTTCTGGTTGCCCAGCAAATACTCCTGATTCTCAGGCTACCACTATTCCAGTATCTACTGCACCGGCGGCAAAAGATACCGCCACGTCAACGATCTCTCTAACAAAAATTCCGGAGCAAGCATTAGTTACTCCAGCCTCATCAACAAATTGTTTCCAGGCAGAAGATAGGCTTGCCGAAACAGAGACAGCAAATTTAAAAATAACAATAGAAAATTTTAAATGGTCATATCTAGAGGACAAAACAAAATTGAGCCAATATGTTTCTGTTCTTGCTAAGGGATATATTGATTTTACTCAAACTAAAAATGTAACTGCTAAGAGTTTAATAGAAAAAACAATTTGGTGTAGAGATACTACTTCTTATATAAACGAAGTTAGAAAAGAAAAACCAGCATTTGAACTTTCCTGGGGAAATTTAGGTTATTCTAATTATGACACGGGAAAAGTTTTTATTAATCTAGAACGATTAAAAAATCGATATTCTGATAAAGATTATTCAGAAAGATCAGGGATAAAAATTGATAAAAGCAATATTAATCAAGTTGGTGCCTTTGACACAACTTCTTTATTGTGGCATGAATGGGGGCATCAAGATGTTGTTAAGAACGAAACCGGCGAATATCTTAACGATGTGGAAAAATGTTATTTTGATTACCAAGGCGGCAGAGAGCCATGGAAACATTATCGCGGCGGCGGCGCTTACTCGCAAAATACTTTTGGGTTTGAAAAAACCAACGAAGTATTTCTTAACACGTTTATAATTCGAGCTTTAAGAGAAAACGTGGGTTTAAATTTGCCTTCGTCTTCGGGAAAATATGATCTTCTTGGCACAGATTTTTTTATTCCGCTAACCAAAAAACTAAATTTAAGCCCTGAATGGCTTTATCAGCAGTATTCAAATTCCAGATTTGAAGATATTGCAAAAGCGATTGGCGAACAGTTTCCTCAAGAATTATATACTGCTCCATATGACACTCCTTTTTATCGAGGAAAATTTCTTTTTGTGGCAATTGAAGAAGGAGATTCTCAAAAAATCATTAACACGGGTGTTTTCCAGGTTTTTCCAGAGATATACCCTCCAAACAAGAAATAATTTGTCTTCCCGCCCGGAAATTAAAGGCGCAATCACGGCTGTGTTAAACTTTAATTAAGTTTTTTTAAATATCCCCTGCAAAATTTGTATTACTTTTCCACGTAATCTATCTAAGTTTGGCCTTGGTGATATTTCGGAGACTGATAATTTTTGGGGAGTTGCTAATTTTCGTAATTGACCAAGCTTTCCTTCATAGGTTCTTTTTAGACAGAGAAGTTCGTTTAATTTCTGAGGGTTATTTTTATTTTCCGGATCGTTTATCCTTGCTTGATACCAGGAAATATTTGCCTGAAGACTTTTAATTAAATCTGTTCTTCCTTCCGGAGAAAGTTTCTGAAATCTATTTTCAAATAAAGATTTGCTATCTTGGTTTTCAGTCATAATTATCTAAATTATCCCTTAATTTTTAAGTCTACAATTTTCACCCAATCTTTTCCTACTAAAAGAGGGTTGATGTCAAGTTCGATGATCCAGGGGTTTTCAAGAATAAGTTTGTTTAATTTTTGAATCGTGGAGACAATTCCATTCATGTCAAGCGATGGGAGTCCCCGCGCCCCATTTATCACCTGGAAACTACGGGTTTTTTTAATCATGGAAACGATTTGCGGCCGGGAAAGCGGCAAAAGACCATAAGACAAGTCCTTCATGATTTCCGTGTAAATTCCACCCATGCCAAACATTAAGAGATGGCCAAAGTCCACGTCGCGTTTGACGCCGATAATCGCCTCAAAAGAAGAAGGAAACTGGCGGGAGACGGTGATAGTTCCGGTAAGAGACGATAAATCCTGATATTCATCGTGCAGTTTTTTTTCAGTCGCAATATTAAGCCGCACGGCATTAAATTCGGTTTTGTGAAAGATTTTTTCCCCATGAGCTTTTAAAACCACTGGAAAGCCGATTTTTTTGGCAGCTTGAAAGCATTGAGTGAAAGTTTCAACTGGATATTCTTCATTAAGCGGAAGTTTGTATTCTTTTGCTAATTTTTGTACATCAATGATTTCCAATTGCTTCCTTGTCCCACTACTCCGTCGCTTTTTAAATTTTAATTTTGAACTGTGATTTTGAACTTTGAACTTTGAATTTCGAATTTGATTTATCGAAAAATTATTGATTTTTTGATAAATTCGAACTGCTTCTTCGGGAAAATCAAAAACCATGCAGTTTCCTTGTCTTAAAATCTCAATTGCCGGCGTGACTTTGCCGCCGCCGGGAATAATTGTGAAAATTGGATATTTAACTTTTCTCTGCCATTTAACAATATAACTCGCGGTTTTTTCAAGTTCGGTCATTTCCTGCGGTGTAATGATGCAAAAAAGCAGATTTAAATTTTTGGGGAGGCGTTTAAGCGCATTTTCATAGTCAAGAGTTTTTGCCGCGCCTCCAAGGTCAAGGGGCAGAGCGTTTGGCAATAAATCGGCGAGCAAAACACCGACGCCGCCGGCGTTTGTTATTATTGAGGGGGGTGTTTCATGGGGAATTTCAACATTAAATATTGAAAAAAACTTCATCAAATTAAAAAAATCTTCCAAAGTTTGGGCATTAATCACATTGGCTTGAGAAAAAGCTGTTTGATATGCCACGGCATCTGTAACTAGCGCTCCGGTATGCGAAGTCATCGCCCGGACGGCATTCTTAGTTGCCCCCGGTTTTAAAACAACAATCGGTTTTTTCCGCGTTAGAGAAGAAACAAATTGAAAAAATTCACGGCCGTTTTTAAATGATTCAAGATACAAAAAAACCGCGCTGACTTTTTTTTCTTTTGCATAATATTCTAGAAAATCATTTTCCGATAAATCCGCTTTATTGCCAAGAGAAATAAAAGAATGAATGCCGACTTGTTCTTTGTTAATCCAATCAACGAGTGACGAACCAATGGCTCCGGATTGAGAAATGACTGCGATGGGGCCGTTTTTGGCGATATTTCCGGCAAATGTTAAATTTAAATTTGGTGATAAAATTCCTAAGCAGTTTGGGCCAAGCAGGCGGAGATTATTTTTTTGAGCAAGTTCTGCGCATTCCTTTTCAAGCGCTTCTCCCCCCGCGCCGGCTTCCTTAAATCCGGAAGAAATAATTATTGCATACGGCACTTTTTTGATAATAATTTCTTTTAAAACAACTGGAACAATTTCCGCCCGAACAGCAATTACGGCCACGTCAATTTCGCCCCGAAAATCAACGATGCTGGCATAGCATGTTTGGCCAAGTATTTGTTTATGCTTTGGATTTATGGGAAACGCTTGTGTGTTGCGGGAGAAAAGCGCGTTTTTGAAAATCCTCCCGCCGACCTTAGTTGTGTCGCTGGAGGCGCCGATAATCGCAACTATCCGAGGCGAGAATAATTTTTCAAGCTCTGCCAAATTATAAGCTAAAAGTTAAAAAATATAAAAGTCTTTCTCTTCTTTATAATTTTTAACTGTTTATAAGGTTTCGTCCTGTCATCACAGCAGGCTTTTTAATATTTAATAAATATAAAATTGTTGGCGCTACATCGCCCAAAATACCATTTGCCAGCTTTGCTTTTTTAAACTCATTATTTACAAGAACAAGGGGAACCGGGTATGACGAATGTTTGGTGTCAATATTTCCGCGAGAATCAATCATTTCTTCACAATTTCCGTGATCTGATGTGATTAAAACCGTGCCTAACATTTCCCCTGCAACAACGCCGCAGATTTTATTTAAACAATCATCAATTGTGGATAGCGCACTAATTGTTTGCTTAATATTGCCTGTGTG
>JBGSIU010000030.1:0-29901 GCA_041742375.1 Patescibacteria group bacterium
ATGAGAGAAAAACAAAACAATCTTATCAATTTAAACTTAAAAATGTTCTAAATTTTTAACAAACTAACAACTGTAATTTTTGACTTTTTTGCTGTTTTTAGAAACCTAATTTCAGCATCATTTTTCGATTAGTTTAGACTATTTACCGCTCTTTGGGTTTCCCATTCTTCAATCAGTGATTTTTTAGATTGTCCACGAGCCTATTATTTAAAAAATATTTACCGTGATCCTGCCACCGGCCATAAAATTCAATTAACCAGCCCTCCGCTCGCCCTTGGCCAAATTGTTCACGAGATTATCGAATCGCTCTCCATTCTTCCTGTTGAATCAAGATTTGATGAATCGTTAATTGCCAAATTTGACGCCTCTTGGAAAAGAGTGAGCGGCAAAAAAGGCGGATTTCAAGACGCCGAAACTGAAAATGCATATTTTAAACGCGGCCGCGGCATGATCTCTCGCGTGACGAAAAATCCGGGACCGTTAAAACGGTTGGCGGTTAAGATTAAACAAAGCTTGCCATATTTTTGGCTCTCTGAGGAAGAAAACATTATTCTTTGCGGTAAAATTGATTGGCTGGAATATCTGGCAGCTTGCGACAGCGTGCACATTATTGATTTTAAAACCAGCAAAAAAGAGGAAAACCCAAAATCTCTTCAACTGCCTATTTACCATCTTTTAACTCATCACACGCAAAAACGATCAGTTGCAAAAGTCAGTTATTGGTATTTGGATCTTTCCGACGAATTGAAAGAAAGGCCTCTTCCCGATTTAATTGAAGCGGAAGAAAAAATTTTAAAAATTGCCAAGCAAATGAAACTGGCAAAAGAATTAAAGCGTTTTAAATGCCCACATGGAGAAAAAGGCTGCCATAAGTGCCAGCCGTTTGAAAAAATTCTCAAAGGCGAAGCCGAACTTGTCGGCGTGGACGAATTCAAACGCAATATTTATATTTTAAAAGATAAATCTTCACATCTTGATTTAGAAAGCGAAATATTATAAATTAGCAAACTTCTTGTATTTATCATTCCACAAAAGTCAGAGCGACGCCTTGCTTGTCGGCGCGGCCGGTGCGGCCGATACGGTGGATATAATCTTCATATGATCCTGGAAGATCATAATTAATCACATGAGACACGCTCTCAATGTCAATTCCGCGGGAAGCAATATCAGTTGCCAAGAGCACCTGCACTTGATTATTTTTAAAATCATTTAAAGCTCGCTGCCTTTGATTTTGGTTTTTATTTCCATGAATTGCGGCCGCCCGAATTCCCCGTTTAAACAAATCACGGCTCAGGCGTTCCATGCCAAATTTGGTTCTACCAAAAATCAAAACTTTAGAAAATTCTTTTTTTATAAGCAAATCATGTAAAACGTTAATCTTTTGCTGGCCGTTGATTTTCACCACTTCCTGTTTAATGTTGCCTATCGTGTCTGTTGATTTAACGGAAACAGTGATGGGATTTGTTAAAAAAACTCTCATTATTTCCTCAACTTTTGGAGGGACAGTGGCGGAAAAAAACAGCGAATGGCGATTTTTTGGCAGGCACGAAATAACATGTTTAATCTCGGCTATAAAACCAATGTCAAGCATGCGGTCAACTTCATCAAGAACAATTGTTTTAAAAAAAGCGAAATTAATTTTTCTGGTTTTTTCCAAATCGCCAAGGCGGCCCGGCGTGCCTATAACAAATTGCGGATTGCTTCTTAATTTTTGAATTTGAGGATAAATATTCACTCCGCCAATACAAAGCACAGATGAAACATTTATCCCAAAATTAAATCCATTAAGTTCGTCTTGAATTTGCACAGCCAACTCACGAGTGGGAGCGATGATTAAAACGCGCTCTGATCTGTCTTTTTGCACTTTATTAATGAGCGGAATTAAAAATGCCGCAGTTTTCCCCGTGCCGGTGTTGGCAATGCCAACAACATCACGGCCGCTCAAAATATGCGAAATTGCTTGGTCTTGAATTGGAGTTGGGACAGAATATCCCCTCTTTAAGATGTTTTTCTTGAGTTGCTCACTGATTTGAAAATCAGCAAAAGAATTTGCGGGAATATATTTTTCCGCAGCTTGTGTTTGACCTTGTGATATTTCTTGTCTATTTCTAATTAAAAAGGACGGGTCAAAAGATTTTTGCCGCGCTTGAACTCGCCGGAAATTCGGCTTTGGTCGTAATACCCTTTGTTGCGGTCGGAATCGATTAGATTGATAATACATAAAATGATATAAAACTGTTTTTCCCAAAGGAGATCTGAGGCCGCGTGTCCGAAGATCTTTATTAAACAGTTATAAAATTATAACACAAAACAAGCTCGCGTGTCAAATACTATAGGCTTTTGCACTTAATTTGATAGAGTATAATAAATAACTAATCATTATGGCAAAAATTCAAAAATGGGAAATTATTTCCGAAAAAGACATCTCGCCATCGCCTTGGTTTCCCCTACATGTGGATCGCGTGAAATTGCCAAATGGCAAAATCACGGAATATTACGCAGCTCGAGCTGGAGACGTTGCGATGATTATTCCGATTACAAGAGATCGCGAAATAATTTTTGTCAAACAATACAAACATGGAGTGCGCGAGATTTTGCTGGAACTGCCAGCTGGCAGACTGGATAACCGAAATCCTGAGCAAGCGGCGAGAGATGAGCTTCTTGAAGAAACAGGAATTATCGCAAAAAAGTTTACCCCTGTTGGCCAAATCATCACTGAATCATCGAAAAATTCAATTCACATTTCTGGCTTTTTGGCAGAGAATGTGGAAATCACCGAAAAACAACAGCTTGATGAAACTGAAAATATTGAAATCGTGAAAATTCCAATAAAAGAAATTGATCACAAGATCAAATCTGGCGAAATCTGTTGCTCAGAAACAATTACAATTTTAACTTTAGCCAAACTAAAATTTCCAAAATTATTTTAAATAAGGACCACAATCTCTTTTTATATTGTGCGACGCAAAAAATTAAATGGCAGTAGTTATATTCTTAATTACACTACTAATTATTATTTTTCTTTGGCTTGTTGGCGTTTTGCTTTTTGCCGATTTTTCGCCGAAAAATCTGGACACTTCCTCTTTTAAAAAACTGCTTGTCATTTATCCCCACCCGGACGATGAAGCGCTAACTGTTGGCGGATTAATCCGGCGCCTGGCAGATGAAAAAAAGGAAGTTGTTCTTTTGGTTTTAACCAAAGGCGAACGCGGCAACGAAGGCGCAAAGTATGATGAAAGTCTGAAAGCCGTCCGCATGGAGGAATTAAACAAAGTGGCAAAAATTCTGGGAATTTCAAAAATTATTCAGTATGATTTTGGCGACAACGCTCTTGTTGACAAAAAATCTCTACTTGAAAAACCAATTCTACAGGCCATCCAAGAGGAAAAACCGGATTTAATCTTCACCTATGACAGATCTGGGTTATACGGCCACCCTGACCATATCGTAGTCTCTGACATTGTTAATAAACTCTTAAAATCTAACTTCCCAAAAATTAAACTCTTCTCCCCTAGCCTCCCCGAAAAACATTATAAATTTATTAAATTACCAATCCACATGGCAAATGACAAAAATGTTTTAAATTTACGAAAATTCCCAAATCTCAAATTATTTCTTGGTTTTAATTTAATTCAAAGAATTAAGGCACTTTATTGCTATCAAAGTCAGCTTTATTCTTTCAAAAAAGGCTGGCCGCGCTTCCTGCCGTATTGGCTGATATTATCAGTGAGGATTTTTGAATATTATTATGAAGAAAACTAAAGAAAAATGTGCTATAATAGCCTCATTATGAACAAACTTATTCCTTGTGCAAAATTCAATTTATTCAAAGCTCCCGTTCTTGACGGAGCATATGTTATTTCCGATGAGAATAAAACTCCAAAAGGTTTTCTTTTTGGAACAGACACTTTTATCAGTTTTTTGACAAAGATTGATGAATCTTTTGAGAAAATTTCATCCAACCCAAAAAAAACTTTTGACAATCCTGCTGGAAAATTAATTGATTTAATTGAAGAACATTTGCCACTTAATGAAAATTTTGTCCAAGAAATGAAGGAATCAGTGGCAGAAAACAATTATCAGATAGGAATTTCTCTTGAACAGATTTCAAAAACCCTCGATGCATACCCCTCTGTGGTAGAGACGCACTAATGTGCGTCTCGCGGAATGGACTATTTCTCAAGATCGGTGTATAAAACTATCGTATGTTTTATTGTTGGTGAGACGCGCAGGTCGCGCGTCTCTACATGAAAAATGAAAACCAAACAAGAAATAAGCAATCGTCTTAATCATCTTTACATCTCTCCTCTTGAAAAGTGCAATTTAAATTGCAAGATTTGCTACACAAAAAAAACCAAGCACATCCTGATGGAAAAAGAAATTATTGATTTTATCAAAAGATATAAGGCTTCTCATAAACTGGAAACCGTCACTTTTTGCGGAGGCGAGGTTTTTACTCTCCCGTATTTCACGGGACTCGTGAACAAGTTAACCACGTCCGGCATTTTCGTGCAAATCATCACCAATGGCACAATTGATGTTTTGGATAAACTAGATAATCCGAATTCCATTAACTTAATCGTGTCGCTTGATGGATTAAAAGAATATCATGACGAAAACCGAGGACCAGGCAATTTTGCCAAAAGTGTGAATTTTTTGAAAAAAGCGTACGAACTTGGTTTTCACACTGAAATTTTTTCCATTATCACAAAACAAAATTATTCAAAAATTGATAAATTTGAAGAAAAGATACAAGAAATTTTAGGCTATAATCTTCCCATCACGTATCACCCACGAAAACCAAAAGAATATTTAGATAATCACCCTGTTTCAAACATCGTTGGACAAGTGAAAGGTTTTGATTTTTTGGAAAAAAAAGAAATTATAGCTCTCATGAAAACTAAAAAAACTTTTCCGCCGAAAAATTTGGGTTGCCACCAAATTTCTTTAATGTCAAATAGCCAAGTTTTTGGCTGCTGTGAGGGAATTCATTCCCTTGGAACAATTAAAGACGATGTCCAAAAATTGTTTGATAATTTTGAAAAGCGTTTAAACCGCTCTAAGTCTTGCATTGAACCAGATTTTGCTTGCGGATTAAAAGAACTTTTACCATGACGAGAAAAAATTTTCTCCTTCGCGAAGAAATCACGAGCAAAATTAGATTATTTTTCCAAAAGAAACAGTTCCACGAAATTATTTGTCCTGTTTTCAACCGTTCACTTCCTCTTGAACCGAATATTTTCGCTTTTCAGGTTGGCAACTATTTTCTCTCAACATCGCCAGAAGCAACTTTGAAAAAAGCAATTGCCAAAGGCGTTGGGAATTGTTTTGCTCTCGGAAAATCATTCCGCGATGTCGAAACAAGAAGCCGACTGCATTTTCCCGAATTTTTAATGCTGGAATGGTATCGGGAAAATGCTGATTATCAAAAAATTATTGATGAGGTAGAGGAACTTTTTTATTTTCTCAAGAATGAAAAACGTAAAAAATGGCCAGTTATCTCAATGATTGAATTATTTCAAAAATATTCCCATCTTAACCTGAAGGAACTTATTAATGACAAAGCTATGGCTGATGAAGTTGCAAAACGAGGTTATCAAACACGAAATGCAACCTGGGAACAGTTATTTAATCAAATTTTCCTAAACGAGATTGAACCCCATATCGGCAAAAACCCATGCTTTATTATTGACTTTCCAGCAAGAATTTCTCCGCTTGCCAAACCGAGAGATAATGATCCGGATTTCGCGGAAAGATTTGAACTATATGTTAATAAAATGGAAATTGCAAATGGGAATACAGAAATTACTGATTCAAAAAAGGTGCGCGAATCTTTTTTGAAAGAAAAAAAATGGCGGGAAGAAAATAATATTGTTGTTCCACCAGTTGACAAAGAATTCCTTGAAGCGCTTAACACCATGAGTGATAAACTCTATGCCGGTGTTGGACTTGGCATTGACCGCCTTATCATGCTCTTTGCTGGTTGTCAGAACATTAAAGAAGTAATATAATTGAAAAGTTTGTAGTCTGTAGTTAGTAGTCAGTAGAAAATATTTGTATTTCTACAGACTACCGACTACTAATTACCGACTAAATTTTTGTCCACAATTTCAACCTCCGATTTTTATAAAGGCGCCTGCGTTCTCTTTCGAAGCGAAATGTGCATTATCACCGGCCTTGAATTTGTTAATCCGGGCAAAGGCTCGGCTTTTGTGCGCGCCCGGCTCAAAAACATCAAAACCGGCAAAGTGATTGAATTCACCTTTAAATCCGGCGAAAAAGTAGAAGAAGTTCCCCTTAACACTTTAGAACTTTCTTACCTATATTCTGAAGGGCAAAAATTTTTCTTCATGCATCCGCAAACCTATGAGCAGTATGAACTTAGCTCGGAAATGGTCGGCAGTTTGGCCCAATTTCTAAAAGAGGGGGACATCGTCCAGGTTTTAATGAATGAAGAAACACCTGTTGCCATTAGGCCGCCAAAAAAGGTTTATTTAAAAGTGACCGAAGCCGCCGAAGGTTCCCGCGGCGATACGGTCGGCAATGCTTTAAAACCGGTCACCGTGGAAACCGGCGCCACCGTCAACGTGCCGCTTTTTATAAAAGAAGGGGACAGGATTGCGGTTGACCCGGAGTCGGGAGAGTATCGAGAACGTGTTAATAACTAACTAGAAACCATTGTTTCATTGTTCAATTGTTCCATTGCTAAACAAACAATTGGTTCTTAGCAATGAAGCAATGAAGCAATCATCTACTTCATCTTCTAATTACAAAAAATATACTTCCAGCAATCCCCTGCAAAAATTACTAATCACTCGTTACTATAAAAATTTACATAAATTAATTCCTCAAGGTATAAAGACTGTCCTTGACGTAGGGTGCGGAGAAGGATTTCTTTTGCGTTATTTACCACCGCTCACGCAATACGTAGGCGTCGATTACAATGAAGATTCTCTGTATCTTGCAGAAAATTCCAAATTCCAAGCTCCAAATTCCAAACAAATTCAAAATATCAAGTTTCAAAAAGAAAATGTTTACAGTCTATCATTGGAAAATAAACAATTTGACCTTGTTTTTTGCCTTGAAGTTCTTGAACATTTAAAAAATTACGAGAAAGCATTGAGAGAAATTAAGCGCGTGGCAAAAAAATGGGTAATCTTGTCTGTGCCGAACGAACCCTGGTTTCAGCTGTCCAATTTCTTAAGGGGAAAATATCTATCAAGTTGGGGCAATCACCCAGAACACATTAATAAATGGAGCCCGACCCAATTCTCGACAATCGTAAATAAATATTTTACAATTAAAAAAACTAAGTACTCATTCCCTTGGCAAATTTTGCTTTGTAACGTTTAAAATGTTTTTGTCTTTTTTAATTTTATTTCTTGCTGACTATTTAATATTTATTTTCATCCCTCTCGGGTTATATTTTTTCTTTATCAAAAAAGATTATCTTCTTATTTTTCAATTAATTCTATGCATCATGTTTGAGAAAATCATTGAAATGACTATAAAAATGGCTTTTTTTATTCCCCGGCCATATGTCGTAAATAACCAACCGACATTTGTTGTTTTTTTACCAACTGATTCTACATTTTTTTCCGGGCATACGGCGATGGCCACCGTTCTGGCAACTGTGATTTTTTTCAAATATAAACGCCTAGGCATAGCTCTTCTTATCATTTCTATAATAATAGGAACGGCACGGGTTTTCGCTAATGTTCATTATCCAATTGATATTATTAGCGGTCTCATATTTGGAGTGACAATCGGTGTAAGCTGTGGTAAAATTGAAGCTTATGCCAGATATCATCATCCCACTTCCGGCAAGTCCAAAAAGCGTGAGAAATGAGCATATTCTTCCAGTTATTCCTCTTTTAAACGGAGTCGTTTTTCCCTCCACAGAAACAATCCTTGGTTTTGGCCGCGAAAAATCAAAACGCGCCCTTGAAAACGCCTATGACGCAACACGCCGCCAGGTGATTATCGTTCTTCAAAAAAGCAGTGTTGTCGCCGATCCAAAACCTGATACTCTTGAGAGTATTGCCGTTCTTTGCGAAATCGACCGACTTCTCCCTTTTGATCAAGAAATCAATGCTTTAGTAAAAGGCATAAAGAGGGTTAAAATTTTGGAATATATCGCGCTTGAACCTTTCCTGTCTGCTCGAGTTGTGGAACTAAATGAAACAATTGAAAACGATAGCGAAACAATGGCTTTAACAAACAGCGTAATTGGTGAATTTAAAAAACTTGTTTCCGGCAAACAGGTCGATTTTTTAAACTTCATGAACCTGATGGCTTCAAACGCACCAGAGAGAATTGCCGATCAAGTTGCCTCAACCTTAAATCTTAAAACAAAATATAAGCAAGAACTTTTAGAAACTTTGAACGTTAAAGAACGCCTGAGAAAAGTTATTGCTTATTTAACCGAAGAAGTGAAAATAATGGAAATAGAAAAAAATATTTCGGTTAAGGTGCAGGAAAAATTTGATAAAAATTATAAGGAAAATGTTTTAAGGGAAAAGTTAAAATCTATTGAAGCTGAACTTGGCGAAGAAACCGAAACTAAAGAAATTAAAGAGCTTAAAGAAAAGATCAAAAAAGTCGCGATGCCTAAAGATATTGAAGAAAAAGCTTTAAAAGAGTTAAAAAAACTGCAGCAAATGTCGCAGTTTAATCCGGAAGCCGGATATGTGCGCAATTATATCGACTGGTTAATTGAGCTTCCCTGGAATGTTGAAACGCCAAATCACAAAGAAATTCAAAAAGCGGAAGAAATTTTGGAGCAAGATCACTTTGGACTAAAAAAAGCAAAAGATCGAATTC
This sequence comes from Patescibacteria group bacterium, assembly GCA_041742375.1. Taxonomy (GTDB): domain Bacteria; phylum Patescibacteriota; class Microgenomatia; order JBGSIU01; family JBGSIU01; genus JBGSIU01. The sequence goes on from JBGSIU010000030.1 coordinate 8,824, forward strand.
TTGAATATTTATCGATTATGAAGTTAAAAGAAGAAAAAGAGAGAAATAATAATAAAACTAAAACAAAATCATCAACTATTTTGTGTTTTATCGGGCCTCCCGGAGTCGGTAAAACTTCGCTTGGCAAATCAATCGCCCGCGCGTTGGGCCGAAAATTCGTTAAAATGTCTCTTGGCGGTATCCGCGACGAAGCGGAAATTCGAGGGCATCGAAAAACATATGTCGGGGCACTTCCCGGCCGCATTATTCAAGGAATGAAAACTGCCGGAACAAAAAATCCGGTTTTCATGCTGGACGAAATTGATAAAATCGGAAACGATTTCCGCGGCGATCCATCATCTGCGCTTCTTGAAGCCCTTGATCCAGAACAAAACTACCAATTCTCAGATCATTACCTTGAAGTGCCGTTTGACTTATCAAACGTTCTTTTTATTGCAACAGGCAATATGTTTGAGACCATTCCGCCGGCTCTTCTTGACAGGCTGGAAATTATTCGCTTTTCAGGTTATATCGACGAAGAAAAATTTGAAATTGCCCGCCAATATCTTGTTTTAAAACAAATCGAGGCAAGCGGATTAACGCCGGAGAATATTGAATTTAAAAACAGTGCGTTAAAGGCAGTTATAAGAAAATACACTCGCGAGGCAGGAGTGCGCAATTTGGAGCGCGAAATTGCCAAAGCATGCCGTAAAGTGGCGCGAATGATAACGAGCGGCGACGCTAAGAAAAATATCATTACGGAAAATAATTTACATAATTATTTAGGTGTTCGGCGTTTTATTGACACAATTGCCGAGAAAAAAGATGAAGTTGGTGTTTCAACCGGACTGGCCTATACTGAAGCCGGAGGAGATATTCTTTTCATTGAAGTTGCACTCATGCCGGGAAAAGGAAATTTAACTTTAACCGGACAATTGGGGGACGTGATGAAAGAATCAGCTCAGGCGGCTTTTTCTTATGTCCGCAGCCGATATAAAGAATTAGGTCTTGAACCGAATTTTTATCAAAAAATCGACATCCATATTCATGTTCCGGAAGGCGCCGTTCCAAAGGATGGTCCTTCAGCCGGCATCGCGATCGCAACCGCCTTAGCTTCAGCTTTTGTAAAAAAACCGATTAATCGCTACGTTGGCATGACCGGAGAAATCACTCTCCGCGGTTCGGTGATGGAAATCGGCGGTTTAAAAGAAAAGTTGGTAGCGGCTCACCGCTCAGGCTTAAAAGAAATTATCTTGCCAAAAAATAACAAAAAAGATCTTGAAGAAGACGTGCCGAAATATGTTCTTCGCGATTTAAAATTTCACTTTGTGGAAAAAATGGATCAGGTTTTACCAATTGCAATTCATTCTTTCACGAAAAGAAAATCACATGGAAAAACAAAAAAATAAAAAAATTCTTCTGATTGTTCCCCGCTCCCTTGATTTGCCATTATTTTTTGGTTCAACCATAATTAAATATGCAAAAAACGGCTACCGCATTTGTGCCGTGGTCACGGCCATGCCAACAGAAGAAGAAAAACATGAGGTTCAAAAATCGGGCAGAATTTTGGGGCTATCCCAAATCTATTTTTTAAAATACCCCGCAGGACAGCTGAAACAAAGAGGCGTTGACAATATTAAAATGGATATTTTTGAAGCATTAAAAGAAGAAAAACCACAAATCATGTTGACATTTTCCCGCCATGGTTTTTCCCAAAATCCTGATTATTCCGCAACATCTCTCGCCGCCACTTTAGCTTATGAAAAATATTGCGGGTCTTTACCCATCAAACTCTACCACCTCGCTTTTCCCGAACAATTCTTATCATTTGCCCAATCAAAGGGATTTTTACGAAAAGATTATCAAGGATTTAATTTCGAAGGAACTGCGGATAAAAAAATCTCAACCGTTATAGATGGGAAAAAGTTCAAAAATTTAATAATTAGCGCGTTAAAAATTCACAAATCGGCAAGAAGCGAAACCTCGCGCACGATTGAGCTTTTTAAAACATATCAATCTTCCTTGATGAATTATTATATTTTGGCAGAGAAAGAAGGAATAAAAGTCAGCGTTGATGAAATCGTAAAAATTTCCAATCGGCTATAATTTATTCATGAAATTGATTATTTTATTTTATAGACCGCCCCTCTGGTTTTTCCAAGCTTAATGATTAAATTTCTTCCCATTAAATCTTCAAGATCGCTTCGCAAAGTTCTCGCAGGTATCTCCTGAAAACGGCGTTTTAAAAAATCCGCGCTTACAAATTTGTGATCGCGGATGATTTCTAAAATTTCCCCGCGCCTTGGAAGAAGCACGTTTTCGCCTTCGGCATTTTTTTGAATTTTAGCTATGGCAAAGCTAAACGATTGATTAATCACGTCAAGCATAAATTCCACAAAAGAAGAAGCATTTTTTTCACTTTCTAAAAAATAGTAATAGTTTTCCCTTTCTTCGTTTAATTTTTCCTCAAAAGAAATTGCCCTTAATTCCTCTGTGCCAATGATTTTTAACACTGCATAAATTAACAGCCTTCCCACACGGCCGTTTCCGTCAATAAACGGATGGATTTTTTCAAAAACAAAATGAGCAATAATCGCTTTAGCAAGCGGATACTCTGTGTGTTTTTTTGAATTTATATATTTAATTAACTTTTGCAGATTTTTTTTTGCCTCTTCTGGCGGCGGCGGCATATAAACCACAAACCCCTCTTTGTTAAAAATTGCATTTTGTTTTTTTCTTAAAAAACCAGCATCTCTTTCAATTTTATCAAGAGCAATCTTGTGTAAACGGCAAATAAATTTCGGAGTGATCTTTTGGCCTGTGCGGATATTTTTGGAAATGTATTTGATCGCCCGCATCAAATTACGGATTTCGAGATGTTCGCGCTTCTTTGTTGAAAGGCGGGTGATGTCTTTAAGATTTAGCGTGTTTCCTTCAACTTTAGCGGAAAAAAGGGAGCTTCTGAGAAGATTTTCCGAAATTAATCTTTGCCATTTTGCTTCAGGAATTTTATTTTGTGATAAAATTCTGCACTTCCTCTCGGCTTCGCTCAAAAAAAACTGAATTTTTTTCGTGATTTTGATTTCGGGCGGTATCCTCATGTTATTCTTCAATATACCAAATCTTGCCGAATAATGCCAATAAAAATTAAGTACTGCTAACCGGAGTCGAACCGGTGTTACTGCGTTGAGAACGCAGTGTCCTAGGCCACTAGACGATAGCAGCTTTTTAAGTGCCGAAGGAGGGACTCGAACCCTCACCTTGTTTGAGCAAGACAGGTTTTTGAGACCTGCGCGTCTACCAATTCCGCCACTTCGGCCAAACTTTTACCTCAATTATACCAATAAATTAGTAATTATTTTAACCATCGTTTCTTTTTCTTTAGGATCAGAAATGGCAATTAAAATCGCTAGGGCAAAAAGGGCGTTTTCGTCAATTTTCCGCTCGCCGCTTTCTTTTCTGGCAAAACCTTGTTTCTCCAAGAAATAAACGAATAAAAATGAGGCAATACGCTTATTGCCGTCGGTAAAAGGATGATCTTTAATAACGAGGTATAGTAAATGCGCGGCTTTTTCTTCAATTGTTGGATAGAGATCATCTCCACCATAAGTTTGATAAATCGCGCCTAAAACGCTTTGGAATTTTTGGCCATATTCCTCACCAAATAAATCACTTGCTTGTTTTTCTTTTTGGAGTTTACTTTTTATATCTTTAATTATTTTTCTCACTTCTTCATATGACAAAATATATTTTGATTTTTTTCGCTTGACCATTTTTAATTTATTCGTGTCATATTCTTCAAGTAATCGCAGAGATTTTGCATATTCCTCAAGAAGTGATAGGATTTCAAATCCTCGCCCCGAAAGAAGTTCGGCTTTTGATTTTTGCTTAATAAAATTTATTGTTTGCTGAAGTTCTTGAAAATTTTTCTGTTGCGACAACAACCTTTTTTCATTTACAGCATAACCTTGTACTAAATATTTTCGCAACACATTCGTTGCCCAGATGCGAAATTGAACGCCTCTTTTAGATTTAATTCTATATCCAACTGAAATAATAACATCAAGATTATAATAATCAACGTGATAAATTTTACCATCCGCAGCAGTTGTTGCAAAATTTGCAACAACTGACTTTCGCGACAGTTCTCTTTCCACAAATACATTTTTAATATGTCGTGAAGCAACAGATTTATCCCTGCCAAATAACAAAGCTATTTGGTCAAGGCTAAGCCACACAGTCTCTTTTTCGAGTTTAACTTCAAGATTTGGTCCTTTTTGTGATTTATAAATGGCAATTTCGCCTTTTAAATAATTATTTTTATTCATGATTCAATAATAACCCCAAACTAAACCCGAAGTCAAGAAGAATCATTCAGGCTTCATCAAGGGGAAAGCAATCGTTTCACGAAGAGTGTGAGAATCGGTGAGGATGGCAACCAGGCGGTCTATGCCGATTCCGGCACCGGAAACCGGCGGCATGCCATGTTCAAGAGATTCAACAAAAGATTCATCTGCCATCATCGTTTCTTCGTCGCTCCGTTTTTGAACTTCTCCCTGTTCATCAAAGCGCTCTTCCTGATCAAAAGGATCATTTAACTCTGAATAGTTGTTGGAAAGTTCAAAACCGCCGGCTAAGAGTTGAAAGCTTTCGACATATTTGGCGTCTTTCGTTTTTTTCGCCAGCGGTTTAAGCTCCACCGGGTGATCAATTAAAAACATCGGTTGCTGCAAAAACGGCCGGATTTTATCTTTGTAAATTTCATCAAGAAGCTTCCCCTTGCCCCATTCTTTTTTCACTTCAACTTTGTTGTTTCTTGCGTATTCAAAAACCTCATCTTTCGTCATGGCATCAATATTAATTTTTAACTTGTCTTTGAATAAATCGCGATAAGAAACGCGCGGATAAGGCGGCGCGAAATTAATCACACCGTCCCCATGTTTTACTTCATAACTGCCGACGCTTTTAAAAACTACTTCTGCGATTAATTTTTCCTGAAAATCCATGTTTTTCTCATAATCTGCGTATGCAAAGTAGTATTCCATCAAAGAAAAATCAGGATTATGTTCACGGTCCACACCTTCATTGCGGAATGCGCGGCCGATTTCAAAAGTTTTGGTGAATCCAGCAACCATTAATTTTTTTTGCCAAAGCTCGCCCATGCAAATGCGGAGATAAATATCCATATCATATGCATTGATATGGGTGGCAAAGGGTTTTGCCAACGCGCCTGACGCCGCAGCTTCAAGGACTGGTGTTTCCACTTCCAGAAACCCATTTTTTGTCATAAATTCACGGATATATCCTAAAATTTTCGCGCGAGTGATAATTTTTTCCTTAGCTTCTTTGTTAAAAATAAAGTCAAGATAACGCTTACGATATCTTTCTTCTTCATCTGTTAATCCATGCCATTTGTCAGGAAGAGGCCGGATGGATTTGGAAAGCAGAGTAAAATTATCCACTTTTACAGTTAATTCGCCGGCTTGGGTCGTAAACAGAACACCGTCTATGTGCAAGAAATCGCCGATATCAAGCATGTCAAGAAGCTTCATTTGCTCTTTTAAAGAATTTTCTTCAAAAAAACACTGCATTTTTTCAGTTCCGTCAAATAAATCCATAAACAGTATTTTTCCGTGTCCGCGCCGCGCCATAATACGACCAACGATTGCAACTTGATCGTTGTTTTTTTTCTTCTTTGCCTCCGCTATGGCAATAAACGCTGGGGTTTTTGAAGGATAAGGATTAACTCCTAATGCGCGGAGCTTGTTTAATTTATCTATTCTAACTTGGCGTAATTGCTGCAGCGTTTTTTGTTCCATATGTCGTTTCTTTTATTATATAATAAATCCATGCTTATTCGTGAGATTCTTCCTGATGACCGAGAAAAATATAATGAACAAGTCTCACACGTCACTCAATCATATGAGTGGGGAGAATTTAAAGCGCAAACCGGATTAAAATTGGTGCGGCTTGGCAAATTCGAAGAGGAAAAATTGCTTTATGGTTTTCAATTAACCCTCCATTCCATTCCCGGAGGATATAAAATTGGATATTTACCACGCCTTGCCGATATATCTCCTGAAATTTTTGAGACAATTACCAAAATCGGCGTCGAGAATAATTGCCTGTTTATCAAAATTGAGCCCGATATTGTGAGTTCAGAAACGGAAAAAATTAAAACAATTGAAGAAAACGCCAAAAAATTTAACATTACTTTTCTTCAAGCAAAACCAATTTTGCCCCCTCACACATTAATCCTCGATTTGACAAAGCCGGAAGAGGAAATATTAAGATCAATGCATGAGAAAACTCGATACAACATCAAAGTATCCCAAAAGAATGGAGTTAGAGTGCGGCTTGGCGGAAACGCCGATGATTTATCGATTTTTTTAAATTTACAGCGGCAAACTGCGCGCCGCGCTGGCTTTTCCGCTCACGCAGACAGTTATTTTTTAACAATGCGCGAAATTTTGAAAGAAAAAGGAATGTTCTATCAATTAATTGCAGAAATTGATAAGCCTCCCGGATATGTCACGCCTACTGATAAATCAATTGCCAGTTTGTTTTTTAAAAAAAACGCTCTGCCCCTGTCATCAATAATTTTATTTAGGTTTAAAGACACGCTGTATTATCCCTATGGCGGATCAACTCTTGAATTCAGGGAAAAAATGGCCAACCATGCCATCCATTGGGCCGCTATTCAACTTGGCAAAAAATTAGGATGCAAACAATATGATTTTTGGGGGTGTTTAGGTGATAATCCTGATCAACGCGACCCCTGGTATGGTTTTCATCGCTTCAAACTGGGATTTGGAGGAAAACTCGTGAATTATTGCGATTCCTACGACATTGTCTTCCACCCAAAAATCTACTCCATGTTTAATAGATTAAATGATTTGCGCTTTCGATTATTGCGTCTCAAAAATTTAATTGGGCTTTGATAAATCAAAATGCAAATATCAAAGATCAAAAACACAAATCAAAATTAAAAAATTATTTTTCTCCTTTTGTCATTTTTGATTTTTTATATGTCATTTTGATTTTTGATATTTGATTTTTGATTTACTAAATGTCCGTCAGACATCCGGTTTTGCCAAATTTTTTGAGTTTTTCCACTGGCAAACTATAAATCCGCAACCAAATACTTTTTATTTTGTACGTAGAATCCCATACCTCGGAAGCATTATTAAAATTGAAAAAATAAATGTTAAAAATATTCGCCTTGCAGAAATTGAGAAAATTGCACGGGAAACTCGGGCACTTTTTGTGAAAATTGAACCATTTGCCGATTTATCTAAACAAGAGGAGCTTGATAAAATATTTTATCCGTATGGATACACACATGATTCCTGGCCGCTAACAGCAACGGCAACGATCATAATTGATTTAAAAAAATCGCCCGATGTAATACTGGCAAATTTTAAAAATAAATTTCGCTATAACCTACGCTTAGCAAAAAATAAAAATAAATTAAAAGTACAGATAATAGACGGTAAAGAATTAGCAAAAAACGTTACCCTACTTAAACAATTTACAGAACTATTTAATCAACGTGCAAAGCAAATTAAAAGCGAGACCCACTCGTTTGAAGAATTGTTGCATACATGTAAGGCACATGGGGAGAATTTAGTTTTGCTATATGTTATGTACCCAAAACAAAACTATCAGAAATTAGATGTTGGAAGTTTGAAATTAGATAAAGACGTTAGAAATTGGAAGTTAGAAAATAAAAATCTAATTTCTAACGTCCAACTTCTTGATCCAACATCTAATTCCCAACATCTAACTTCTGAAATGATTGCTGCGGCATTATTTTTATTTACTCCCGACATCTGCCATTATTGGCACAACGGTTCAACTCCTGAAGGACGTTCATTATTTGCTCCGACTGTAATTATCGCCGAAGGCATTCGTCTCGCAAAAGAAAAAGGGTGCAAAATTTTTGATTTTGAAGGAATATATGATGAACGGTTCCCTGACCAAACCCGACGCTGGAAAGGTTTTACCCGTTTTAAAACAGGATTTGGGGGAGAAAAAGTGACTTTTGTCCGGCCATACATTAAGTATTATTCCCCAGTTTTTAAATTTTTTAACTTATTAAAGATGATTTAAACGCTTTTTAATAATCCTTTCCAATTTTATGATCAAAAATATTATTACAAATATTATTAGTGATAAAACCACAATCGAAGCGATGTCATTAATTGTCTTTTTATATTTTTGGACGTTTTTCTTTAACATTTGCTCAGGGATAATTTCTGGCTTTTCAGTTAATTTAACAAAATTAACACCTGATCTTCCTTTAATAGTTGGCGAATACATGAGCTCTACTGTTGCCGGAGGAACGTAAAACTCCCCAGGCGAAACTACTCTTGCCTGATAAGTATATGTCCGCTCATATTGCTCAATTTTATATAAACCCATAATGGCGCCATTTTCTGTGTATTCACGGTTTACCATGTGCCCCCAATTTTCGTAATAATTATTATTTGTATTTTGGTATTGCTGGTTTTTAAATCGTTCATTGATCGGAATTAAACCTGATGGTAGATAATCAACAATCACTCCGTATAAATCTTCGCTCGCTCTTCCTTTAAGGGTCAGCTTAATTGTGACAACATCTCCTACTGCTGGCGTGTATTCGTTTTTAGGAAAAACATATTCTCTTATTATTTTTAACCCTTCGTTTTTCGCTTGCGCTTTTTTATCACTGAATAATTCGCTCAATTCGAAGGTTGTATAAAGTTCTCCCTGGCCTTGTTTTTTTATTTCTACAACTGAATTATTTTTAATTTTTTTATCTGGAATGTCATAATCAATACTATCGTTTGTTTTATTAAACTGGCCTTCAAAAACTTTCTCGTTATCGATAAGCACTTGATAACTATAGCTCGGCTTTAGTTCGTCTTGAATTTTCTCAAATTCGGTCAGAGCAACCACTACCTGAGCAGTGGCAAAAGTGTTTGACCAATATATCGACTTTCTGTTTCTCGTTAAATATTTAGCCGCTTTTATAATTATGTCGCGGTCAACTTTGGCTTTTATAATGGCGCGCAAAGCAATTGCAGTTGAGGCATCATTTGATCCAAAATGAGATTTTTGACCAGAATTCCAAAAAATTTCATCACCACTCTTTATTGAAATTGAGACCAATTTATCCGTTCCGTTTGTTTTTAAATCAACATAACCATTTTTGATATTTGTTAAAACAGAAATTGCTAAAACGTCAGAAGAAAAATTATTAAAATTTTCAATTTTTACCTTTCCTAATTTTGAATCTAAAAAAGATAATCCATATATTTTCAATGCTTTTTCTTCTTCTGTCCCGCCTTCTTTTTCAAAAAATGTTTTCGCCTTATTAAAAACGTTTTCATCAATTTTAAAACCATTCTGCCTTGCCACATCTAAGTACTCAATTACATAAGCACTAACATAAATATCAGATTCTTGGCTACCCCACCAAGCCCAACCGCCATCTCCTCCTTGCGCCGCGGTTAGCTTGCTGATTCCTTTTTCAATCATGGCGTCCACATCTTTTTGCTCATATACTTTTCCGTATAGATTGGGATTGATTTTTGCAATGATCGCCGGAACAAAACGGCTAGTTGTTTGCTCAACACATCCATAAGGATACCTCACTAAATACTCCATTGCCTCGGGAAGATTTCCGATCAGGCTCGAGGATAAATGGAGTTTTGCTTTTAAATTTTTCTCATCTGCTTTAGGATTTAGTTTAACCGGAATACTATTTTCTCCAATTCCTGTTTGGACTGTCTTTTCATAGTAGCCGAAATTTAATGTTTTGATATTCACGCGAATTTTGTCGGCGATCTTTTTGTTTTTCTCCGATTCGGCTTTAAAAATAAATTGCGTTTTTTCATCAGTTTTTTTAGGCTCAATTGACCAATAAAACGTTTGTCCCATATCTTTTAAAATCAGTTTTTTTTGCACCGGGTTATTAATTATTTTTCCACCATCATATTCAAGCGCCACGTTAAATACTTCATCATTGTCGGAAAAATTTTCAACCAAAACACCAACTTTAATCTTGTCGCCAACGCGGATAATATTTGGAACAAGCGGCCGAACGATAACATTCTTCGTAACTACAATTTCTGTTTTAACATCTCCAGCCACAGTATCAGTTGTCGCTCCAATTCCTGAAATAACCCAAGTTGTCAAATTATCAGGAAGTTTAAAAACTAATTGTGCGCGGCCTGATGTGTCGGTTTTTACTGAAGGATTCCAATACGCCGTATCTTTAAAAACACTTCTTCCTCCGCCTCCTTTTTGATTATGGACATATATGCCATCGGCAATAAAAGTGTGGTACTTTTCAATTTCAAGATTATAAACCGCCGCTTTCCCAAGCATCCATTCAAGTGAAGAAACTGTAATTTTTTGCCCTTGATAATTTTCCAGCATGTCGCCGATTTTTATTTTTCCCGCATCTAACCATCGACCGTTAACGAAAAATCGGTGTTCCGGCGTCGTCTCAATTGTTTTATTAATAATAAAAAGCCCAGGAACTTCATGCTTAACAATGTTAAGCACTTTTCCTTTAACTAATTTCGTTGAATTTTCATTTTCACGAGTTAAAATAACGTCTCCTGTTTTGATACTTTGTATTTCGCTTAGTTTTTTATTCTCCATTAATATTTTTGTTCCTCCGGAAAAACAACCTCCGCGCCCGCCACTATCGAAAATATTAACATTCTCGAATGAATTGCGCATTCTTGTATTGTCATATCGTGCGCTCCAGAAAGCGTCAAAAACTGACGCTGGCTGCTGGTCAATAAGTTCAAAAATTGCTTTATCTACAGCCCAAACCGCCAAATCTGCTGCGACTGGATTACCGCTGTTATCTTTCGTTTCAATATCGATTCTCACGCTGTCTCCCGCTGAATATTTAACTTTGTCTGTTTTAAGATTAACTGACAGCTTCTTATTATCAGTTGAAAAAGATAAATTAGTTGTCGCCCGATTAAACCTATCGGTTGAAAATGAAGAGGCTGAAGCAAAAATATTTGGCAAAAACGATTCGTCTGATTTAATCTCCCACGTTCCACTTTTTCCTGTTAAACTAATAACTTTATATTGATGAACCCATTCTCGTTCAATTGTAACGAGGACATTTTGATTTTCTTTCTCTGATAAAATTGTCAGAACCTGTTTATCTCCGACTTGATAATTTTTTTTATCTGCTTCAATTCTGACTTGATTCACCCAATCGCTACCAAAATAATAGTTGTCGGTGTCGTTTACCCAAATACTAAATGTTTTCTCAATTGTATTTCCGCGTTTATCTTTTGCTCGAGCAGTAAAATAGTAATAACCGTTTTTAATTGGTGTAAAAATGATCGTCGCCTCACCTTTATTATCCGTTACTGCATTTAGACTCGGCAAAAATTCTTCTTTCTTTTCCCAACTCGGATATTTTTGATCTTTTTTTTGAGTTTTAACCCACTCTTCACGTTTTACACTGACAGTAAACGGTTGAGACTTAATTTTTTCTCCGCCCGAAGAAACAATTACAACAGGTATTCCGAGCTTTTCTTTAACATTGAAACTTGAACGATAGTCTTTTCTGAAGAAATCAAATTCTCCGGCAAACACCAAAATATTTTTTCTGGCAAACGCCGGATTACCGCTTCCTATATCCAGTTCTGCTTCAATTGATAAAACTTGATTTTTAGTAAACTTTTTTATTTCTTTAGTATTAATCTCTACCACTGCTTCACCTTTTTCATCAAGCAATGTTTCGCCGCTTTTAATCTTTTCATACGCCCAATATCCATAACGGTAATCATCAGATAGCAATGCTCGCCGCTGACTTTCATATTCAAAAGAGTAATAATCATTAGCATAAAGACTATAATTAATTGTTTGTCCGATAACCGGCTGTCCTGAAAAATATTGAGCTTTGATGGTAAATTTCGTTTTATCTTGGGCAATCAATTTTTCATCATTAGCTTTTATTGTTAAAAAATATTCCGGTTTTCTGAAAAATTCGACCTGAAATGAAGCCACATTATCCCAAACCCATTGATTTGATAAATCTTTTAAGAGCACTTTTATTTGATAAAATCCAGTTTTCGTATCTTCGGGTAGATTAATTTCTCCATAAACTGAACCGTCCGCGTTTAGCGTCATTTCTTTCTCGAAAATGGTGTTTTTTTCATCCCAATCGCGGTAACATTTGACAAGCACTGTTCCTTGAGAAATAAAATACGCGTAATCATCATTGTCGCGTAAAATCGCTTTAAAAAAAACATTATCGTCTGGGCGATATAATGGCCTGTCGGTGAAAATAAAATATTTTGTTTTTTGAAGCTCCTGAGCGCTAAATTCAGGCGTATTAGCATAATCAGAATTTAAATATCTTAAGTTAATCGGAATAAAAATAATTTCATTATTAAAATATGCTAAACCAATGTCTGCTTCTGATGAATAAGCTGTTTTTGCGATACCGTCTGCATCAAAATCAGAAGAACCAATCTGCTGTTTTCGATTAAGAAGCGAATAGATTTTAATTTGTCCACCTGTTTTTTTCTTGCCGCTTTTCAAATCTTGCGCCCAAAAAAGAAATTCACTTCTCCCTTCTTTAAGCACGACTCCTGTTTGTGAAATGACTATCATGTAGTCGTCTGTACGATCACCATACTCTATCCTTAAAAGATAAATTCCGCCTGTTTCGACCGGCAAAATAAAATCAGCCGCATTATCATATCCTGATTTTATCTGTAATTTATCATTAGCTAAGAATTTTAATTTTGAAGCGTCTGGGTGTTTATTGGCTTGATTTGTCATTTCATCGTGAACTAAATAGTCAAGAAGGATATTTTCACTTGCTTCATAAACTGCGACTTTTGCCTCTCCGCTTTTATCATAACTGCCAACTTGCACAACTGGTTTTTCCGAAGAAGACATTGTAATTACGCCACCTGTGTATTTATCTCCTTTTTCTGTTTTTATAAAAATACTAGGGATAAGGTTTGAGTCAGCCGCCCTTATTTTTAAAACAAGACCAGATATTGAAACGAAGGTGAGGAAAAGAATAACGAAAAATATTTTTTTCATCTTTTTAAGAATAACAATTTTTCAATCTCTATGCAATCATTCTTTTTTAATTAGTCGGCGCTTGTTCTATGAAAAGTGAATTGTCTTGTCAAAACTGGAGATTCTTCTTCATAAGAATTTTTATATTGAAATTGAATCCTATTTAATCCCTCTTTAGGACTAAAACAATAAGTAAACATGTCAGCATATAAAGACCACCCACTATCATTTTCATTATGTTTTCTTTTTATACCAGTACTGTCTCCTCCAACCGGAACATCAACGACGCAAAGCGTTTGACCTGAATTCATTTCGATATATTGCAGTTCTTGAGGGTAGCTGACATTCATGAGCGGCGGATTTGGCACTCTTGTTGGCGCGGAAGTCGGCTGAGGGGTATTTGTCGGAACGGTGGTTGGCGAGACCGTCAAGGTTGGAGTTAAAGTTGGAGGAACATACTGCTTAATTGTTGGAACAGGTGTCACTGAGATTCTTTCTGTTGGTGTTAATTTTGCAACTGGAGATGGAGTTGTTTTTTTTATTTTTTGTGTATTTACAATCTTTTTTTCTCCATTACTTGACGACGTATTAAACTTAATCAGCAAAGCGATCTCCAACATGACTAAAGTTATTCCAATTATGACAAGAACGACAAGCTGTTTTTTTGTTGGGTGAATAATTACATTTTTAAGTCGCAAAATTATTTTATTCATAGATGAAATTATAGCATAAATACAATCTAAAACTGTCTTTATTTCATTCCAAGCTTCCAAGTCCGATTTCACGGCGCTTTTGAAAACACAGGTTAAAAAACCATAAGCTAGAAATGAGATATATAAAATTCAAGCCATAACTAATTAAAAGATTAGGGATGGGAATTTGTCCAGTTGTTAAATATCCGCGCATTCCTTCAAAAACATAAGAACCTGGAACTGCCTTTGCAACGATTTGCGCCCAAACCGGCAAAACCGAGACAGGATAAAAAACTGCGCAAAACGGCATCAGAACCACGGCACCGCTCCACGCCAAGGTTTGAATTCTTTGGCCAAAACGGATGATAATCGCCGATATAAAAATTCCTACCCATATTCCCATAATAAGTAATGAAAAAATAAAAGGAATAAGTAATAAATCGATCGAAAGGACATTGACGCTATACAAAATCCATGAAAGAAGAATACAAAAAGAAACCGTGCCGATCATTTTAATAAAACTCAAAATAATTAGACCTGTAAGCCATTCGGAAACTGTTAGAGGCGTGGCAAAAAGAGGCATTAAGTTACGATTCCACATTTCCTCAAGCAGACAGGTTGTTAATTCATTTGCTCCACGCCAAATTGCTTGCCAAAAAACAAGAGCGGACAAAAGAATTAAAAGCGCGTTCGGCATGCTCTTAACGTTTTGTGCCATAAAATAGCGAGTGGTTATTCCCCACAAAATAATATCAATAGCTGGCCAATAAAACGCATCAGTGAGGCGATCGGCACTGTGGCGAAAATTATATAAGTGACGGAGAATCACTCCGTAGATACGACGGAAATTCAGAAAGAAAGTTTGTAGTCTGTAGTCAGTAGTCTGTAGAAAATTTTTCCTTCTTCTACCGACTACAGACTACTAACTACCGGCTTTTTTTAATTTCAGTTAAAAAGTATTCTTCAAGTCCCGGCCGCACTACTTCTAAATCGCGGATATAAACTTTATTTTCAAAAAGTTTGGCCAAAAAGCGCGGAATCAGTTCATCTTCAATATCTACCTCGGCTTGTTCTTTATGCCAAAGAGCCGCAACATTCTTTTGTAGCTCTTTTTCAAAATAAAAAATCGTGGCTTTGGCTGCATCCAGGTTTTCAAACACAAAGAATTTTAGCTTTGTTTTATTCATTTTTTTCATTAAATTCAAAGGCGTATCTTCATCCACAATTTTACCGTGGTTAATCACAATCACGCGGTCTGCTAATTCCTCTACGTCTTTCATATTATGGGAGGTTAAAAGAATAGACACCCCATATTCTCTCTGTTGTTTTTTTAAAAAATCCCGCACTCCGCGCGCAATTTCCACATCAAGGCTGGCAGTCGGCTCGTCCAAAAGCACAATTTCCGGAAAATTAATAAACGATTTAACTAAAAAAATGCGCGTTTTTTGACCAGCCGAGAGGCTAGACATGGTTTTATTCATAAATTCCAAAGCGTCAAAATCTTTCAAAAGTTTGGCGATGCGATCTTTTTTATCTTTCACACCATATAGTTCCGCATAAAAAGACAGGTTTTCCCAAACTGTCATCCGCCATGGCAAATCAGAATATGCCGAAGCGTAATTCACTTGCGACAAAACTTCACGATTTTTGTTATTGAATTCTTGTCCAAAATATTTAATAAGCCCCGCGGTTGGCGTCAGAACTCCAAGCAACATGTGAATTGTGGTGGTTTTTCCCGCGCCATTTGGCCCTAAAAACCCAACAATTTCTCCTTTCCCAATTGAAAAGGAAATATTGTTTACTGCCCAAAAATTCTTAAATTTTTTGGATAAATTAGTAACTTCAAGAAGAGACATGGAGATATTATAATTTTATTCTTCCCACAAATCAAGTTGTTTTGCTTCTCCAATGTTGTATTTTATCGGAATTCCGGCTGGCCAGCAGTGGTCGCGGTATTCACAGCGGGCACAGATTTTGTTATCAGTTGTCCTTTCAAATTTTAGCTCGCGGATATTTTTCATGGTTTCGCGAATGATTTTTTTCAAATCTTGCACCTCCTCGTCTGAGATGACAAAAACTTCCTTTTTTGGTTCATTCTTCTCATCCGGCTCTACAAAATCAAGTTCTGTTTCGATAACTCGCAAATTAAAATTGCGGTCAAGATCAGCCAAAAGTTTGTAAAACACAAGCTGGCGTTTATACCCGCCATCTGATGATCCAGTTAATCCCTCAATGTCATTTCTACTCCTATGCTTGCCTGTTTTATAATCAACCACTTTTACTTGTTTTTTTTCTTCATCAACAAATTCAATCTTATCTACTTTTCCAACCAGTGGAATGTCATCCAAAAATATTTTTGAGAACCCATAGCCAAAGAATTTTTCCGTGAAAAGCGGCCTCTTAAATTGCTTTTCGTGAAATGCAAAATAAGCTGACAAAATCTTTTTGCCTTTTTTATGAACATCTAAAAAATCTGTCTTTGTTAAAATCTCCTGAGAAAGCGATTTTTCAAATTCATCATGCAAAAATTTTAACTCCGGCACTTGGCGCTTTTCTTTATAGTGCTTGAAAAAAAGTTCCAGCGCCCGGTGTACAGCAGTCCCCAAGGATAATGATTTGTCTTTTGCCCGCGGCGTCTTAAGTAGCGTATTTAGCTTAAATTTATACGGACACTGCAAATAAGTGTTTAGCGCAGTCACGTTAAGCTTGAAATTCTTGATTATGTTTAGCAAAAAATCTTTTTCCTCGTCTTTTTGATTTTTGATTTTTGATTTTTGATTTCCGCAGTCAGAGAAATAATTTCCCACATATTTTTTTTCTGACAAGGCTGTATGGATACATGCAGTCATAGAAAAGGGAAGTTCTGATGAAAATAATGAAAGGTTACATAACTTATTTGATTCAAGCCCTTGATACTCCTTTGAATGTGTTAAATATATTTTCTTTTTAGCACGGGTTAAAACCACATAAAACAAGCGGCGCTCATCTTCATTCTTCTCTTTTCTCAAGATTCTTACTGTTTCTAAAATGTTTTCTGGCAATTTAATCAGTTCTCTTTCTTTATTATTCCCCCATTTTTTGTCTACGAATTTAATTAAAAATACATGTTCGAATTCACGCCCTTTGGCACGATGCCCAGTCATTAACTTAACACAGCTCCTATCAATTAAACTGCTTTCTAGATTAATGCCAATTTTGTGTTCTGATAGAATTTTTAAATTTTTAAAAAATGTTTCCAAATTTAAATCATGATCCGCGTTGTTTAATTTCTTAACTTCCGCAAAAAAAGCGTTTAAATTATTTAGCACTTCTGGGTTTTCTTGATTATCAAGTAAATCTGCCAAAAAATCACTTTCGCGAATGACAGTTTCAAAAAAAGAAATAAAGGTGGAGTTTTCTGAGAATTTTGACCAATGAATCAACTGATCATAAAATTTAACAATCTTATTAATTTCTTTGAAATTTGGTTTTTCGTTGTCTGGAATTTCATTTAATTTGGTGATTGCATCAAACAAATTTATCTTTTTTTCTGAAGCAAAACGAGAGAGTTTCAAAACATCAAGAGAGTTGATCTTTAAAAAGTCATAGTTTAAAAGCGTAAACAAATCAATATCTTCATTTTTTATCCTCACGTCAAAAATCACTTTGAAAAGATATATTAATTTTTTAATTTCGGGAGTATCTAAAATGTTGCCTCCCCCTTCAATTTCAAAATCAATTCCCCGCTTTTTAAGAACATCCGCTAAATCATCCGCGTCGCGGTTAGCGCGAAATAAAACCGCAATCTCAGAAGGTGAAACGCCGGATTTGATTAGTTCTTTGATTTTTTCGGCGACAAAATAGTTTTCGAAAAGATTATTGCGGAACTGCCGGATTTCGATTTTGTTGTCTTCTTTATTATTTCGGCGTAGAGACGTTGCATGCAACGTCTCTACATGGGAAACCAGGTTTTTACTCACTCCCTTGATTACCTTCTCTATGCTCTGTTCGTTTTTGTTAATCACCGCCCGCGAAGCATCAAGAATAAGCTGAGTTGAGCGATAATTTTTGTCAAGCGTAATAATTTTTGCCCGAGGGAATTTTTTGTGAAAAGTGTAAAAATTTTCTAAAGATGCACCTTGGAAGCGATAAATTGATTGCTCATCGTCACCGACGACAAAAATATTGGCTTCTTCTCCCCAATACTGCGCAAGCTTCATCACGACCTCATTTTGAGCGCTATTGGTATCTTGAAATTCATCAATCAAAACATATTGAAAACGCTCTTGGTGGCGCGCTAAAAAATCTTTGTCGCGATTAAATTTATCAACAACTAAATTAATCATGTCTTCAAAATCATAACGGTTCTTTTTAATAAGGTTTTTTTGATAAATTTCATAAATTTTTGCCAGTTCCAAACATTTAGCTTGGTCTTTCTCTTCAAACATTCCCGTGTCTTTATTGTCAATCTTTTCCTTTTTACGTTTTTCATTTTTATTAGTATTAGTTAGTACTCGCCTCGCTGTAGCTTCAGCGAAGCGGGTTGGATAGTACTGGATAGTATTGGATAGTATTTTTATCAATTCGTTCGGACTTACTCCTTCCCTTTTCAAATTTTGGATATTTTTAATTATGGCCGGGACATAATAATATTTGGCATTAAAGGGTTTTAGTTTTTCAAAATCGTGGGTGTCAATAATCTCCCGAAAGATTTGGATGCGCTCTAGATCTGACAAAGGTTCCAAATTTTGGCTGATTAAAAAATCCTCTGGATTTGCTTTGATAATTTCCGAACAGAAGGAGTGGAATGTGGAAATTGAAACATAATAAGCGGTTTCTCCAATCATCTCAATGAGGCGGCTTTTCATTTCGTGCGCGCCGGACTGCGTGAAAGTCAGCGCCAAAATATTTTGAGGGTTGACTTGGGTTTTAAGAAGAATATTGGCAATCCGGGCTGTTAAAATCTGTGTTTTCCCGGTGCCGGGACCAGCCACAACCATCACCGGTCCCTCAATCGCATCCACCGCTTCTTTTTGTTTTTCATTTAAATTGCTGTAGATTTTTTGAAAATTTGGTGTGGTTTTTAACATAAATTCTCCTAATTGCTCCTAATTTGTGAGCTTTCTTTTTAGCCTCAAATTAAATTTGCTCCTAAAAATTAGCAATATAGAAAATACTTTTTGATTCTCCAACTTGATGAATTAGTCCCATATTTTGCATTTTCTTTAAATCAAGATTTAGGGTTTTTCTCGAAGTTCTCGGAAAATTTTGTTGGCATTCACTTGCAGAAATTTTTTGATTTTCAACAAGATGTTGCCAGATTGTAATCTGTCTCTCATTTAATTTTGAGAGACTTTTCCCCATGAGAATAACTTTGAAACTATTTGCAGTGTTTTTAAAAATTGGAGGAAGAAGACTCCATTCTTTCATTTTTGAAAAAACAATATCAATTCCACGACCATATTCTTCAAGATAATCAAATTCTTTGAGGCGTGCGGCAATAGTCTCATTTCTACTTACCTGCGCATCTTTTATATTCTCAATTGTCACACCAGGAGGAAGACAACCTGGGTTAAAAATTTCAATTCTGTCTTCGAAAATGTTGACCTGCGTATAGGTTTCAGTGATTTTATAATCCCTGTGAATAATTGCATTGGCAACAATTTCACGAATAGCATCTTCTGGATATTCATATTTTTCGACCCTTTTTGTTCCAATAATTGAAGCACTTTGATGAATATTTCTGAGGATAAATTTTTGAACTGAGTCTATCTGTTCATCAAGTGTTCCACCAACATCAACACTGTCAATTATATTTGTTGCAACATTTGAACCTTTATATTTAACACATCGAATAAGATATCGACTAAAATTTTGTTTCTTTTGGGGTTTGTCTTTTGAAAATATTAAAAAACCAGCAATTGTTGGGACAGTTTTTCCGTCATAGTCATTAACAATTCCCAAATTTTTCATTAACTCAAAATTAATTTCATCAAGTGACGATTCTCTTTTTGATCTTTCGCCGCTTTTAATTAACAAGTCTAGAATTTTTTCCTTGGAGATATCATTCAGCCCCACCCCTTCTGCACGATTTGCATCAAATTTTAATTTTTTTGAATTCTCAACAAATTTTCTCATTTCTTCATCGGTAATTTTACGGTCAGCATTTCCATCACGGATATAAGCAGCATTCATACCAACAGCTTTGAAATAACAAGGCTTAAATTGATCTGGACACTCGGGAATAAAAATGGCAAGAATGCTTTTATTATTAATTTCTAAAATATGATATTCAGGCCTTACTGTAAAACTCATTTCATTGCTAATCAAATTTCCCATACTCTCCTGAAGAAAAGCAATATTATCAACTCCTACCGTAATAATTCTTTTTGTTTGCTTATCATCAATAAACCCAAAGGCAATCACTCCGCCGCCGGGCTGGTGCGAGAAAGACGAAATCGTTTTCCAAATATCCTTCGGAAAACCACCTCGGGCGTCTTTAAACTCCACGCTTGCCGTTTCCGAATTAAACCTTAGTGCTTCTTCAATTAGTTTCGTGATTTCTAATTTATCCATATTCAAAATTCAAGAAAAACAATTTTCTACATATGTAGCAATTTATTAAAATTACTATATATAATTTTATAACCTTATTGTAATCTAATCTCTATTATCACCATTTTAAAATTAATCGATGTTTTTTCTACATATCCTTTAAATGGCTATTCCATTCATATCATATTTTTTTTGAGAAGCTTTTCCCCTTCTCAAAAAATGTTATTTCACAAATTTGCTTTTAGCTGTAAACAAAATACAAACCAAAAATCATGAAAAAAACGATACATAATTTGAAACGAAGAGTCGACCAACTTATGTCTTCCTTGAGTATTTTTGGAAAGAAAAAAGAAAGAATTAAACCTACTCCTAAAAGGCAAATCGGCTGAACACCAAGAAGCAAATTTACCATGGCTACCGGAACAAGAGAGATCGCATAATTTTGAAATATCTGGGCAAGAATAGAAAAACCTGAACTTAAAATTAAAAATTTAATAATTGGCCTTAAACTGACAATGTTTTTTTTAAAATTCGTTTTGATATCTGGATGAAAAACTAAGAACACTACCCCTATCCCCATGCCAATATATTCATAAGCAAAAACCGTCCAAAATTCTTGCACTTTAACCACGCTTCTGAAAAGAACTAAAACAAAAGCATACATTGAAGCGGAAATTATCATAAGCAAAAGGGATTTTCGAGGAGAAAAAATGCGAGCTTCAATTTTTTCGCTACCTAAAATAAAACCAGCACCAATAATTATCACGGCGCCAAAAATTTGCTTTGGAAGTAGAGGCTCATTTAAAAACAAAAA
>JBGSIU010000031.1:0-15497 GCA_041742375.1 Patescibacteria group bacterium
ATGTGGTACCAAATAGAGTACCGGGCGTTTCCAGTTGATAGAACTTTCATTTAGAAATATTCTACCTCTTTTCTTTCCATGGAGTGCTCACCCTATTTGCCTCCCAGCAAGCTGGGGGGAAATCTTTAACTCAATTATAAAAGTTAATGGCGGACGCGACACAATCGGCGAGGCATTCGCCATTCGTAGTGCCTGCCGTGAACGTTGCATAAAAAACGTTCTGCTTGTGACATCCAAAACCCACATGAAACGCGCTCTTTGGATTTTTAAACGCATTTTTGGTGAGGAAATTGTTGTTGACAAACCGGACGCAAAATATTTATGTGAAGATGAACTCAATTCAAAAGAAGAAAAAGAAATTTTCGAATTAACCAAAACTTATTTTGATATAAAATTTAGCTCTGCACCAATTCCTGATCAAAATATGCAAATATGGTTTGAAGACAATGCCGAATTTTACAAAGGACAAGCGGAAATCCATAGTCGCTATGTCACGGGGGGGGTAGAACAAAATTACGCCTACATGGGATCGGGAAAAAAGGAAGTATTTTAGCAATGAAGCAATTGAGCAATTGAACAATCGTCTCCCAACTGTTCACATTTTTTCCTCACCCATTTAAAGACCTCGTCAGACAAATTGAAAATATGAATAATTTTTTTCCAGCCCATAAGATTCGAACATCGGTCAGGCGAAGAAAGAGCAAACAAAATGCGGGTAGAATAATTGCTCAATGAAGGCCATTTTCTGCTTAAATAATTGAAGTTTGACGATTAAATAAGTGGTTATTCTAGATAATCTCGTAACTTCTTGCTTCGGCTCGGATGTTTTAATTTCCTCAGCGCCTTTGCCTCAATTTGGCGGATTCGCTCCCGGGTGACGGCAAAAAGCTTCCCCACTTCCTCAAGCGTCTTTGCCCTGCCGTCTTCAAGGCCAAAACGATGAATGAGCACTTTTTTTTCGCGTTCAGAAAGAGTGCTGAGCACTTCTTCAAGCTGCTCTTTAAGCAGTTGGCGTGAAGTTGCCTCATATGGCGTCGGCTGGGAATTGTCCTGCAAAAAGTCACCAAGCTTTGAGTCTTCTTCGCCTCCAACCGGAGTTTCAAGCGAGGTTGTCTCCTGCGCCACCTTGAGGATTTCCCCCACCCTTTTTAGGTCAATTTGTAATTCTTTGGCAATTTCGGCATGGGTCGGCTCGCGGCCTTTTTCCTGCATCAGGCGCCTGGCGGTTTTCATGAAACGGTTAATGGTTTCCACCATGTGAACCGGCACGCGGATTGTTCTGGCTTGATCGGCAATTGCGCGGGTGATGGCTTGCCTGATCCACCAAGTGGCATAAGTTGAGAATTTATATCCTTTGCGCCAGTCGAATTTTTCCACTGCCCGGATAAGTCCGCGGTTTCCTTCTTGGATTAAATCAAGAAGGGTGAGGCCGCGGCCGATATATTTTTTCGCAATTGAAACAACCAGCCTCAAATTCCCTTTAATTAACTTGTTTTTAGCCGTTTTATCACCCCGTTCGGCCTTTTTAGCTGCGGCCACTTCTTCGGCAAAATTTAAAAGAGGGATTAAACCGATTTCTTTTAAATACATGCGGACCGGCTCTGTGGAAATATCAGCAGTTTCAAGCCGGGAAAGCACTTCCAATTCTTTTTCAAAAACGCTGATCGCTTTTTCTTCCTTTTCAATCTCTTCTTCTGTCGTGGATTGGAAGATATCAGTCTTCTGTTTTATAAGGCGGCAAATCAAATCTTCGATTTCAGCCAAGTGGAGATGAGGCTCGGGATAACCCTTCAAAATGTCATCATGGCTAATATAGCCTTGTTTTTTTCCAAGGGCGAGAAGTTCTTTAATTTTGTCAGGAAGTTTTGCTCTTGGCATAATTATGGTTGATTATACTCTTTGCACTCGAAATTGCAAAAGTATAACTCCGTTTAGACTGAATTTGTCCTTCGATAAACTCAGGACAAATTACAGTAAAACGGGTACATACTCCATTTTATTCTATTTTTTTCAACTCTTGGGTTAATTTTTGAAAATCGCTGTTTAGCTTGCCAAATTCCGGTGATTCCTCGTCAGCCGCCCGCATCGCCGCTAAAACTTCGCCTGTTTTCTCTTTTATAATTAATTTTCGAATTTCGCGGACAATTGTTTTTATTTCGCTGTCAATGTTTTCAAGCAAATTCTCAAAACCCAAATCTTTTAAATACAGCTCATCAACTTTTGGCGCAAGTTCTGGAGGGACGTGGGCCGCAAAGTGCTGAATGGTAAAAACATCGCGATCCACAAAGTCAAAAATTTTTGAGGCGATTTTTTGACAGACAGGGGCTTTAAAATCTGAAGGGCTTATCAGATCATGGATCTTGCCAATGTATTTTTTGGCATCGTCAGACTGCAAAATCAAAGCCAGCAAATTTTCCTCAAGCTGTTCCCTTCTTGTTCCTCGATTACCCCTAACTTCCCTAATTTCTCTAATTTCCCTTCCCATTTTCTTCCGTTTTTCCATTTCCTCCATCTCTTGGCTAATCACTTCTCCGCTTGCATCGAGCAAGCGTGCCAATTTTTTTACATAGTGGTCTCTCACCACCAAATTTGAAATCGCATTTATCTTCGGAAACACAAATTCCGTGAATCTCTTTTTGCCTATTGCCTCATTTAAATCAAACTGTTCTTTTCCAAGATTAATGTAAAAGTCGGAAACATCATGCGCGCCGTCAAGAGACTTTTTCCAAAGCTTAATGTCGTGTGTTATACATTCGTCCGGATCCTTACCAAAAAGCAGTTCTATTACTTTAATGTTTAAATCGGCGCGTTCCGCTTGCTGTATGCCGCGGATAGCCGCCATTTTTCCGGCAAGATCCGTATCCAGGCAAATTTTTAAATTTTGAGTGAATCTTTTTAAAAGCGCAACTTGCTGCTCGGTAAGCGCTGAACCTTTTATGGCAACCACATTTTTTGTTCCTGCTTGATAAGCTTTAATTAAATCAATTTCCCCCTCAACCACAACCGCACAGTCTTCTTTTCTCACATGATCTTTTGTGATGTTAAAGCCATAAAGAACTTCGCTTTTGTGATAAACCGGCGTCTCTGCGGTATTAATATACTTCCCCCCAACTCCCTTACTACCCTCACTTCCCGTAGTCTCAAGGATTCTTCCCGCAAATCCCACGCAGTTTCCCCGGTGATCAAAAAGCGAGAACATGAGTCTTCCATAAAACCGATCCCGTGCCCCGAGCGTAGCCCGAGACGCAGTCGAGGGCGAAGTGGGGTTTTTTCCAAATGCCACGCCGGATTTTATTAAATCTTCAATTTTATAACCTTTTTTTACCAAAAATTTTGTTAATGAATCCCAAGAATTCGGAGCATAACCGATCTTAAAAAGATTTATTGATTCCTTTGTGACGCCGCGCTTTGTTAAATATTCCATCGCGCATTTTCCTATTTTCGTGTTAAGAAGAACATATGTGTAGAATTCGCTTGCCAAATGATTAATTTCAAAAAGCGTATCACGCTCTTCTCTTTCTAACCCCGCGAAGCCTTGGTGAAGTGGGGCCAATTTCACCCCTGTTTTATCTGCCAGTG
Organism: Patescibacteria group bacterium; assembly: GCA_041742375.1. Classification (GTDB taxonomy): domain Bacteria; phylum Patescibacteriota; class Microgenomatia; order JBGSIU01; family JBGSIU01; genus JBGSIU01. The sequence continues at coordinate 3,580 of JBGSIU010000031.1, forward strand.
TCCGGATCGCCTCCCCAAATCCCATTTTTTCATATTCCATGAGGAACGAAAAAACATCGCCGCCTTTTTGGCATCCAAAACATTTGAAAATTTGGCGTTCTGGGGAAACGACAAATGAAGGCGTCCTTTCGTTGTGAAAAGGACAGCAAGCGGAAAAATTCCGGCCTTTTTTTTTCAAAGGGACAAAGGAGTTAATAAATTCCACTAAATCAATTTTGCTCTTAATCAGTTCCCGCTCATCCATGATGACTCTATTGTATCAAATTTATCAACCCGCCAAAGCTTTCTCTGTTAATTTCTGTTTATTCGTCATGTATGGCCGAATAATCACGTATCTTTTTAGTATTTCTTCGTCGGTTATCTCTGAACTAAGCTGTAAAACGTCTTTTGCAAATTTAACAATATCTTTTTCGTCAAAAGGAGGCCATCCCAAACCTTGTTCATATTCCCGATAATCAACAAAACTAAACTGGACTTGTATTCCTCGCTTATGGCATGCCTGAGCAAAAGCAATCACAGATGGATAAGCTTTTTCTTTTTTTGTCGGCTGGCAGAGCGCCAAATATCTTTCTGGCGCTACTGCATTCATTGAAATTGCAATGCGGGTTAATCCGGCTTTTACCAATTCTTCCGCCGCGGCTTCACTGATATTTCCACAGCAACTTTCAAGTGTCTTCGGATCGATTTGATTTTCACGAACGGCAAAAAGTGCTTGCCCGTTAGTGTTTAAACGAATTGGTAAATTCCATTCTGTTCCAAATCCAAATTCTTGCCGCACCGCAGCCAAAACAAATTTTAATTCCCGAAAATTAAAAAGAGGTTCACCTTGAAGTCCGGTAAAAACAAGCTCATCGACCGTCGCGTTATTTTTATCTGCTTCTTCAAATAATTGTTTAATCCTCGTAGAGTAAAAATATGGATGATAAATTCCGTGAATTTGGGAAACATTTCCATGCTCTCCTAAAAAAGCATCATTATTATCAGCACCAAGGCAGAAACGACACCCGTTCAAGCAGGCCTTGCTTTTTGCAATCTGAATGCCGACTTTTGCGTCACCTCCTTTAAAGAAAAACCGGCTATCCTTATTTGGAATAACAAGATAAGCTAAATCTTCTTCTTCATTTCTATTTACCAATTCCTCACAATCGGGGCAATATAAAATTTTTCCGGCCCCATCTGCACTATCTATTTGATACATAGACAATTCTGTGGGGATACTTTCTCGATCACACCAAACCACGCCGTTATTTCCATTCAAAAGACCAGGAAAACCAACTCTGTGACCACGAGAGACTTTGACATCCCTTTCTTCAGAAGAAAATCGTCCTATATAGGTTGGACATTCGTCTGCATAAGTTATTCTACTTACTCCTTGACATTCTACACCATAACCAAATGGAAAAAAATTTCTCATCTCTTTTGCAATTTTTCAGGCAGGCCGAATGAAACTCGGAAAAAATCGCGGTCTTTTTGACTAATTTTTTTTATATTATTTTTTTCTAAATAGGCTTCCATTCTGCGCTTCCCTTTTAAAACTGAGCTGGAAAAATTTTTTTCATAATCCAGAATTAATTTTGCCGCCTCTTTTTCACAATTTTTAAGCTCAGGGTAAAATCCGCCATATATTTTAACAGTTTCTTGGATAAGGGCCGGAACTGCTTTTGCCGCATCTGTCTTTAAAACATATAAAGAAGCAAGCATCTGGCGAAGCAAATTGCGCACCACATCGCGCCTCCCATTTCTCCCAGGCAAAATTTTCTCTTCCGCAAAAATAAAACTCAAGGCTTTAATGTGATCAATAATAATACTCACATCTTCATTAATTTTTCTCACAGAGAGAATTGGCAAAAAAGGCTTAAAAGCCAAAGTTTCAAAAATGTCGTTTTTTTCTTCAACCGCCTGAAGCACGCGCTCAAGCCCAATCACCGCTTCAATTGATGGATTAACCAAATTAATTAACTTAGACTCTCCACTTGTGTTAATGCCATATTTAATAAAAATAATGTTGCCAATTTCCAAAGACCCATTGTAAAAAAATTCCACTTGCGGCCCGCAAAGCCGAAGGCCGTCTTTTAAATCTGCCCCGCCCCCCTGCTGCCACCAATTTGTTTCAACTCCTCCCAAAGTTAATCTTTTTCCTTTTTCAGTCAGTTTTTCGCACAGGCGGCGAAGTTCTCCATTTAATTTCACCTTCACTCCACAAGTTTCATCTTGATCAAACATGGTGAGCCAAAGACTCTTTGGATTAATTTTTAAAACCTGGGTGAGAAAATTCCATAAATTCAAAACTGTTTCTGCTTCATTAAATTCTCCGATTTCAAACGCGCCGGCCATTTCAAAAAATGAGAGATGAGTAGTGTTTCCTACCCGCGGAATATCAAAATAGCGGACGCATTTTTGAACTAAGCACTGTTTTTGCGAAGAAACTTTTTGGGGAGAGCGAATTTGGGGATCAAGCTGAACCAAACCAGAACTCATGTTAAAGCTTAAGGGAAAAGCCGGATGAATCAGCGGCGCACTTTTGATTTTGGCAAATCCTTGCTTTTGATAAAACTCAAGCCACGCGGTGCGAAGAGTTTTTAAATCCATGAGGCAAATTATATCACTCTTAGATATAATAAATATGTATTACTCAAATTGTTTCCTGAATTCGTCAATTCGTATATTTGTACTTTCTTACATTCGTCTATTCTTATATTCGTATATTCGTTTATGTTTATTCGTCTATTATCGCTTTCTCCACTTTTCAATTTCCTTATGATTTCCTGACAACAGAACTTCCGGCACTTTGCGGCTTTCAAATTCCTCTGGTCGCGTGTATTGCGGATATTCTTTTTCGTTTTTCAAATTTCGAATTTTAAATTTCAAATTTTTTTTCGAAAATGACTCATTCTCCACCACTCCCGGCTTTAAAACTCCCGGCAGTAGTCGAACAACTGAATCGACAACTACCAGCGCCGGAATTTCCCCGCCGGTTAGAACATATTCCCCAATTGAAATGGTCATATCCACATAATTTAAAATCCGTTCATCAAAACCTTCATAATGCCCGCAGAGCAAAATCAGATGATCCAACTTGCTAAATTCAAAAGCGGTTTGTTGGGAATAAACTTTTCCCCGGGCATCAAACATGACAACCAGCTCATTGTTCAATTGTTCAATTGCTCCATTGCTAACAACTTTTTCCGCGTCTCCTTCATTTTTCCGTGTCTCCGTGTTGCCTTGTTTTTTATTATTTTGAATTTGTTTCGAATTTCGAATTTCGAATTTCGAATTTCCGCGCAATTCGCGAATCGCGGCAACCACGGGTTCGCACCGCAAAATCATCCCCTGCCCGCCTCCGTACGGTCGCGCATCCACGCTTCCCCGCGCATCAACCGCCCATTTCCGAAGATCGTGAATTTTCACTTCCATTTTTTTTTGGTCAATCGCCCGCTTCACAATGGAATAATTTAAAAAGTCAGAAATTTGCTTGGGAAAAAGTGTGACGATATCGATTTTCATGTTAGAAATTATTATACCTTAACTCTAATTTTCCTGATATAATTTGGTCATGACCATTCTCCAAGCTATCATCTTAGGACTAGTCGAAGGCCTAACTGAGTTCCTGCCGATTTCTTCAACTTTTCACCTCATTTTCACGGCCAAAATTTTGCAAATTCCGTCCAATGATTTCACCAAACTTTTTGAAGTTTTTATTCAATCTGGTGCAATTTTTGCGGTTGTTATTTTATATTTTAATGAAATAAAAAATAATATTGATTTAGCGAAAAAGGTTTTTGTTTCTTTTTTACCAACTGCCATTGTTGGATTTTTATTATATAAAACAATCAAGGGATTATTTTTTGAAAACGAAAGTTTAATGTTGGGGGTTTTTTTCTTCGTCGGCCTCATCTTTCTCCTCTCCCCCCGATTTCCCCAATCTCCCCGATTACCCTTTTCGTCTCTCTCTTTTTCTCACGCCATCCTCATCGGCCTCATCCAATCTCTTGCCGTCATTCCCGGCGTTTCCCGCTCTGGCAGTGTCATTATCGGCATGTTAATTTTGGGTTACAATCGAAGCGAAGCCGCCAAATATTCTTTTCTTCTGGCCGTTCCCACAATTTTTGCGGCCTCAGCCTATGATCTTTTTAAAGCCAGGCAAATGCTCTTAACGCTTCTGGCAAATGATTTCTCCCCCGCCATACTTTTACTCACCGGCACCCTCGCCGCCTTCGCAACCGCGTTTTTTGTGATCAAATGGTTTATTGGGTTTTTGAAGAAAAATTCCCTCGTGGTTTTTGGCATTTACCGAATTGCGGTTTTTTTACTAATTGTCTTTCTTTTATATTTCAAATATTAAATTTCAAATTTTTGGTAGTGCGGGCAGCGTATCAAAACTGGCACCTGAATTGACGCGTTTGTCTTGCTATAGTATAGCAAAATTTGTTTAAATGGGGTATATGAAAAAAATACAAATGCCCAAAATGTTCCACTACTAAATCAGTTATCAGGAAAACCAAAAGAGGTTCCTCAATTCGTTATCTTTGTAAGTCTTGCTTCAAATACTTTTCAATTAACACTCACTTTTTCAATAAAAAGGAGATTTTGTCTGACCATCTCGATGGGTTGTCATTTCGCAAACTCGCTCTCAAATACAAAATTTCCCCGATGTCTTCGTGGCGGATTTGCGAGGAGGAATTACAAAAGCTTCCTAATAATAACCAGTTTACTTTTAATTTTTGTAACCGCTTTTCTCACATTTTCCTTTTTGACGGCAAATACTTCAATATTCGTGGATTTAAAAATGACTATGCGTTCCTTTGGGGTATTGATTACTTTAAACACGATATTCCCGTCTTTACCCTTGCACCTTCAGAAAATTACCAATCCTGGGCTAAATTCTTCTTCTACTTTAGGCTTTTAAATCACCATCCACATCTTGTGGTTTGTGACGATAACCAAAATCTAAAAATGGCCGCAAGGAAGAATTTTCCTCAGGTTAAAATTCAAACCTGTCTTAATCATTTTAAAGAGAATATTAGACGGGATTTAAAAGTGAGATCGGATAATTCCTACAAAGATTTTATGAAGAGAATTGAGTCGGTTTTATCATCTTCTGAAAAACAATCCGAGGAAACGATGAATCATTGGCTCTGGTGTCTTTATCGTGATTTTCATCATGACCCCGTTTGTCTTTCAGTATTAACCAGCATTGAAAAGTACAAGACGGAGCTTCAGGCATACCGAGGTATCCCTCAGGCTCCGTTGACATCAAACCTCATTGAAGGGATGAATTCTCATCTTGAAAAAAGATTAAAAAGTCTTGATTCGTTTCAATCAGTTAAATATGCCAAGCTTTGGTTTAACGGTTATGTTTTAAAAAGAAGATTTACCAAATTCACCGATTGTCGCGGTAAGTTTAGAAGTTTGAGGGGAAAAACAGGGGTCGAAATGACAAAAAAGATCGATGTTGTATTGCCGCCATTATTTTAATTGCTAGGTGCCATTTTTGATACGCTACTGGTAGTGCGCCTGCTTGGATTCGAACCAAGGACATCTACTTTATAAGAGTAGCGCTCTACCACTGAGCTACAAGCGCAAAAATGTTATTCTATTTTACCAAAATTCCACTCTGTAATCCACCCTCATTTTTTCTTAGCAATGAAGCAACCCGCCTGCAAAAGCTATTGCTTTAGCAATTGCGGGCAGGTTGAACAATGAAACAATGGTATATTTTTTGTTATAATGTTTCCCATGCATCGCAAAACACGGCTCAGGCTTCGGAAAGTGAAAAAAAGCTTCAAAATATTTACTCTTCTTAACATCCTCGCGATTTCTGTTTTTTTCATCTTTCTTCTTTTTTTCTTTGCCCTTGCCCGGCCGAAAATCAAAGTCTTATCTTCAAACATTATAAACTTGCAAACTGTTTCCACGCTTCAAAATAAAATTGAAATTAATTTTTCCGGACGGGTTGACAAAAATTTAGTTGAAAAAACTCTCACGATTTATCCGGCGGTTTTGGGAGTTATCACTTGGGAAAATGACCGCCAACTCGAAATCCAACTTCAACAGAGCTTATCTCCTCAAACCAAATACCAACTGTCTTTTTCCTATAATGGTGCGCCTCTGCCCTTTTTTCCAACAACGACGCCTGAAATTTATAATCTGCAATTTGAAACCGGTGATCCTCCGCAGATTATCAATTCCTCCCCTTACAACTTTGAAAAAAATGTCCGGTTAAATAAATATTTGGTTTTCGATTTTAATCAAGAAGTAAGCGCTAAGGATTTTGAAAATTATTTTTTCCTAAAACCAAAAATAAAAGGCACAATCGTTAAAAAGGGCACACAACTATTATATATTCCGCGCGAAAATTTTGCTAAAAACACCCGGTATTTCACCGGTGTTTTAAAAGGCCTGCCCGGCGCCGACAAACAGCAGCTCATGAATGACTATTTTATGACATTCCAAACTGAAGGTGATGAAAATTCAGAAATGCCGCTTGAAACTCGTACTTTTCGCGTGCCAATTCTCATGTATCACAATGTCGGGTTTTGGGCGCCATATGAAAGTGAGCTTTCCCAACGCTTTAAAATTGAACCTCAGAATCTGGAAGAACATTTAAAATATATTTCCGAAAACTATCAAACAATTTCCATGAAAGATTTATATGGCTATTTAACAAACGGCGTCAGTCTTCCTGAGAATCCCATCATTTTGACTTTTGATGACGGCTGGCGCGGAGTTTACACAGAAGCCTTTCCTCTTCTTAAAAAATATAATCTTCACTTCACAACATATTTAATCACGAGCCATTACGGCACAGCTGAAGGATATTTAACAAAAAAACAAATTCAAGAAATGATCACCTCTGAGCTTTGCGAAATCGGCAATCACACTGTGCGCCACCCGGCGCTCGGCCTCATGGATAGGTTCTCAATCGAGAAAGAGATCGAAGACGCAGATATTTCTCTGAAGAAAGATTTTGGAGTGCGCCCTGAAACATTTAGCTATCCCGGAGGCAGCTATAATAAAACAGTTCTTGAGATTTTAGAAAAAATGGGTTATAAAACAGCAGTCACGGTGACAGCCGGATCTATACAAAATGAAAACGAACTGTTATTATTAAAAAGAATTGCAGTTGATGGAGGAGATGGGGTGGAAGAATTAAAAAGGAAATTGGACAATAATAACTAATTTCAAAATGTACCTTGACATGTCATTCCAGATGAGGCTTTCGGCCTCAATCTGGGATCCAGAATCTTAATTTATTAATTTCTAATTAATAGCTCTGGATCCCGGGTCATTGTCACGCTTTTGCTCTCCGCCAGCCGGCGGATCGCAAAGCGATGACTAATGCCCGGGATGACAAAAAGAGTGGTCATTTTACATTTTGAGATTTAAATTTTACATTATCTATGCTTCAAATAAACTCATCTGATTTTCAATCACAAGTCCTTGATTCTCAAATTCCGGTTCTCGTTGATTTTTTCGCCACCTGGTGCGGACCGTGCCAAATGCAAACGCCAATTTTAGAAGAACTTTCAAAAACCTATGAGGGGAAAGTAAAAATTGTGAAAATCGATGTTGATCAAAATCAAGAACTAGCCGGCCAGTGGAACGTGATGAGCATTCCCACTTTGATTATTTTTAAAGGCGGCCAACCGGCACAACAACTCATGGGCTTCCAGAATAAAGAAAAACTGGAAGAAATTTTTAAGACAATTACACAATAATACTTTTTGAAATTAGATGTTAGAAGTTAGAAATTGGATAAAGAAGTTAGAAGTTAGAGGTTAGAAATAAATATTTTTCTAATTTCCAACATCTAATTTCATAGTCTAACTTCCAATCTCCAACATCCAACTTCTGAATGGGTCAAAGTGATATCTTCGATGTAGTTATTCTCGGTTCCGGTCCGGCCGGTTTGAACGCCGCAATTTACACGTCGAGGGCTTTTTTAAAAACCGCGGTTTTAACCGGTTTTCAACCTCTTGGACAACTGACAACCACAACTCTTGTTGAAAATTTTCCCGGATTTCCGGACGGAATAATGGGACCGGAATTAATGCAAAAAATGGAAGCGCAAGCAAAAAAGTTTGGCGCCGAGAAATATAGTGACGAGGCGACAATCCTGAACGAAGTGAAGGATCCCCTCACGAAAAAGAAACTCTTTACCATCAACGACAAATACCAGTCCCGTTCTGTCATTATTGCAACCGGCGCTTCACACAAATCTTTAGGCTTGCCGGAAGAGAAAGATTTTTTGGGACACGGGCTTTCCTATTGCGCCACGTGTGATGCTTTCTTTTTCCGTGATAAAAATGTGGCGGTGGTGGGCGGCGGCGACACGGCGATGGAAGAAGCCAATTTTATCTCGCGCTTTGCAAAAAAAGTGTATTTAATTCACCGCCGCGCCGAATTTCGAGCTTCAAAAATCATGCAGGAAAAAATAAAAAAAAATCCGAAAATTGAAATTGTTTTAAACCGCGTTGCGAAATCTCTCGTAGGGGACGACCTCCCGGTCGTCCCCAAGTCCCGCGCAAACGGGACAATGGACAAACCGGGAGGTTTGTCCCTACGGGGAATAATTTTGCAATCAACCACTAATGAAAGAGATCTTAAACTCTCCGTCGACGGCCTTTTCGTCGCCATTGGCCTAAAACCCAACACTGATTTCTTAAAAGGAAAAATTACGCTTGATGAAAAAGGCTACATCAAAAAAATACTATCAAATACTAACCAATACTATCAAATACTAACTAATACTAACAAATTAAAGAATAAAAAAATAAATTCTGAAAAGTATGGGCACATGACAAACATTGAAGGTATATTTTTTGCGGGAGACGTTGCTGACTCTGAATATCGCCAGGCTGTGACTGCCGCCGGTGACGGCTGCGCCGCGGCGCTCGAAGTGGAAAAATGGTTAGATGAAAATAAATAAATTAAAAATTACGAATTGATAATTGCGAACAATGTCATTCCTGCGGAGGCAGGAATCTTTATTCGTAATTCGCAAATTCATAATTCAGTGAATAATCCTTTTGAAAACGCCAAGACCCAAATCAAAACCGTCGCATCCCTTTTAAAGCTGGATAAAAAAATTGTTGACAGACTTTTAGCTCTTGAACATTTTCACGAGGTTGACGTCCCGGTGAAAATGGATTCTGGAAAAATAAAAAAATTTAAAGCCTTTCGCGCGCAACACAACAGCGCCCGCGGACCATATAAAGGCGGCATTCGTTTCCACCCAAATGTTTCAGAAGATGAAGTTAAAGCGCTTTCTATGTGGATGAGCGTGAAGTGCGCAGTAGCTGGAATTCCATATGGCGGAGCAAAAGGAGGCATTATCGTCAATCCCAAGGAACTCTCCAAAGGAGAGCTCGAGCAACTATCGCGTGGTTATGTCCAGAAGTTTTACAAGTACATCGGCGCCCAAATTGACATTCCCGCACCGGACGTCAACACTAACCCTCAAATTATGGCTTGGATGCTTGATGAATATGAAAAATTAGTCGGCCGCAAAGCGCCCGGCACTTTCACCGGAAAACCAATTGAGTTAGGCGGTAGTCTCGGACGAACAGAAGCGACCGGCCGCGGCGGCGTCATGATTCTAAAACTCTTGGCGCAAAAATTAAGATTAAAACCCGAGAGAACGACAGTTGCCGTTCAAGGCTTTGGCAATGTTGGCGCATATTTTGCCCGATTTGCTCAGCGGGAAGGATTCAATGTGGTGGCCGTGTCTGATTCCCGCGGCGGGGTCTATGTGCAAAACGGCATGAACGTGGAAAAAACTTTATCCTGTAAGGCAGAAAAAGGTCAAGTTTCTTCCTGCTACTGCGTGGGGTCAGTTTGCGACATTATGAAAAAAAGCGCGATTTCTAATGAAGAACTTTTAGAATTGCCTGTTGACATCTTGGTGCCTTCAGCGCTGGAAAATACTATTACCGAAAAAAACGCGGCAAAAATTAAAGCCAAAGCAATCGTGGAAATGGCCAATGGTCCTGTCACTCCCGAAGCAGATAAGATTTTGGCTCGCCGCGGCATTTTGTCCGTCCCTGATGTTCTTGCTAATTCAGGCGGCGTGACAGTTTCTTATTTTGAATGGGTACAAAATATAAGCGGATATTATTGGGAAGAAGCAGAAGTTAATAAAAAATTGGAAAAAATAATGGCGCAAGCATTTGAAGATATGTGGGGGCGCTATGAAGAATTAAAAACAGATCTTCGCACTGCCGCTTATGCGAACGCTGTTTCCAAAATCGCAAAAGCGATGGAACTGCGGGGGAATGTAAGTTAAAATAAAAACGTGACTACTTTTAAAGAGTTCTTATCGGAAATTTCAGAAAAAAAACAACTGACGGAAAAAGTCATCTTTTTGCGCCTTAAATTAATTAATCCCTCGCAAATTAATTTTACCGCCGGCCAGTTTATCACTGTTAAACTTTCTGAAAACCTGCGGCGCAGTTATTCTATATATAATCCTCCCTTTATCCCCCCCACCTCCCCTAATTCCCCAATCTCCCAATCCCTCGATCTAGTGGTTGACACGTCTCCCGGCGGGGAGGGTTCAAAGTTCTTTGAAAATTCCGCGGTTGGCCAAAAAATTGATTTTTTGGGACCATTGGGAAAATTCACTTTTCAGAAAAATCCAGAAATAAAAAACGTGTGTTTTGTGGCAACCGGGACTGGTGTGGCACCGATTCATTCGATGATAATGGATATTTCACGTAGGGGCGCGAAAACCGCGCCCCTACAGAAAATTACCCTTTTATATGGCGTCTCTTACTTCGCCGATCTCATTAATCCCGAAGAATATCTTTCCCTTCAGGAAAAATTTCCCAACTTTAAATTCGTTCCCTGCATTTCCCGAGAAGAAAAAGAAGATTGTTTTTCTGGAAGAGTAACGGATTTTCTCTTAGGGACAAATCCACCACCCAATTCTCAATTTTACATCTGCGGCCAACGTGAAATGGTGGCCGATGTTATAAAAATTTTGAAAGAAAAAGACATTCCCTCCTCTTTTATCTTCACTGAACAGTTTTAACCATTCACCTTTTTCTGATAAAATAGAAGGACTGTCTCCATAGCTCAACGGATACCTGCCCGCCACGCAAGCCGAGCTTGCGAGGCGTTGCGGGCGGGGAGCAGAGGTTTAATTGCTGATGTAGCTCAACTGGATAGAGCAGTCCCGTCCTAAGGGAAAGATTGGAGGTTCGAGTCCTCTCATCAGCGCGAAGTTTCCACCCGCCTTGCCAGCGTGAAAAGGTAATCCGACAAGCGGTTAAAATATGTAATGAAATTGTTCGATGATTCGAAACATCGAACAATCTCACGTTCCGCTCTTCGGCAAACCGTGCGCGCGATGTGGAGCCGCGCCCCGAGTTCCGAGCCGCCCGGCAAAACAAAATGAGTTAAAGGCGGCAATTCCTTTTCCATTTTGTCAATTTCATCTTCAAGCCATTTTATTTCTTTTTTAATATCAATCTTTGCCTTTTTTGACCTAGCAATAAGTCCATTAATTTCAATTAACTCTCTCTGTATTCTCTCTAAATATTTATAAATATTCTTTTTTGAATTTTGAATTTTTAAAATTTGAATTTGTTTCGAATTTCGAATTTCGTGCTTCGAATTTATATTTTTCATACAAGTCACGCATAGCCCCAACCACGCACTCAATTCATCTATCTCTCCCAGCACCTCAAACACCACCTCGTTTTTTCCGTGGAGGCTTCCATCAGCGAGTCTCGTCCTCCCCTTATCCCCTTTTTTTGTATAAATTTTCATATAAATATTAAATAATCCGCCCAGCGAGCTGGGCGGATTTCTAGAACATCCTCAGCTGCTTGGCGTTGTTTTTAGTTAATTTTAAGTTTTCCCCTTTTTGATTTTGAATGTATTTTCGTATTTGATCGGTTGTTGTTTGATCATTG
>JBGSIU010000032.1:0-19887 GCA_041742375.1 Patescibacteria group bacterium
CAATGATCAAACAACAACCGATCAAATACGAAAATACATTCAAAATCAAAAAGGGGAAAACTTAAAATTAACTAAAAACAACGCCAAGCAGCTGAGGATGTTCTAGAAATCCGCCCAGCTCGCTGGGCGGATTATTTAATACAAATTTACAATCTGCTTTTTTCTTCTGCCCAAGCATAGAATTTTTTTATGTTAATCAAGCCCAACATTTCTCAAATTGCCAAAATTAAAGTTATTGGTGTAGGTGGAGCCGGATGCAATGCCATCAACACTATGATTTCAATTGCTCAAATTAAAGGAGTTGATTTTGTTGCAGTTAACACGGATTCCCAAGCGCTCTTAACATGCGTTTCAAATATAAAAGTTCAAATTGGGGAAAATTTAACTAAAGGCTTGGGAAGCGGTGGAGACCCAACGATCGGCCGACAAGCGGCTGAAGAATCAAAAGAGAAACTACAAGAATATATTAAGGATTCTGATATGGTTTTTATCACCGCCGGCATGGGCGGCGGAACCGGAACCGGGGCTTCTTCAATTGTCGCCGAAATTGCAAAAGAACAAGGAATATTAACTGTTGCGGTTGTTACCCGCCCGTTCTTCTTTGAAGGCTCAAAACGCCAGCTGAACGCAGAAGAAGGAATTGCCAATCTTAAGGATAAAGTTGACACGCTAATTGTTATTCCCAATCAAAAACTTCTTGAAACCGTGGATAAAAATATGACGCTTGTTGATGCCTTTAAAACGGCAGATAGCGTATTGTCGCAAGGAGTGCAGGGTATTTCTGACATTATCACAACCCCGGGGCTTATTAATGTTGACTTTGCCGACGTGAAGACAGTGATGAAAGACAGCGGATCAGCCTTGATGGGAATTGGAATTGGAACAGGTGATAATCGCGCGAGCAAAGCGGCACACGAAGCAATTTCTTCACCTCTTCTTGAGGTTTCAATAGAAGGTGCAAAAGGTGTTTTATTCAACGTTGTTGGAGGGGAATCAATGTTAATGTCGGAAATTGACGAAGCGGCAAAAGTGATCACAGAGGCAGTTGACCGTGAGGCTAATATTATTTTTGGAGCAACAATTGATAAAAACTTAAAAGATGATGTGCGGATCACTGTGATTGCCACGGGATTTGATGAATCTCGGCAAGCAATTAAAAATTTAAGCCGCCAATTTCAATATTTACATTCTCAAGGGGGAACACAAGAAACAGCTCCAGCAGTTGCGGCATCGCAACCGGCCGCCGCCCCGGCTGATGATGGCCAAAAAAGTGCTACTCCACCGGTTCAGCCGCCAACTATGATTACAGAGGAAGAGGAAAATTTACCGCCAAAAGACGAAAATGAAGACCCGTTTGACATTCCGGCATTTCTAAGGCAGAACAAAGATAACACATAAATAAAACGATTGCTTCATTGCTCAATTGCTCCATTGCTAAGAACTATGAATACTAAGAATACTAAAAATATAAAAATTACTTCCACAATTACCATCCGCACGTAAAGTGGCGGCGTAATTGAGATGGAAAATTAAGCCGCCGAAAAGGCGGTTTTTTTCGTTAGTCGAATTAATCCGCCGATAAATTGAGGAGAGCCGCAGTAAGAATTTACTAAGGCGCAACCTCAATTTATGTGCGGATATTGATTGTTATATAATTAAAGTATGAATTTTAAACCCGTCACCTCTCAACCGAATTTTCCCTCTCTTGAGGAGGAGATTTTGGAATTTTGGAAAAAAGATAATACTTTTCAAAAATCAATTGATGAGCGGCCGAAAACAAAAACCTTTTCCTTTTATGACGGCCCGCCATTTGCCACAGGCTTGCCTCATTATGGCCACATTGTGCCGGGGACGATAAAAGACATTATTCCCCGTTTTAAAACCATGCAGGGATTTAGGGTGGAGCGCCGGTTTGGCTGGGATTGCCACGGGCTCCCCTTGGAATGTGAAATTGAAAAGGAATTAAAAATTAACGGTAAACGGGAAATTGAAAAAATGGGAATTGATAAATTTAACGAAGCTTGCCGGAGCACGGTTTTAAGATATGCCAAAGAATGGGAGCAAATCATGGGTAGGCTTGCCCGCTGGGTGGATTTTAAAAATGATTATAAAACCATGGATGCAAGTTTTATGGAAAGCGTCTGGTGGGTGTTTAAAACACTTTATGATAAAAAGATAATTTACCAAGGATATAAATCAATGCACATTTGCCCCCGTTGTGCCACGCCGCTTTCGAATTTTGAAGTGAGCTTAAATTATAAAGACAAAACCGATAAATCAGTATATGTAAAATTTGAATTAAATGATGATTCTCGGACTTTTTTCTTGGCTTGGACGACTACGCCGTGGACATTACCCGGAAATGTAATTCTTGCCGTTAATCCGAAATTACAATATGTTGAAGTTGAAACCGAAACTCAGGAAAAATATATTCTTCTTGAGAAAAAGGTGAGCGAACTTGGATTTAGCCCTGAGAAATTAAAAATTAAAAAAATAAAAATTGAAAAATATCTCCATAAAAAATATCAGCCGCTTTTTAAAGTCGAAGCTGGGAATAAACTTAAATATGAAGTTGTGCCAGCGGATTTTGTGAGCGATGAAGAAGGAACGGGAGTCGTGCATATTGCGCCGGCATTTGGAGAAGATGATTTAAAACTGGGAGAAAAACTTAATGCCGAATTTATCCAACATATTAATATTGAAGGCCAAGTAACTAATATTTTACCCGAATACCAGGGAATTTCTGTTTTTAGTTTAAATAAAAAAGTGATTGAAAAACTGGAAGAAGAAAAGAAACTTTTCAAGGTTAAAGAAATCGTCCATTCATATCCAATTTGCTGGAGATGCGACACGCCGCTTTTAAATTACGCAACAAAATCCTGGTTTGTGAAAACTACTGCAATTAAAGAAAAACTTCTTAAAAATAATCAAAAAATTCACTGGGTGCCAGACCACATTAAAAATGGGCGCTTTGGCCAGTGGCTTGAACAAATCCGGGATTGGTCAATTTCCCGCGCCCGCTATTGGGGGACGCCACTTCCTGTTTGGGAATGTGATGTGTGTAAAAAACAAATAGTAATAGGAAGTGTTGCTGAACTTGAAGAAAAATCTAAGCAAAAGGTAAAAGATCTGCACAAACACTTTGTGGACAAAATTAAGTTTAAATGCGAATGCGGCGGCGAAATGCGCCGGATTTTTGAAGTTTTTGACTGCTGGTTTGAATCAGGATCAATGCCGTATGGATCAAATCATTATCCGTTTGAGAACGCAGAAAAATTTGAGAAAAATCATCCGGCGGATTTTATTTCTGAAGGAATTGATCAAACTCGGGGATGGTTTTATACCCTTCATGTGTTATCAACTGCGCTTTTTGATAAACCCGCGTTTAAAAATTGCGTGGTTCACGGCATTGTGCTTGCAGAAGACGGGCAAAAGATGAGCAAGCACAAAAAAAATTATCCCGACCCAATGTTGATGGTTAAAAAATATGGCGCGGACGCCTTGCGATTCTTTTTAATGAACTCAACGGTAATTAAAGGCGAAGATTTGTGTTTTTCAGAAAAAAGCGTGAATGACGTGGTGCGGCAGATTTTTTTGCCGATTTGGAATACCTACTCTTTTTTTCAGATGAATTTTTCGTCTGAAAAAAAGAATTACGAATTACGAATTACCAGAAAACGTTCTGGATAAATGGATATTAATAAAATTAAATAATTTGTTGGTTACTGTCACTAATTCTCTTGAAGCATACGATATTTATGAAGCCTTAAAACCGGTGCGGGGATTTGTTGAGGATTTATCAGCCTGGTATGTGCGAAGATCGCGAAAAAGGCAGGATAGGGAAAATTTTTACGAGACGACTTATGTGGTTTTAACCACACTTTCAAAACTTTTGGCTCCTTTTACCCCATTTTTTGCTGAGGCAATGTGGCAAAATTTGGGAAATACCGAATCGATACATTTGCAAGCGTGGCCTGAATTTATGCGCGTAGGGAATGGTCAGGACGATAAATTAGAGGAACAGATGAATTTGGTACGCCAGATTTGTGAATTGGGCAATGCAAAGCGGAAAGAACTAAAAATAAAAGTGAGACAACCACTTGCAAAACTCAAAATCCAAAACTCAAAATCCAAGATTATGGAAGAACTAATTCAGCTGATCAAGGACGAATTGAATGTAAAACATGTCGAATTTATTGAGGAGAAGGGAGAAGAACTAGCTGTGGAATTTGACACGACGATTACTCCTGAGCTAAAAGCCGAAGGCGAGGCGCGCGAGCTTATCCGAAGCCTTCAAGAACTTCGTAAAAAGGCAGGATTACAAATCAATGATTTTGTTAACGCAGAAGTTACCTCTTTTCCGGCAGGATTTGAAGAAATGATCAAGCGCGAAGTTTTAATTAAGAACTTAAAAAAAGTTATAACCGGCGAAAATAAAATTGAAAGAGTAAAATAAGAGGGATGAGAAAAATATTCGCGTCTCCATGGATGACGATTGTGATTTTGGTTATTATTTCAATACTCAGCCTCTTCACAATCTTATCAGTCGCGCCAAGCCTTTTCCGAATTCAATTAATCTATTTTATTTTAGGTTTTGGGATATATTATCTGGTTTCGCGAATCCATCCTGAATATTTTCGGTATTTTTCAAGAAGTTTTTATATCATATCCTTCATTTTGCTGCTTATCACTTTTTTGGTCGGAGTTCTTATTAAAGGATCTATCCGCTGGATAAATATTCCGGGTATCGGCCAATTCCAACCGTCAGAAATCATAAAACCTCTTTTCATAGTTTTTTTTGCCGATAGATTTTCCAAAAAAAACCTAAATTTAAATAAAATCGTGTTAAATATTTTTCTTTTTTCCCTTTTGGCGGGGCTTGTTTTTAAGCAGCCTGATTTAGGCAATTTTATTGTTTACTCGGCAATTTTTCTCTTTATTTTGTTTTTTTCAAAGGCAAAAAAAAGCTACTTAACACTAATTATTTTTATTGGAATAACTGCCTTCCCCCTCGTTTTTCTCTCACTAAAACCGTATCAGAAGTCGCGCCTGACGTCATTCCTGCATCCTGAACGCGATCCTCAGGGGACAGCATATCATCAGATTCAATCGGTCGTGGCGGTCGGAAGCGGCGGGTTATTCGGGCGGGGAATTGGCCGAGGAACCCAAACACACCTTTATTTTTTGCCCGAAGAGCACACGGATTTCATCTTTGCCGCGTATTCAGAGGAATTTGGGCTGGTCGGCGACTTAGCCCTTCTAATTTGCTATTTTTACCTTTTTTTAAAGCTTATTTTCCTTATTTCCCGTTCAAAACAAGAATTTGAAAAACTGCTATTAATCGGAATATTCGCCTATCTTTATTCACAAAGCATCATCCATATTTGCATGAACATTGGTCTTCTGCCGGTCACCGGAATCACTTTGCCGCTTTTCTCCGCCGGCGGCTCCTCAATCACATCAGTTCTTTTCACGCTTGGTTTAGTTGCCTTTTTTGAGAGAAATCTGGTATAATTCCCCTTATGAATTACGCAATAATTAAAATTCAGGGACATCAGGAGATTGTAAATGCAAAGACGGAAAATCTGACAATTGACCGAGTCACGCAAAAAGAAGGAGAGATTATTAAGCCTTCAGTGCTTTTGGCCGCAATTGATGGAAAAATTCAAGTGGGGACGCCGACAATAGATTTTCCCGTTGAGCTTCAGGTTGTTCAACATATCCGAGGCGAAAAACTTTATATCCAAAAATTTCATGCCAAAGCCAGATATCGCCGAAGAACCGGATTCAGAGCGGAACAAACAGTGCTTAAAATTGTGAAATTTGGAGCGGAAAAATTAGATGAGAAAAAAACTAAACAGGTGAGCGTTGAGAAACCCGCGAAATTGGCAAAACCGGAAAAAGAGAAGAAAATTGTTAAAGAAAAAAAGCCTCGTAAAACCGCAGTAAAAGCAGTAAAAAAGGCAAAGACAGCGAAAAAAAACTAAAATCTTAAAATATGTTATACCTGTTTACACTGGGGCGCACAATTGATTTGTGCCTTGCAGAGCTTCAAGCCCTTCTCAAAATTAATAAGATTGGCTACAAAATTCTTCACCAAATTGAAAACCATATTGTTGTGGATACGAACGTGGAGATCGATACGGATTCATTAATGAGGCAAAGCGGTGGGATTGTGAAGATAGGACGATTACATTGCTCAATTGCTCAATTGTCCGATTGCTGGGAAAATAAAAACTGCCTTAGCAATGAAGTAATGGAACAATTGGATAACAGTGTTTATCATAATTTTGGCGTAAGCATAATCGGATTTAAGGAAAATATAAAAGAAATATGCGAACAGATAAAACAAGAGCTTGGTTTTCATTACACTCTCCCAAAAGATGGACAAGAACTCTCCTCTGCACAAATACAAAATAAAAAAATGCTCGAAATAACGATTGTTAAAGCTGACAAAAAATATTTTGTTTTCCATACGCTTGTCGTGCAGGATATTAATTTCTGGGTTAAAAAAGACGAAGGGCGGGTGTTTATTGATGATAGGCGGGGGATGCTGCCTCTCAAGGCGGCAAGAATGATGGTGAATATTTCTCTTTCTTTCCTGTCATTCCCGCGAAAGCGGGAATCTATACGAATCCTTGATCCATTTTGCGGCATGGGATCAATTTTGCAGGAAGCAATCGATGCAGGATTTAAAAATCTCATAGGAGGAGATATAAATGCCGGGGTGCTCCAAAAATGCGAAAAAAATTTAGAATGGTTTAAAAAAACCTTTAACTATCAAGAGACAAATGTACGGCTAATAAAGACAGATGCGGCCAATATCAGCCATCTGATTAAAAATCCGGTAGATTTGATTGTTTCCGAGCCTTTTTTGGGCGATCCGCAAAAAATCCAACGAATTCAAAAGCCTGAAGAGGCTAAAAATATCATCAAAGGGTTGGAAAAAATGTATCTCGGGTGTTTGAAAGATTGGAAGAATATTCTTACACCGCAAAGCACAGCGTGCATTATTGTTCCGGAAATATGCGCCGGAAAACGCGTGTTTACGATTCCATTCATTGAAATCTGTGGAAAATTAGGATATAATATCGTGAGCGGACCGTATGAATACGCGCGGGAAAAAGCGGTGGTGAGGCGAAAAATATACTTGCTAAAAAATGGGTAAATTCGAATATCGAAATCCGAAACTCGAAACAAATTAAAATGACAAAAATTCAAATGCTATAAACTTTTGAATTTTGAGAATTTATATTTTAAATATTGTTTCGAATTTCGTGCTTCGAATTTCGAGTTTAGTACGGAATGGCTCATATTAAATCAGGCGGTACAGTTAAAGGGAACCGCGATTCTATTGCCAAGAGGCTAGGCGTGAAAAAATTCACCGGCGAAGAGGTTATCTCGGGGAATATCCTTATCCGCCAAAAGGGGACAAAATTTTTTGCAGGCGAAGGTTGTGATATGGGCGGAGATTACACTATTTTTGCAGTTAAAAAAGGACAAGTCGGCTTCAAAACCAAGCGTGGAAAGAAATACGTTTTCGTTAAATAATTAGTTGCAGTCTAACATTATGCCCTCTCATGTTTTAATTGACATTAACCAACTGTCCCCCAATCCTCTTCAGCCGCGTGGACAAATTCTTCTTGAATCTCTTGACGATTTAACAAATTCAATCCGGGAACACGGAGTGCTAGAGCCTCTTGTCGTGGCAGAAACTCCGGCGGGATTGCAAATTATTGCCGGCGAAAGGCGCTGGAGAGCGGCTATTGAAGCCGGTTTAAGGCAGGTGCCGGTTATTATCCGCAAAACGACACCCGAGGGGATGCTGGAAATGGCAATCGTGGAAAATATCCAGCGCACAAATCTTAATTCAATTGAGCGCGCCAACGCCTACCGGCGGATGATAGAAGATTTTGATATGCAATTTCAGGACGTGGCAAAAAAAATCGGCAAAAGCATCTCTTATGTTTCAAACACAGTGCGTCTTTTAGATTTGCCGGATGCCGTTAAGGACGGTTTAATTTCCGGAACCATTTCTGAAGGCCATGCTAAGGCGCTTGCCGGCCTTGAAGACCGCGATTTAATTAATGAATTTTTTAAGCAAATATTAAAAAAAGAATTGTCGGTTAGGCAAACTGAAGAAATGGTGAGAAGAATAAAACAGGAAAAAAATCCGGCGGCTCAAAAACAAGTTGGGAAAGAACAGATAGGCATGTTAAAAGAGGTTGAAAAATATAGAAAAGATTTAGAGTCTGCAGTTCCCGCAAAGTTTAAAATTGACCGCACTGAACGCCAAACAAAGATTATCATTACAATTTCCGGAGGAATTAAAGACAGCGAAAAAACATTTTCTCAAATTTACAACGCGCTTTCGAAGAAATAAGTGGGCAATGAGGGATTTGAACCCCCGGCCTTTCGCGTGTGAGGCGAACGCTCTAGCCACCTGAGCTAATTGCCCAAATAAAATTTAAACCCTATTTTTTAAAAATCTTCGTCCAAAACCAGTTTTAAAATATTTTTCACGCTCTATCGCTTTTTCTTTTGACAAACATGCTTCATAGTAAATTAATTTAACGGGCAATCTATTTTTTGTTGCATCTACTCGACCAGAAATATGTTCATCAAATCGATTTTTCAGATTTTCTGTGAATCCAACATATAGGTTATTATCTTTTACACTTTTTAAGATATATGTATAAAACATTAAAATAAGTTAATTTGCGAACGTTCCCTGCCCGCAACGCCTTCGCAAGCCGCTCAGGCTTGCGTGGCGGGCGGGTACCGATGAACTAATTGCCCTCTTGCCAACAAGTTGTAAATACCTCTATAATTATACATCATGAATATCTTTAAGCGAATTGGGGCGTTTTTTTTGGACACATTTGAAACAATAGTTTTGGCTCTTGTAATTTTTGTGCTGGTTTATTTTTTTGTGGCCGCGCCGCACCAAGTGAAAGGGCTTTCAATGTATCCGACATTTGATGATAAGCAGTTAATTTTAACCGACAAAATTTCATACAGGCTAGGTGTTCCAAAATATCGGGACGTGGTTGTTTTTAAAGCTCCGACAAATCCCGATTATGATTATATTAAAAGAATAATTGGCGTTCCGGGAGATAAAATACGAATCGAGCAAAACGGCGTTTATGTTAATGACAAATTGCTTGATGAATCATATTTGCCGGAAAGCACAATTACATCAGAAGGGGTTTTTTTATCTTTTAACCGCGAAATCACGGTTCCGGATGACGAATATTTTGTGATGGGTGATAACCGGTCTGGATCTTCAGATTCCCGCGCTTGGGGGTTTGTGAAGCGCAAAGAACTTATCGGCAAGGTTTTTTTCCGCTATTTTCCTTTTAATAAGGTTGGCTTAACCTCTTCACTTTAGTGACTCATTCAAAAAGAAGCGGCTGGTGATGGAGGAATAATATGCTTGCCCGGAAAGGGCGGCGGCGTATTCTTTTTGAGAATAAAGATAATAATCTTGAGCTTTGGTGAAATTATCCGCATCAAATTCACTGACTGCCCCCTTTGCTAGCAATTTTTCTTCCACAACGGGAATTAATTTTCCGGCAATGCCAATTGATTTGTCGGCAAGAGTTAAGTTATAAAGAGATGAATTATTATTAATTATTTTAAACATTTCTTTTTCCATATTTATAATGTTCAGGGTTTTATTGCGGGACACAATTTTTGACTCACGCTCAAATTTATTCAGATCCTCCCGAAGCGCAAAAGTTTTTTTGAGCATTTTTAAAGATTGGCGCAGAGAATTTAACACATCATGTTTGTCTTCAAAAAGTTTTTTTATCAAATTACAATCAGCTTTCAGCGAATTAATTTTTAAAATTGCCTCACTTTTTTCAACTGCCGATTGAGTGGCGGCATATTCGCGCAAATCCTCAAGCATATTTTTGGCGGATTCATATGGATTGGCGATTGTCTCATCAGTTAAATAAACGAGATTTCCCCCTTCGGCATATTTAAAATCATAATTATCAATCGTGCTGTCAGTTATTTGTTTTTTAAAAGTTAGAAATGAGGAAGAGGTGGCAACGGAGATTGTCCCGACATCTAATTGATATTCGCCATTTCCGGTTCCGATAACTTCAACGTGATAGGTTTTATCCTCCTCGGTTGGAATATAAATCAATTTATTGCTTTCAGTGGCGATGGCATTATCTATTAAATTCACCGCATCGCGGCCAATTTGTTTTCCGGTTTGAATATCGGTGACTTTTATCTCGGCCGGCGATTTTAAAAGAAGAAGCAGGGCTTGTTCAGGCGCAACAACGGGATTTTCGACAATTTGGCCGTCTGCGTATGGCACGCCGGCATTTTCCAAGATTTGTTTAATGCCTTCTTTTTTGGAAACAATGTCTTGATGGTTTGCGCTTGAAATGTCAGTTGCGGCGACGCCTGAGATTGTTGACGATTGTTTTAAAACCGTTCCGTCGCCTTCGTTTGTTTTCTCAATCGTGCTTATCTTGCCATCCGGCCAATCATCAAGCAAAGTGTTAATCAGAGTGCGAGGAGAGAGGCGATAATATTGATTTGTTTCCTTATCATTTCCGCGGATGATGCGAAAAAGATCCGGCTGATTAAAGGTGTTTTTTAAATTTTGTAAATATGGATTTTGAATTTGTGAAGAAATGAAATTATCCTCGGTGTCTTTAAGAAATAAATTATTATTGTAAATTGGAATTAAATCGTTGAGCGAAGGCACAAGGTTTTGAACAACCTTGCGCTTAGTTATAAAATTCTTTCCGTGCCAGCGCAAAATTGTCTCAAACACGGCCTTATTTGCCAAATTTGGATCATTTGATTCGCCGGCGGCAATCATCGGATATGAATCTATTGCGCCTTCATGCGGACTGCCAATAGTGATAACGCGCTCAACCAGCAAATCGCCATATGTTTGGGTATACGTTCTTGCCAGAAGCCCGCCAAAAGAATGACCGACAAGAATAAATTTTGTTCCTGCAGGCTGGCCGGCCGCAAGGCTTTCAAGATGTGTTTTAAATTTCGCGGCAGTTTCGGAGAGCGGCCGGCGGAAATCATAATCATAGCGAAATAAATTCACGTTTTCGCTGTATCCAACATTGTTTAATGTCGCAAATAAATTATCGTATATTTTTTCAAGAGGATTTCTTGACCACTGATGCTCGCTCCTACCGCTCACCATATCATCCCAATTAAAACTCCCCATATATCCGGGAAGAAAGATTATGGGAGAGGAAACATTATCTACTTTTATATAATCTAAAGATAGCTGTGTCCAATATTTTGTTGAGCCATTTCTGAGATCTATTATCGGAGGATGTCCAATAAAAATAGAATTTATTTCAATATTATCGTCAAGAATAAATGGTGGATAATTCAAAATCAACGAGTTTGTTAAATTAGTAACTTGTATTTCTAATATATTGCCCGTTTTTTTTATTAAGAACTTATATTCGTTTTTATCTAAAGAATTTAAATATATCGTTTCTGTCCCTGGACATGAAAAGACCCATTCATGACATTTCTGTTTAAATACTTGAAATCTTAGCGGGAGTTGAGAAATAGTATTTAATTCTTGCCAAACACTAAAAACACGGTATTGAATACCATCATTCATAAAATTAAGAATATTTCCATTTGAATACGCAAGAATTAAACCAAGTCCACCGTAATTAAGAGTTTTATAGTTTATCTTGAATTCTAAGATAAAATTATTTGAGAACGGAGAAGTTTTCGAATATATGAATGGTATTTTTGAGGTGACAGGGACTCTTGGAGTTGTTAGTTTACTATTTACAATACTTACTGTCGTATTATAATCTTCATAATAATTCCATTTAGTCAAATCTAGCTGAGTATTATCAAAATTATCATAAAAAGAATTAGCATAGGTATTTTTGCCACAGAAAAAAATCGCAGCGAGAAAAATAATTAATAAGAATAAAGCTTTCTTCATTTGAAACTAATATAATAATAAAATAGAAGAATGAAAATATCAATAATAATTCCAACTAAAAACCGCAGCAATAAACTAAAAAAAACCATTCAGCACCTTGAGATGCAAACTTATAAAGATTTTGATGTAATTATAGTTAATGATTCTAAAAATAAAATACAAATAAAATCTTCATTAGATATAAAAATACTTAATTCTTGCGAAACTGGCACTTCAAAAGCAAGAAATATTGGTATAAAAAACTCAAATTCGGAAATAATCATATTTATAGGAGATGATACTTATCCCGAGGAAAAATTTGTTTTTGAGCACCACAGTTTCCATAAAAGACATAAAGACATTAATTATGCAATGCTTGGTTTGATTAAGTGGCCGGAAAAATATGCAAATGATATTTTGTATAAATTTTTGAACAGAGGAGTTCAGTTTGATTTTGACTCTCTAAAACCAGAGCAAAAAACTGACTTTTTTCATTTTTATACCTCGAACATTTCTCTCAAGAAAATTTTTTTGGGAAGCAACTATTTTAATGAAAAACTAAATAAACCATTTTATGAGGATATTGAACTTGGGTATAGATTATCTAAGAAAAATATGAAACTAATTTTTAATCCAAAAGCTATAGTAATCCATGATCATAGATACTCCGAAGGTCTACTGAGAAATAGAGCTTATTATATGGGTAAAAATTTTAAGCTACTGCAAACAACAATTCCCAACATACATCTTCCTTATACGAAATCCATTTTGAATGATTTCAAGCTACTGGTACTTTCTTTTCTTAGAATTTTTTCATTTAAGAAAATACAATATTATCATTATCTATATATTTCAAATTTTCTTAAAGGTTATTATGAAGTATAGTTTATTAATTATTAATCATATAAATACAAAATTTACTGAGACTTGTTTAAATAGTATAAAAAATCAGGTTGGTGATTTTGAGGTTGTGATGATAGAAAATGGAAGCCGGGAAGAGGAAAGGGCGGATGGAAAAGGATTTGCAAGGTTTAAACAAGTGATTTTGAATAAAAACTATGGTTTTCCGGTAGGAGTGAATGTGGGGGTAAAAGCCTGTGTGGGAGAATGGGTGTTGGTTTTAAATAATGATTGTGAATTGAAGGATGATTTTCTAGAGAAAATGAAGAGAAGCATAGATTCTGACTTTCCATCCTTCGCTAGAAGCTACGGAATGGCACGGCGCCGGAATGACAAGGAATATTTTATTTTCTCACCAAAAATATACTCCCACTCCGCTAAAGCTTTGCGGGACAAGCAAAAAAAGCCGGTCATATACGCCTGTGGGGATTGTATTGACGAAAAGGGATTAGCACATAATATCGGCAGGGGAGAGGTGGATCATGGACAGTATGATAAAAATACGGAGGTGCCCCTTGCTTCGTTTGCCTGCATTTTAATTAAAAAAGAGGTTTTGAAAAAGTTTCCTCTGGACGAAAGTTTTTCCCCTGGATATTATGAAGATGTTGATTTTTGCCTGCGAGTGCAAAAGGCCGGATACAAAATTGCCTTTGTGCCGCAGGCGGTTTGCTGGCATATGGGAGAGGCCAGTTTTGGAAAATTAAATTCAATTGAAAATGAAATGCGCCAATTTCGCAATTTGTCATATGTGGTCGCAAAGCACTTTTCTTTGGCTAACATTGTGCGACACTACTTAGTTTTTAATTTAAAAAGCCTGAGATACTATTTGTTAATGAAGAAAAGAATAGAATTTTTTCTGATCGAATGTCAAATACTTAAGCGTTTCTTCTGTGAAAAGTTACAAATAAATTTTTGATAGATATGTTAAGATTAAGAATACAGGAATTTTTATGACTCCATATTATCAACGGCAAGGCTTTGTATTATATCTAGCTGACTGTATTGATGCTATATCCAGCATAGAAAAAGAATCAGTAGATATGATTTTTGCCGATCCCCCATATTTTCTTTCAAGCGGGAGTTTTACTTGTCAAAATGGCCGTATGGTGCCAGTTAAAAAAGGCAATTGGGACTTAAGCAAAGGTCATGAAGAAGATTTTAAATTTCAAAAATATTGGATTGATGCTTGCAGAAAAATTTTAAAACCAAATGGAACAATTTGGATAAGCGGGACATATCATTCAATTTATCAGTGTGGATTTGCTTTACAAAGTTTAGGATATCATGTGCTAAACGATATCGCTTGGTTTAAACCAAATGCTTCACCGAATTTAAGCTGTCGTTTTTTCACCGCAAGCCACGAGACGCTAATTTGGGCAAGGAAGGATAAAAATGGAAAACACACCTTTAATTATGAATTGATGAAAAATGGAAACTGGCCAGAAGATTTTCTTAAAAAACCATCATTACAAATGAGATCGGTTTGGGCAATAAATACACCAAAGCAAATCGAGAAAAAATTTGGTAAACATCCGACGCAAAAGCCTGAGGATTTATTAAAAAGAATTATTTTATCAAGCACTAAGAAGGGCGATTTAATTTTTGATCCATTTACAGGGAGTTCAACAACTGGTATTATGGCATATTTATATGGTAGGAAATTTATCGGCGTCGATATTGAAAAACAATATCTTGATTTATCAATTAAACGATTTGAAGAATTGGATAAAAATATGAGAAATAAAAAATTATTGTAATTTATTTATGAAACATATTACACGATTTGAAGCTACGCAAAAATTACAAAAACTTATTGGCCAAGATTTAAGACAGTTTGCAGAAAACTACAAAATTACTGTTTTTAAAAATGGTAAGCTGAATAAAGGGTGGGCAGGTTTAACACTTGAAAAAGCATTGGGAATCGGAAATAATGCTATTCAAGCGTCAAATGGCGATTTTTGGGAACTTAAATTAGTTCCTCTTATTGAAAGAAACGGACAATGGAAAGTTAAAGAAACAATGGCAATTACAATGATTAATGCGGAAAATGTTAAAGAAACTTCTTTTGAAAAAAGCCATTTGTTTGAAAAAATGAAAAAAATGATTATTTGTGGACGAGAGAGAATTAATGACCAAGAAACTTCGTCAAAATTGCTTTATGTAAACAGTTTTGACTTGCTTTCTACAAATTTTTGGCAACAAATAAAAAAAGATTACAATGAAATACAAAAAATAATTCAGGAAAAAGGCTTTGAATCGCTACACGGTAAAACGGGGAAATTCATTCAACCTCGAACTAAAGGGGCTGGTCATGGAAGTAAAAGTAGAGCCTTTTATGCGCGGATTCCATTCGTTGAAATGATTTTAGGAATTAGAGAGCTGAGTTAGTTGTTAATTTTAATCATTTCAATTCTCACGGGTGCGACAGGGTTTGACATCTCGCCGCCTGCGGATTGTTTGACTTCTGACTGCGCAATTTTGTCAACAACATCGATTCCTTCAGTGACCTTGCCAAAAATCACATAGTTTTTCGGGAGATCAAGATTGTCCTCATGCATGATGAAAAACTGGCTGCCGTTGGTGTTTGGGCCGGAATTTGCCATGGCAATCGTGCCGCGCGCGTAGTCTCCAGCAAAAGTTTCATCGTCAAACTTGTATCCCGGGCCTCCCGTGCCGTCACCATTCGGGTCGCCGCCTTGAATCATAAAACCTTTGATCACGCGGTGAAAAATGGTGTCATTGTAAAAGCCTTTTTTGGCAAGGGAGACGAAATTATTAACCGTGACCGGGGTTTTATCGGCAAAAAGTTCAATTTGAATTTCTCCTTCGGAAGTTTTTAAGACAGCGGTATATTGTTTTCCTTTATTGATCTGCATTTTTGGAGTGGGAATTGCCGTGGTCTCAGTTTGCATGAAATTTTCCTCCTTTTTTTCTTCAGCTGGTTTTTGCAAAACAAGAAAAACCACAATAAACCCAAGAATTAAAATAAAAATATAAGAAATGTTTTTTGACATTATGGAAATTACTATAACACAAAAAAATTGCATTTTGGTGGTAAAATGAACGTACTTATTAGAAATGGGGTGAAAAATATGACAAAAAGACCAGAAAGTGAGGGAGGTGGAAAATCTGGAAAATCTAGCAGTGATAATAGTGTTAGGGGCGGCAAGTCGACACCAGAAACTCCTAAGGAAAGACGCGGTAGCGGCGCCACAGGCGGGAAATCTACAGGTGAAGGTTCCGGATTTTTTTCGTTTATCGCGTCCCTGCTTCGTGGAAAACCCACAAAACAATGATTTCTTTTTTCAAAAGCTTAAAATAGCTTTTTGTAATAAAATCATCTTATGAAGCTTCTGGTGGTGATTGTTAATTATGGCGATGATCGGAATTTAAAGGAGTGCCTGGGGAGTCTGAGCCAGTTAGCGCCTCTTTTTGGAGGAAAAACCACGATTGATGTTTTTGTAGTGAACAACGGACGAAATGAATTAAAAATTACAAATTACAAATTACGAATAAAAATTATTAAGACTCATCGTAATCTTGGATTTGCGGCGGGAGTGAATAGGGGTTTGAAAATGAAGAATGTGAAAGAATATGATTGGGTATGGGTGTTGAATCCGGACACGATCATACAAAATAAAGAATTTACGAATTTAGAATTTACGAATTTAGATCTAAATTCTGGCTTTGATGTTTGGTCGCCGGTGATTTATCAATCGGATGGAAGAGTTTGGTTTGCGGGCGGAAAACTTGATAAAATAACAGGAGAACCGATTATAATAAGAAAAGAGGTCGAGAATGACGGAGATTGTACATGGGTAAGCGGGTGCTCAATGTTTGTCAGGCCAGCTGTATTTGCGAAAATAGGTTTGTTTGATGAAAAGTTTTTTTTGTTTTATGAGGATGTGGATTTTTGTTTGCGGGCAAAAAAAGCGGGATTTAAAGTTGGGATTGTGCGGGATATACCTTTTTATGTCATGCATAAAGTTTCGCAAAGCGTGAGAAAAATAGATGGGAAGGAAAAATATGCGATTGAAAGCAAAAGTAAAAATTATTTGATAAGAAAACATTGGAAATTTTTTTGGCCAACGGCAAAGGTGATAAGTCGAATTAGAAGCGAAAAACACAAATTAACAGAACAATTGAACTATTGAACAGTAGAACTATTGCAAAGTTCAAAGTTCTATAGTTCAATAGTTCTCTCCATTTTGAACATTGCAATTGATGGACGGATTTTAGATTGGAAATATTCGGGCATCGCGAGATACACTAATTTGCTTTTGAGCGCTGAAGCATTAAAAGGCGCGAAAATTTATTCCCCCAAGAAAGTTTTATTTAATCCTTTTCGGCGCCGTGAATTATATGAGCAAATCTTTCTTCCAATTCAGCTTTTAAAAGACAAAATTGATCTTTTTATCCAGCCGTATAATTTCGGCATTCCGATTTTGTTTGGCGGAAAATCAATTTTAATCGTTTTTGACATCATTCCCCTTCTTTTTAAGGATTATTTTTACTACGCCCGCTTTAAATCTTGGGCAAAATGGAACTATTTAACAAATACCCGCATTGCAGTGTCACGTGCGACAAAGATTATTTGTGATTCAAAATCAGCCCGCGAAGATTTAATTAATTATTTTCCCAAAATTGACAAAACTAAAGTTGACTATATTTATTATGGTTTTGAGGCGCCGGATATCAATTTGGCCTTTGATTTTAAAAAGTTCTGCCGCGAAAAAAATATTAGTTCGGAATATATTTTAGTTAACGCCGGACTCGAGCCACGAAAAAATATCCATCTTCTAATCAAAGCTTATGCGGATCTTCAAAAAAGCCGGCAAAAATTGCCCTTGCTGGTGATTACAGGGTATAACAAATATTATTTTGAAATATTAAAAAAAATCGCCGTTGCCAAAAAAATTGAAAAAAATGTGATTTTTACCGATTCTATTACCGAAGATGAAAAAAATGCCCTTCTCCAAAATGCAATTCTGGTTGTTAACCCATCACAATACGAAGGATTTGGAATCCCGATTGTTGAAGCGGCATTTTATAAAAAACCAATTATCGCTTCAAACATTCCCGCATTTAAAGAGGTGGGCGAAAGTTATCCGATTTACTTTGAAAATAATAATAAGGAAGATTTAATTGATAAATTACGTCTCTTTTTTGAAACGCAAAAAATGGAGGAAGAAAAAGTCCGGCAAAAAGGCCAAGAAGTGGTTGAGAGATTTTCCGTTAAAAAAATGCTTGAAAAGTGGAATGAAGCAATTGGCACAATTTAAAAAATGAAAAAAGTCGCAGTTTGCCTTACTGTTAAAAACGAAGACATTGAAAAGATGGTTAAATTATTGGATCGGCAGACCGTGAAGGCGGATGAGATTGTGATTGTTGATGCCGGCGATGGGAACCTGTTCCTGCACAAAAAAATAAAAGTGAACCATATCCAAAAAGTTTGCAATCGGAGCGAGGGAAGGAATTTGTGTGCCAAAGAGGCAACGAGCGAAAACTTGGTTTTTTTAGATGCCGGATGTGTGCCTGAGAAAAACTGGCTTGAGGAAATGAAAAAGGAAATGGCTAAACGCGGCGCTCAAATTGTGGCTGGAAATTACCAAAGCAAGAAACAAAATTTCGCTGATTATCTGATTGCCAGATTTCTTAATCGGGCAATAAGCGATGATAATTTCATTTATCCATCAGCCCGCAATTTCGCCATTAAAAAATCAATATTTTTGCGGCTTCACGGATTTAAGGAAGAACTGAATGAAGCCGAGGATCTCGAATTTTTTAAGCGGGCGGTTGACCGCGGTTTTAAAATTGAAAAGGCGAAAAATGCGCTTGTTTGGTGGAAATTGCCAGGAAAATGGGATTTTCTTAAAAAAATATTTTTTTATACAAAAGGAGATGTTAAAAGCGGCATTTGGTGGGACAGCCGGGAAAAATTAAAAACACACAACATCAGGCACGCGTTAATGGTTGTAAGATATGCTGTTCTAATCGCGATTGCTGCGCGTTATTTATTTTTATTTCCTTTCTTTTTAGGCGTTTATTTAATTGCAGTGACTGTGAAATATCGAATTGATTTTAATAAGTTTGCAAATGAGAATTTACTGTTTATCGTTGATAACATTTTTACGTTTATTTTAATTAAATTGCTAACAGACGTTGTGACAATTGGAGGATTTTTGGGAGGATTGTTCCATTGTTCGATTGTTCCATTGCTAAGAACAAAATAATATCTTTGCAATGAAACAATGCAACAATGAAGCAATGATTATTGTTGAAAATTACATTCGCCATTTTAACCCGCAATGAGGAAAAAAACATCGAGCGATGTTTAAAATCAATTAAGCCATTGGCTGATGAAATTTTGGTTCTGGACGAAAATTCGGCGGATAAAACTCGCGAAATTGCACGAAGCTTCGGCGCAAAAATCATCCAGAATAATAACAGCGCGGATTTTGCCGCCGCCCGCAATTTGGGGATGGAAAAAGCGGAAAAAGAGTGGATTTTCTTCATTGACGCGGACGAAAAGGTGATCGGGGAAATACGGGAGATCGGGGAAATAGGGAAAATAGGGGGATTTAAAATACGGAGAAAAGATTTTATGTGGGGGTGCGAAATTCGACATGGTGAAAATGGAGCGTGGAATGAAATTCGTTTAGTTAAAAAAGGGAGTGGGCAGTGGGAGGGAAAAGTGCACGAAAGATTTGTTTTGAACGATGGGGATGCAGCGCCAGCCCCGCATTGTATGGCGCTGCGGCATTATCCCCATCAAACAATGCGGGAATTTTTGGCAGAAATTAACGATTATTCGGAAATGCGGGCACACGAATTGCATGAACAAGGCAAAAAAAGCAGTGTATGGCAAATTATGGCGTATCCTGTAGGAAAATTTATCTGGGATTATTTTTTTCTTTTGGGAATCTTGGACGGCACGCCGGGCTTTGTGATTGCGGTGATGATGAGCTTGTATTCATTTTTAACACGAGCTAAATTGTACCTTCTAAAATGATTGTTCCATTGTTCAATTGCTCCATTGCTAAGAC
>JBGSIU010000033.1:0-31640 GCA_041742375.1 Patescibacteria group bacterium
ATAGAATTGTTACCAAATTAAAAATGAGTCCAGTTAAATTTAAACAAATTTTAATGCAGGATTGTTAAGAATTTGTTCATCAAAAATGGGGTACTTGACAATTATTAACATTGAAAAGATAAAAGAAGAGAAAGGAGAAGACCAAGAAGAAGAAACCAAAGAAGAAAAAAAGAAAAAGAAAACTGTTAACCTCACGGTTAAGGTAGTTGACCAAAAAGACAATCCAGTCAAAGGCGCAAAAGTCACAGTCTTTTCTAACCCCAAGACCGCAACTACCAACAGTAAAGGCGAAGTCATCTTTAAAAACTTGGAAAAAGGAGAACACAAACTGGTTGTTTCCCATGACGGCTACACTGGAAACCAAAAGCTTGCCCTTAATGAAGATAATATCAAGACCTATGTGGTGACCGTGAAGATGGAAAAAACTATCTCAGGAAATACCTTTTTACCAATTCTTGCCCTTGTTGGGTTAAGTTTTCTTATATTTTGTTTCCCAAATAAAATCATGAGGTTCTTCAATGGCGCGCCCGGCAAGAGAAAAAATAAAACCGAAGAATTTTCCAAAAATTGAAGTTCCTCCCCCGCCGGATTTCAAACCGGAGACAACAATGTTGCCCGAGGCATCTTTTGACAAAAAATATTCTCTACCCGTTTGATCATCGCGTCCGAAAAAACCGATATAACTGCAAGAAGCACAGCCTAAACCATTACATGATGGACAAGGAACAGGTTTAACCATATTATTCTACAAAAAATCTGATTATATTTTTTTTAATTTCCTCATCATTAACCCCCGCCCCAACTGCCACCTGCACGCCCTGGCTCCATAATCCCATTTCTCTTTTAATTATAATATATTTGTTATCAATAATCTGGAACATGAGCATTTTCACGTCGCTTCCTGTTTTTTCGGCAAAAAACTTTTCTCGCTCATATGATTCTTTTGTCCCAACTTGAGAAAAAATTTTAATTTCATATTCCTGGTTTTGAAAAATAAACTTATTGTCCGCACTGCCAAACGCAACTTTTTCCGGAAAATTTAACTGGATCGAAAAATCCGCGCGTTGGATTATTTTTTGTAGAGACGCGCGATCGCGCGTCTCCTCTACAGATATCGGCGACGGTTGAAAATTATCTACAGCTATATTCACA
This sequence comes from Patescibacteria group bacterium, assembly GCA_041742375.1. Classification (GTDB taxonomy): domain Bacteria; phylum Patescibacteriota; class Microgenomatia; order JBGSIU01; family JBGSIU01; genus JBGSIU01. Next base: position 1,153 of record JBGSIU010000033.1, read on the forward strand.
GTGACTTCTTGTTCTTCTATTTTAATGTTCCCTATTGGAATTTTTATTATTTGAGAAGCGGCTACTGTCGGCGACGGTTGAACTATAGTGGGAATCATTGTCACCGTTGGCGTCGGTTCCTTAGTTGGTATGGCTTTTATTTTTTTTGCCGTCGTTATCCCGGCAATTTTGTTTTGAATGTACATACCGGCGCGGCTCGCTTCATTGAAACGGGTAAGGAAAAAATAAAACATCCCCGTCACAAAAAAGAAGAAAATTGCAAGAGTAAACAAAATCTTTTCCATTTATTACCCTCCTGTCATTCCCGCCGCCGGGCGGGAATCCAGTATTCTTTAAATCAAAAGTCAAATTGCAAAAATCAAAATCACAGATTAAAAATCAAAAATATTTTTAAATTTTGATTGGGGATGACAAAAACTACGTCAAAGACTCCAAATCAAGTATTCGGTTCACTTCGAAATCTGCCTCGCGATTCAGCTCCCGCGGCACATGCATATATCTTATTTTTGCATTAATATCGCGCTCAAGGAGTTTCACTTCCATAACCAACTTTTGCAAATCGCGGTCTTTTATCTTCCATTTGCCCGAAAGCTGCGACACTAAAAGCAACGAATCGCTTTTTATAACAATCTCCTCTATTTTCCCCTGATTTCCCCCATCTCCCCTATTTCCCAGATTACCCTTCGCCCACTTCAGCGCCACGATAACCGCCGCGTACTCAGCCTGATTGTTGGTCGTCACCCCTAAATATTTCCCGCACTTTTCCCGATTTATTACCGCGGGAGTTGTAGCCGTAGCCTCAAATGAACCAAAGCCTTGGCCTTCCGTAGCTTTAGCGAAGGAGGCAACAAACCCGCATGCCGCAGGCCCCGGATTCCCGCGTGCTCCCCCATCAGTGTTAATGATTAGTTTCATAACTTCCATTTTACACTATTAGAATTGCCAAGTCCTGCGCGCGAATTAAATTATCAAAAATAATTCTTGACAAAAGAAAATACCGTGTGCTAAATTTAATTAATAATATACTTTAATGATTTAAATCATTAAAGTATTCACATTCAAAAATATAAACTTTATCAGTTTTGGTTAAAATTGAAGAATTAATTATTTTTGTTAATTTATCCTTTTTAATCAAATTTTTATTTATTTATGCCAATGGTTTCTAAACGAAAAGTGGATGCAGTAATTGAGGAACGGATGCAAAATCTTTTCTTCGAAGCGATTACGCATCTCAAGAAAAAAGATCAAGTGGCGCAGTTTCTTCAGGAATTTCTCACGCCAACCGAAAAAATTATGTTTTCCAAACGGTTGTCAATTGCGCTTCTGCTTCTTAAGGATTATCAATATCAATCAATTAGTTCTATTTTAAAAGTTTCAAGCGCCACGATTGAGAGAATTAACCGCTGGATTAAGCATGAGGGAAAATATTTTAAAAGCATTGTCAATCAAATTCTCCAAAAGGAAAAAGACGAGGAAGCATGGCATAATTTTTGGCAGGCGGTGGAATCATCAACCTTAACCTTATCTCGCGGCAATTGGAGTGCGAGGCGGAAGAAAATTTATGAAAAAGACCGTGAATTTAAAAAGGAACGACCGTTTTAAAATTTAATAAAATTTTAAGGCTATCTGCTTTAATGATTTAAATCATTAAAGTATCATAGCGCAAAATATATTGATATTTAAATGATTGCTATCATTCCCAATCCAGTCTTTAATCGTCAGCTTTTTGAAAAATTAAACTATGATCATTATGGTTTAACTGACCATGAGAAAATTGCCAAGGAATTAATCGACAAAAACCCGTGTACGATTACAGTGATTTTGGACAATCTTGATTATAAACTTTGGCGGCGCAAGACCTATGCTTCGCAAACAAAAATCGAGCTTATTTCCCGCTATCATGAATTAATTTGGGAAGCGTTTGAGGACAATTGTGGACATGACCAGCTTAAACTCAATAAAATTTATGGAAAATGGCTTAAAAAATATAAAAACAATGATGAAGAAATTATGAAAAAAGAGCTCGAAACAAAATATGGCAAAGAAGTGATTAAGCGCTTTCGCAATGTGGGAAAAAACATGCAACCGCGATTTAAAATCAAATATGAACGGCTTTATAATCTTCCCGAACCGTTAAATCGTGTTGACTGGCGAAACTCCTTTGACAATATTTTTATTTGGGAAGAAAACGGCAAAAAATATTACTCGCGCGGCGGTTCCGGCTCATCCGGCGCCCGGGAACGAAATAGTGCGTTTATTTTTGGCCTAAGTCTGATCAATGCAAAAAAATCTGTACCCTCTCACCTTTTTCTCTACAATGATCAGAACGAATTACTGTTCCTAAAATCTTTTCCTTCGCTAACCGTACCCTCGCTTGATGTTGGTTCAAACTATTTTTTGAGCCATGAAGAAGAAAAAAGGATTCTTAAAAAAGTTAATTTTGTGGATTGGAACATGTGGGGGAATTTGAAGGAATTAACGATTTACCAAGGTTGGTATCACGAAAAACAAATTACCAAATTTAGCGTGGAACAGAATTGTATTCACTTTAATGATTTAAATCATTAAAGTATTTTCGCTCAAAAATATTAATTTAGACAAAATTATTTCTTCCGAATTCCATTTTGCACCGTTTTTTGGAGCTGTCAACTCCATTTTTACAAATTTTCCCTATTCTCAGTAACATGGGAAGGATTTGAACCCTCTCTTAAAAAAACCTGGAGAAATGCAAAAATCTATGCAAAGCCATGTACCGCATCGTATATGGCGAAGCCCTTCACCGCATGACGCCAGGGTCAACCCCAAATCGCCACGCCTTGCTCCGTGAAAACATAGGGCAATTTACGGCGCCCGCCATAACTCGAAACCAAACTTGAAGTCGCAAATTGCGACTTCAAGTTCTCATATTCGTTTTTCGTTATTTGAAAACAAAATTCCTGCGGAAATCTATTCACATTACGTTTAACTTGTTCATTCAATCTTTTGGTTTTAACATTGTATAAAATAGCTAAATCCTCATCCAGCATAACCTGAACGCCACGGATTGTGTGTATTTTCTCCCTAAAATTATGTTCAGTTGATAAAAGTGCTGGAATTTTTTTCACGATTATATTTTATCATTTATATTGTTTTCCCCTCGCCTGGCAAGAAAAATCTAGCGAATATTTTTGAATTGCTATCACGTCACGAAAAATTAAATTAATTTAATTGAAACTTATATCATTAAGACGCCAAATACCAATATTTCATTTTTAAGCAAAATTTGAAGCCAAATAGGCACAAAAAAAATAAGTCGAACGGAGAGGAATTATGAGTTTTATTTTGTTGGCGTAAATGTTGAATATTTGTTATCATAAAAATAAAGTATGTCTCGCCTTTTTGATACAGTCATCATCGAGGAAGAACTCCCGAAATTTTTAATTGTCGGAGAAAGCGCAGTGAGTGATCTTCTTGTGACAAATTTGTTGTCTGGAGGCGCTCAAGTCTATTATCTAAAAAACGGCGCCTTTCAAGATCAACCTAATTTATATAAAATTAAATCTTCGCAAATTAAAAATATCAGCCAGAGCATCTCTTATGTTTTTTTTGAAACAGAACCTGAAGCGCGACTTGAAGAGGAATTAAAAGGGCATTTGGAAAACGCCCGCTTTATGTATCTTAACCCGCGCCTTCTTAAAAAGAACGCCATTATGTTTTTTGCGCCGTTTGTATACGGCCCGGGCGTAACTGACAAGTCATTTGGTTTTTTGGCGCTAAACGAAAACAGCATTGTTTCCGAGAAAACGTTAATTTTTCCGCAAAATCTGGACCAGGAAGTGCGGCCGATTTTTGCGGCCGATTTGGTCAACATAGTTGAAAAAGTCATGTTCTCCGGCGGGGTAAATGAACTATATTTGCTCCTCGGGAAAGAATCAATCTCAATTGTGACTTTTTTGGGAAATTTACGCGGCCGGTTGAAATTTGACGTGGCAACTCGCTATTTGGTGGAGCGCTTATCTTTTCATATCCCAAGCGCTGGACAAACTGAGCATGGAGTGACTCCGCTTGAAAAAGGGATTAAAGAAACCACCGCATGGCTTAACGCTTCCGCCCTTATCCTTCCCACTCCTCGCGTTGCCGCGCGGCCGACCTCTGCCCCAAAAATAAACGAAATTCCGATCACGCCGCCGCCACCCAAAAATATTCCCTCGGTTGAGAATTTCGAAAAAAATGGCATTGATTTTTCACTGGATAACAATTTTATTAAGCGCATTTATCATGACAATTTAAATTATTTAAAAGATAATAATTTAATTAATGAGGAAAAAAAGCAAAGCGAAAAAATAAAACTTAAAGAGCATATCTTTGCTGTTTCATTTGCCATGAAGAAAAAACATTTTTTTGCAATTTTGGCAAACATCGTCTCGAAATTTAAACACTTAATAAGAAGCTTAAAAAATCCTCTCAAATCCGCTTTAAATTTAAAAAATAACGCTTTTTCCGTTTTTTTCAAAATTATCTCAGTTGCCATCCCGGCAATTTTCATCATCTCTCTTCCTTGGGTTATCTATGTTATTACCTTAATCACTTCTTTGTTTTTTCTTAAAAATAGCGCGGTTGCGCTTTCCCGATATGACCTAAAAATCAGCGATCAGCACCGAAAGGCTGGAGAAATAGCTCTTCGCGCATCCCGCACAGTCCACCAAAATATTTTGAAATATTATTATCAAGCGGCGCGCGCAGACCTCACTTATAAAAACGAAGAAGCGCTTTTTGAGTTTGAAGAAAACGGTTTTAAGATTTTAAAAAGCGGCCAGAACGCGCTTGACAACTTATCACGCGCTCTGCCTCTCATATTAAACGTGAAAAAAGGGGAAGGGGTTGATGATTATGTTGGAGACGCAGTCCTTGCGGCTCGCGACGCGAGGGACACTTTTTCATCAGTTGTTGGGCGGCTCAAACATGAAGTGCCCGCTGTCCCTTGGTTTTTAAAATTCAAGCAAAATGAATATTTCGCATTTTTAAATAAAACTCCCCAGCTTTATCAAGAGTTAAATAAAACCAATTTATTCTTGCAGAAACTGCCTGATATTTTAGGCAAGTCTTCAAGAAAAACATATGCCATTCTTTTTCAAAACAACATGGAACTTCGATCAACAGGCGGATTTATTGGTTCATATGCCTTAATCTCTTTTGAAAAAGAAAAATTATTAGATTTTTCTGTGATGGACGTATATGACGCTGACGGCCAACTTAAAGGAAAAGTCCAACCTCCGGCGGAAATCTTGCATTTTCTTGGCCAGACCAATTGGTTTTTAAGAGACAGCAATGTTAACCCGAATTTTCCCGACGCGGCTCGCGAAGCTATCTGGTTTATTGGCAAAGAAACAAGCGTTGATCTTGACGGAGTTATGGCAATTGATATTTCAACAATTGAAAATGTTTTAAAAGTAACCGGCCCAATTCATTTGTCTGATTTTAATGTCACAGTGACAAGCGGCAACCTTTTTGAAAAAGCCGAAAAAGCAGCTGAACAAAACTTTTTCCCCGGCTCGACCAAAAAGAAAGATTTCTTGAAAAGTCTTGGTGAAGCTCTTTGGGCAAATATCTCAAGAGTGGAAAGCGACAAAATCTTTAAACTTCTTAAAACCGGCCTGGACGCTGGTGCAACTCGCCATTTTCAGGCATATTTTGCGGATCGTGAAATCGAAGATACGATTAAATTCTTAAAAATTGACGGCACCCTGCTTAAAACAGATGGTTCGTATTTGAATATTATTGAAAATAACTATGGCGCCAATAAAGTTAATTATTTTTTACGCCGAACGATTAATCATCAAATAAAAATTCTGCCTGACGGCTTTGTCGAACACGAGCTGAAAGTGAGATATGAAAACCAATCTCCTCTAGGCAGCTGGCCGGCCGGGCCATACAAAGCTTATGTTAAATTCTATCTATCCCCTGACTCGCTTTATAAAACTTTAAATTACGAAGGAAAAAAACCGGTTTTAAGCGAAGCGCTCAATGAGAAAGTTTTAGAAAAAATTAAAGTTGCAACCGAACAACTTGTCCTTGCCGGAGAAGAAAACGGCTTAAAATATTTTGGCACACTGATTAACGTTCCGGTTAAAGAAGCGCAGGAAATCGTTTTTTCCTGGCAAGCCGCAGCAGCCGACACGAACAATCTTAAAAAATATGAATTTTATTTTCAAAAGCAAGCAGGAAGCGTTAATGAACCATATAATTTAACCGTTCTTTTTCCGGAAAATTTAATTGCCTCATCAAACATTGCCCCGCACCTTGCTTCAAAGGGAAGTTTGAAGTATAATCTAAGTACTGAAAAGGATATTGACCTTGAAATAAATTTCAAATAACAAGTTTCAAATTTCAAAATAATATCAAATATCTTAATTTTAAAATTTATTATTAAAAATTATTTAAAAATTTAAAATTAAAAATTTGAAATTATCATAAGATATGGAGTTATCCGCAACCAAAAGGACATTGACTGGCCGCAAAGTGAAAAAACTCCGAAAACAAGGCAAAATTCCCGCCACAGTTTATGGCAAAAAAACCCCTTCCCAAAGCTTGGAAATTGAAAAACTTGCTTTTTCTAAAATCCACCGGCAGGCAGGGGATACTAAACTAATTGACTTAAAACTTGAGGGAGGAAAAACCCTTCCGGTTTTAATTCATCAAATTCAATTTCATCCAGTTTCCCATTTTATTCTCCACGTGGATTTTCTGGCCGTTGATTTGAAAGAAGCGGTTAAAGTTCATGTGCCCCTTGTTGCAGTTGGCGTGTCGCAGGCAGTTAAAGATAAGCTTGGCGCACTTCTTAACCCGATTCAAGATGTGGAAATTGAATGTTTACCGGCTGATCTGCCAAAAAACATCCAGATTGATATCTCGCCTCTTGCGGCGCTTGGCGATGCTATCAAAGTTGCCGATATTAAACTCCCAAACAAAATCAAAATCTTAACTGACGGAGAACAAATTGTCTTTAAGATCGGCGAACTTGTTCAGAAAGAAAAAATTGAAGAAAAAGTGACGCCGACAGAAGTCGAAGCCACAGCCGAAAAGAAACCGGAAGAAACCGCAGCTGAAGGCGCCGGCGAGACAAAGGAAGCCGGAAAAGAAACTGGAAAAGAAGTGAAAAAAGAGGAGAAAAAAGAGAAAAAAGAAGAGAAGAAGTAAGAATAAATAAGATTAGCTTTTAGACTAAAAGAGTTTAAGAGGTTCCCAATTGGGATTAATTTCCTTAATTTTTTCGAGAGATTTATTTACTTCTTGATCATTACCTAACTTCATATTTGACATTGCAAGCATCGCCCAGGCGTCGCGATAAGACGGGTAGCTGGCGGCAATTTTTTCCCAAGTGAGAATTTCTTTCCTAATTAATTCCGGCTCGTTTATTTTTTCATAAATTAAATCTTCCTGTGACAGCAAGTCAATCGAAGTGGGGAAGAAGATAAGACCAGTTTTATTAAAATAGCTCGCTGTTTGAAAATCATTGACGGCGAGAAATTTGTTTGTGGTTTCAATATACTGTAGGGGCGACACTTGCGGTCGCCCATGGGCAGGCGCAAGGCCTGCCCCTACAATATTAATTAAAAACATTACTAATAAAAAGGCGCATCCTAAGAATCTGAGGCTAAATTCAATCGCCTGTCTGCGGCTTGCGGAGATTCTACGGTAATCCTGCGGTAATAACCGAGGCTGATTGTGTTTTTGAAGTCTTTTTTTCTTTTTTGTCATTTGTCTTTTTTATCGCTTAATAGCAACGCTTTTCTCTTTTTGTCATCCCGGGCAAGCCCTTTAAGGGCGCGACCCGGGATCCAGAAATCCTGGATCCCAGATTGAGGCCGCCTGCCCCGCACCGCATGGTGCTGGGGAAAGCCTCATCTGGGATGGCAGAAAACGGGCGAAATGTTTTCTGTCATTTTGAGATTTGCATTTTTAATTTATCTTTGGCCACTGGCTAACTATCAACATCTCGTCTCGCTTGCGCGGCATTTGCTCCCATAACGCTTCTGTCACAAACGGCATAAAAGGGTGGAGAAGTTTCAGACAGTTGAGAAACACATGATGAAGAACTGATACAGCAGTTTTATCCCCATTTTTAAGTCTCTCTTTCACTGTTTCAATGTACCAGTCAGCAAACCGATGCCAAGTGAATTCATATGTCATGTCGAATGCCTTTGAGAATTCGTATTTTTCAAAATTCTGCGTGACAGATGCGATTAATTTTTCTAATTCTTCAACGATCTGCTTATCTTCTGGTTTCTGACCTGCTAAATCTTTTGTGTAAAATGGCAGGAAATCATTGTTCGATTGTTCGATTGTTCGATTGTTATCGTCTTTTGAGCAATTGAGCAATTGAACAATTGAACCATCGAGAAATCTACCCATATTCCAAATCTTTGTCACAAAATTGCGCATAGCGCGAACCCTTTCCTCCGAAAACGGCACATCGGCTCCTTGGCCGATGCCAAAAAGGAGGGAAGCGCGAAGCGCGTCCGCACCATATTTATCAACCATATCCAAAGGATTAACCACGTTGCCTTTTGATTTACTCATTTTTTGGCCCTTACTGTCGCGCAGTAACCCATGAAAATAAACATTTTTAAATGGAATTTTACCGGTCGCGTAAATCCCCATAAAAATCATCCGGCAAACCCAAATATGAAGAATATCATAGGCTGTTTCCATCACGCTTGTGGGATAAAATCTTTCAAAATCACCGTTTTCTTTTTTTGATTTTTGATTTTTGATTTTTGATTTTGAGCCACTCATCAGAGTGGCGAATGGCCATTGACCTGAGGAAAACCAGGTGTCGAATGTATCTGGATCTTGTTGTAAATCAGCGCTTCCACATTTTGGACATTTTGCCGGCTTTTCACCATTTGTGATAATCCAATTGTTACATTTTGTGCATTTCCACGCCGGAATTCTCATTCCCCAAACAACTTGCCGTGAAATATTCCAATCGTGAAAATTATTCAACCAGTCAATTACTTGTTGTCTCCGAGATGCAGGGTAGAACATTATTTCGTTTTTTTCAATTGCGTCAAGTGCCGGTTTTATTAACGGTTTTACCGATAAAAACCATTGGGGAAGAGGTAAAGGCTCAAGAATACGATTGCATCGATAGCATTTGCTTAAAACCATCTTATGATTTTCAATTTTTTCTAAAAATCCATTTTTTTGCAGTTCTTCAACAACTTTTTCGCGTCCTGCCAAAACATTTAAATTCCTAAATTGTTCCGGCACTTTTTCATTTAGTTTTCCATTAAATCCAATAATTTGAATCACTTCCAGATGATGTCTTTGCCCCACTTCGTAATCATTCACATCATGCGCAGGAGTTATTTTTACAGCTCCAGTACCAAATTCTTGTTTTGCATAAGCGTCAGCGATTATCGGAATTTCTTTTTCAGTCAGCGGGATTTGCACTCTTTTCCCGATTAAATTTTTATATCGCGCATCGTCCGGATGAACGGCAATAGCTACATCTCCAAACATTGTTTCGGGGCGGGTGGTTGCCACAATGATAGAATTGGAATTTATAATGGGGTATTTAATAAAATACAATTTTCCCTCTACTTCTTCGTGTTTCACTTCCAAATCCGAGAATGACGTTCCACATTTCGTGCAATAATTCACCAGACGCTGCCCCCGATAAATTAAACCGTCATCATACAGTTTTTTAAACGTGGCATAAACAATTTTTTGAATTTCCGGATCTAATGTGAATTTTTTGCGCGACCAGTCAAGAGAAAAACCAAGACGGCGCAACTGATTCTCCATAACTCCGCGGTTTTTTTGGACAAAATCCCAAATGTCTTTAAAAAGCGTGTCGCGGTCAAAATCAAAACGGGATTTGCCCATTTTTGCTAAATGCTTTTCATACACAAACTGTGTTTCAAAACCGGCGTGATCCGCCCCGGGAAGCCAAAGAACGCTGTCGCCTTTCATCCGGTGATAGCGAGCCATAATATCTTCTATCACATACATTGCATGTCCCAAATGAAGATCCGCATTGGCATTGGGTGGGGGAAGGATGATAGAAAAAGTGGGTTTGTCTGTATCGTCTACGGGCTTAAAATATCCACTGGTTTCCCATTCTTCATAAATTTTTCCCTCTTCATTTTTAAAATCAAATCGCGTGTCCATGAAGTCTATTTTACTATATTTTTTTTCCGCCGAGCATTTAAAGCTTTCCGCGGCGGTTCATTTCCGCTTCGATAAGATTGGCGTCTTTACCATATTTTAAAGCTGAGAGCTTTTTGATCATTTCGCCAACTTGCTTGTTTTGGTTTTTTAAAACACGGCTCATATCTTTTCGAAGATCAAGGGAAAATGGAATTTGCGGTTCATTGTTCACAATCGTTTTCACATAGGCATTATATTTTTCAATATTAATTAAATCGGTTTCCGTGAATGTTGGTTGAAATTCATGCTGCAAGTAGTTGGCGTCAGACACGCCGACCCGGAAAGTGATTAAAGTTCCCACGTTGCCAAAAACCGCATTCTTTACATCTTCTTCCATCTGGCCGATAAACTGATTCGCCACGGTGAGCGCCAAGTGATATTTACGGGATTCAGATAAAATTGTGGCGAAATCAGGCGTGGCAAAATTTTGAAACTCATCAACATAAAGGAAAAAATCGCGGCGTTTTTCTTCGGGAATATCTTGGCGGGACATGGCGGCCATTAAAATGCGCGGCACGAGTATTAATCCCAAAAATGATGAATTTTCCTCACCAATTCTGCCTTTAGCTAAATTAATTAGTAAAATTTTTCCTTCGTCCATCACTTTCCTGAAATCAAAAGCCGACTGCGATTGGCCGATGATGTTTCGCATTAATTTATTTGTCACAAACCTACCGAATTTGGAAACAATGTAATCCAAAACTTCCGATTTATGAAAGTCTGAAGTTTGGGCGATTTGGTCAGTCCAATAACGGCGCACCAGCGGGTCTTTCACTTTGGGCAGAAGCTGCTGTACAAAATTTGCATCAGTTAAAACCCGGACAATTTCAATGAAGGTGGAACCCGGCTCGCACATTACAGTAAGCATCGCGTTTCGAATGGCGTGTTCAAAACGGGGGCCGATAATGCCGGTTTGATGCGGGTCATAAAGCTTATACATTAAGCCAATTATGGAGCTTGTGATAAAATGTTGTTCCTGTTCGGTTTTGGCTTCAAGCATATTTAGCCCCATTGGCCGCTCAACATTTGACGGGTCAAAATAAATCACATCCTCGGCCCTCTCCGGCGGAATGCATTCCAAAATCTTTTCAACTGTGTCATGAGGATCAATAAAACAAACGCCTTTTCCGGCGCGGATATCCTGTAAAATCATTTCTTTCAAAAGTTCAGACTTGCCGGTACCAGTTTTTCCAATAATGTAAACATGCCGCAACCTGTCATCATTTGAGATATAAATCGGCTTTCGCACGCCGCGAAAAACGTTGTAGCCTAAAAATAAACCCGCCTGAGGAATAGCTTGGGAAGCCGGTGCCCGCTTGGCGTTAAGCCAAAAAATGTGCGGTGTCTCTACGGTTTTATTGGGAAAGTGAATAATTGTTGCCAGTTCATCTGAAGAAAGAATGCTCGTTTTGCCAAAAACCGGAAAATAACGATAAATAAAATCAATTAAAAATAATTTTTTAATTAGATGGCGGTTTTTCTTAAACCCATTTTGATCGCTGTTAAACTGTTCAAAAGAAGAAAGAATATTCTCAAGATGCATTTTTGCCATGTGTTCATTTGTCGAGCAAACGACAATGCGGACGGTCGTTTTAAATCCCGGCCGATTACATTTGGCGTCAATTGACTCAAGCGACTTTGGATCATGAGTGTATTTTGAAGTTTCCGGGTTGGCTTCTTGCTTTTTAATTTTGGCAATAAACGCTTTGCCCTGTCCCGCCCATTTGTGGCTGGTTGGCGCAAAAATCACCTGAATCGCGGCGCCTTCTCCTTCACCCATTTTTCCTAAGTTTGTGGTTAACGAATTTAAAGGATCAACCGGCAAATCTTTAAATGTCTTAATCGGCATATAATTCGTGTTCTTTAGCCGGAGCGACGCAAAAACCACTTTCCCGTTTTCAGTGAAAATATTATATTCCGGCACGGGTTGGATTTCGGCTCCCGGATAGCTCGCATGAATTTGCTTTTCTACAAGATCTTTTAAATGAAGAGGCATGGAAACATAAAATCTGATATCTTCTTTGATTGCGGCAATCTCAAAAGAAATGTGATCATCCGGTTTTAAAAAGCTAAAAATCCCGTGTTTGCCAAAAGAGGAAAATGACGCAAACATTTGCTCGGCCGCGTCAATTTTAATTTCGTTTCCTTTGGGAACAGCCACTTGCAGAAGAATATATTGCAAACTTCGCGGTTCGCGGTTGCGGTTCCTGAACCACAAGAAAAAAAGGTAGACGGCGGTTATCAAAAAGGCCGCAAAAATCCCCCACCAAAAAATGGAGAAGAGAAGATTAAGACCAAGAGTGGAAAAAGTGTCAAGGGAAACAGATTCCATAAATAAATACTATCAAATACTAACTAATGCCATCCAATACTAACCAATACTAACAAAAAAATTACTGCAGAACGTTTAAATTGTTAAGCTCGACATATTTAATCATGCTATTTTTTTTAATTTTTTCTATCCATTCTTTTTCTTTTCCTTTTTCTACGTAAACCGTAAATGCACTCGGTTTTTCAAATTTATCTCCTGGTTCGTAAGGAATTTCTTCACGAGTTTCTAAATTTAGTTTTTTGTATGGTCTCTTATATTTAAATCCAGCATTATCAAGAAAATCAATGGCTTCTTGAAAAGTTGTTTCTGGAGTAAATACTACTAAAACTTCTCCTTCGACATAATTTTTTCTAGCTACTGATGAAATTGTAGGTTTTAGTAGTGAAGAAATTGGCAAACGACTCTTTTGAAATTGAATAAAGAAAAAAGTGACAAAAATTACAATTATGGTTAAAAACGCGATTAATATTTTTTTCATTTATTTTCTTTTGCAGGAACAAGGCATGTCTCGTTCCTACGGCAATGTGTATTACAATAATAATTGTACATCAATTGTTTGAATCGCCGCTTTTGATATTTTCACGTTTTAAAACGTGAAAACTTTTGTTGTGAACACGCATTTGCCTTGTTCATTATGATTTTCAGTTTCATATTCGCACCTGAATCCTGGCGAGCAAATGGCAAGCCCCGTCTCGCCGCCCGGACCGCCGCACGCCTTGCCGATAAACAGCATGAAATAAATATAGCCGCAGATGAGTAAAACTAATAAAGTAAGCAGTGCGCCTTTCATAAACTATATTTTTTACGATTTTTTATTTATGATTTTCCCAATTTTTATCTGCCGCATACACCAATAAACAAGCCACAATAATGAATCGGTCACTTGGGCGTGAAGCCCTTTTTGCATCTGGGCAGTAGTGAGCGGAATATTGGCCACAAGTTGTTCTTTTGGCGGTTCAAATACCGCCTGCTCGTCAACTGATTCGACTCCCGCCTTTTTCAGCTCAGGCGGCAATTCCAACGTTTCTTTGACATTCTCAACCCCCATCTCTTTTATTTCCGGTGGAATTTCTGGAGAAACCGGCACTTCGCTTATCCCTTCAACAGGCTTTACCCTTTCCTTGCCCGTATACACGCCAGATGGTCCCGGACCTCCGGGAGGGTTATTTTTCAAATCGGAAAGGGCAGTGGCTGCCGATTTTTTCACAATTTGAATGTTTGGTTGAGAATTGTCATCCATAATATATTTTCATTGTAAAGTTTTTTACAGAATTTTGCAAAACTATATTGATTTTGGGAATCGTGAACTATAATAAGCAAGTAATGAAAAAAAGCCATCTTATCTTAATTTTAGCCGTTGCCGTCTACACGCTATACTTCTCCTGGCTGACAATTTCCCGCCACCAATCTCTTTTTTCCGGACGCTATGATTTGGGCAACATGGAACAAACTGTTTGGAACACAAGCCAAGGCCGGATTTTTGCCATGACTAATCCCGGGACAAGTGAATTTTGCTCACGCCTTGCATTTCACGCGGATTTTTTACTGGTTTTGGTGGTGCCAATTTACAAAATTTTTCCGTTTACAGAAACATTGCTGGTTTTACAAGCATTACTCGTGGCGCTGGGGGCAGTACCGGTGTTTTTGATTGCAAAGCATATATTTTGCACCCTACGTGATTTAATTCCGCTATTTTTCTCCATCCTCTATCTCCTTTCTCCCATCATGCAGCGCGCCAACATTTACGAATTTCATTCCGAAGTGCCCGGAACAACTTTTCTTCTTTTTACTTTTTATTTTTTGCTGATTAACCGAAAAAAAATGTTTCTTTCATTTTTCTTTTTATCCCTTATTTCCAAAGAAACCGTCTCTCTCGTTTTAGCTGCAATTTGCTTTTGGGGAATTATTAAAAATAAAAACCGCGCGCTTTGCTTTGGGCTTTTCGCCTTTTGCCTATTTTATTTTATTGTATTTGTAAAATTTATAATTCCAGCAAATAACGCCTCTCTTGGCCGCCACTTTGCCCTCCGGCAATTTAGCGATGGCAACGAAAATCTTTCTCAGGTAATTAAAAATTACGCGGGTAATCCGCGCCAAATCATTGAAGCGATCAGTAAAAACAAGGGAGGGGAGTATTTCTTAAACACCATTTATTCAACCGGAGGGCTGGCTATTTTTTCTCCGCTCGCCTTCCTTTTTTCCTTACCTCCAATGTTAATTAACATGATTGCTAAAGGTGACGAATTTCGTTCTTTTAATTTTCAATATTCGGCAACGGCAGTTTGCGGGCTCATCATCTCTTCAATTTACGGCTTACAGTTTTTACTCCGAAAGGTAAAAAAAATTATTATTTTCCCTCTTGTTTCCATTATTCTTCTTTATCACCTTTATCATTTCTCACCTCTCCCGTTAATCGGATCTTCTCCTTATCTTGATTTTTTGAAATATCAATATCCTGCAGCGGGAAAAATTAATTACTGGTCATCCCGTATTCCGTCTGAGAAAAGCGTGTCCGCCACCAACAATGCCGGTTCTCACTTTGCGAAAAGAAAAAACTTATTTGTTTTTCCTTCAAAAATTGATAAGGCGGATTACATCATTATTGCCGCCCGCAGCTGGCATGAGCCGGCAAACCGCAAAGAACAAAGCATTATTATTTCTAAATTACGTGAAAATATAAATTACAAATTGCTGGATACCGGTGAAGATTTTTGGTTATTTGAAAAAGTTTCCAGAATTTCGGTGCCGGAATAAATTTGGACATTATTTCTTTTCACCTTCATGATGGCCGAATCAATTTTAAATTCTTGTGGACGATTATTTAGCGTAATTACAACTTTATTTTTAATAATCGAGATAAAATTGCTATGAAGGGGGAGAATATCAAAAGAACCTTTTTCATTTACTGATGAAACAGATTCTGCTTCTCCTAAATAAAGCACCTCTTCAGCGCTTCTCATAAAAACAGAAAGCAAACTAGCCATTATCTATATCTCCTTTAACGTACTAATATATAAAAAATCTTCCGGGGGAACCTTATCATATTGCCCATTGATAATTTTACCAACATCACTTACGACATCTGAGGTCGTCACATATTGGCCTTTTTTCCCGGTTTGCGCTTCGGTGACAAAAAAGTTTTGCGTCATGTAATTTCTTAAACATTTAGCGCGCCTGTAAATTAATTTATTTTCAGGTGATAGCTCTGATTCGCCAACTAACGCCACAATCCGCTCCAGCGAAACTGCTCTTTTCAAAAGCTCCTGGCTTTTAAGAAAAATCCGGTAATGATCTTCGCCGACAATTTCACGGCTCAGTCCTGCTGAAGTTGATGACAAAAGTTCGATGGCCGGAAAACGCCCTTGTTGATAAACTGATCTTGACAAAACTACCGTTGAGTCAAAATATGGAAATGCCGACTGCACTCCCTGGTCAGTGACGTCATCGGAGGGAATATAAACTGTTTCAATTGCCGAAATCGCCCCATCATTTGTTGAAACAAGCCTTTCATGAAAAGCCGCCATTTCTGAAGACAAAGTTGCTTGATAACCGCCTTCGGAAGGGATATTGTCCATCAGGGTTGCAAGTTCATTTCCGGCCTGGGCAAAACGGAAAATATTGTCGACAAAAAATAAAATATCTTTCTTTTTTACATCGCGAAAGTATTCCGCCAAAGTGATTCCGGCAAAAGCGGTTCGAAAACGAATCGCCGGACTTTCTCCCATTTGACCGTAAACTAAAGTCATCTGAGGCAAAACACCGCTTTTCTCAAGAACTTCATGAAGCTCTTGGCCTTCTCTGGCACGTTCGCCAAGGCCGGTGAAAACTGCTAAATTTTTATTAATATGAAGCATCACCACATTGTGAACGATTTCTGTCAGAAGAATTGTTTTTCCAACACCGGCTCCGCCAAAAAGGCCCATTTTCCCGCCCTTAAAAATTGGCGAGAAAAAATCCACGGCTTTAATGCCAGTTTCCAGTATTTTTAAAGGAGCCATCACGCTTGCAAATTTAACATCACGATTTACAATTGACCAGCGTGTATCGCCAACAACTTCTCCCTTGTTATCTTGCGGATTGCCAAACATATCCATAATCCGCCCTAAAACTTTGTCGCCAACCGGCATCATCAGTTGCTCCCCGCTATTTATCACAATCGCCCCCCGGTAGATTTTTTTTGTCTGAGTAAGAACTAAACAAGAGGCAATTTGGCCAAACACTGCATAAACCTCCATTTTTACGTTTCTGTCGTCCTGAAGAAAAAGAACGTCGTGGATAGCGGGTGTTTCACCAAAAAACTCAACGCTGGCAATGCTCCCTTGAACTGTCTTGATTTTTCCAAAATTTTTCATATATGTATAGTTCGACTTATCTCCAAAGCGATAAACCGCTCATGCGAGTTAGTTGCCGATTATTATCTTCTAAACGCAAAATTTTTCTTTTTGCCTGAGTTAATAATTTTGTTTCCAGATCAACTCGATCTAATGATTCTTCCATCGCTTTAATCCGCGAGGCAAGCCGAGCTAAACGCGAATCAAGAATTAATTGGGAGAAAAAAGCTCCCACGATATGCGATTCGAAAAATGTTAAAGTTCTCTCAAGGGAAGGTTCAAATAAATATTTGACATTTTCATCTATTACTTCTGTTTCATCAAAAGGCTCATCTCCCGTAATATTAGTAAGCTGGGGAACCTGATTCATCAAACTCTTAAAAAGGCCATAGTATAAATTAATTTTCTCATATGAAAGGATATGGGCTATAATCGGCTGAATGTCAGAAAGGGAATATTTCATATCTGGCAATTCAAAATATTTAAAAGGGAGGTTTCTCCCTGAACTTTCATATAATTCTTTTCCCTGCCGGCCGATAATCACCAAATCACTGTTTTCTTTTTGAATATTATTTATAAAATAATTAAAAGTTTGGTTAATGATATCTCCGTATAATTTAGTGTTGGCGCTCACCAAGACTGAAACCGCCTTGCCATTTTTTGAAAAAATCAGCATTCTTTTTGCTTCTTTTTCTCCATGTTTCTTGAGAAGAACGGCGATATCATTTTTATATGACTTTTTTACTTCATAGTAAACGGTTGATAAGCCGTTATAAAAAGCGCGGGTTGCTAAAACTGAATTCCTGATTTTTTGCATCTCCATTACAGATAACTCCTCATATGTTTGGCAGAGGCCTCTTAAATTTTTTACAAAATCAATCTCTTCTATGATGGATTTTTTTTGCTGCATAACTCGTCAAAAAACTCCTGATTGTTTTTAACATTATTAACTAAATCAATTAAATTCTCCGCTGATACCATTTTTATAATTTCGGATTTTGTGGCGTCACGATTAAATGCTTCGAGTAAACACTTTTTATAATTTAGGACGTCATCTTTTTTAATCATTTGCGCCCAAATCAGCGCGAAAAGAATTGTTTGAACGGCTTCTGGAAAAATTTCTCCCCTCTCTTGTTCAAACAACTCATAAAATGCCGTTCCGGTTTCGAGAGTTTGTTGAATTTGAGATGAAAGTTCTGCTCCGAAATGGGCAAAACTCTCTGTCTGTTCAAAACGTGCAAGAAAAGCCGTTAACTCCCTGATAATTTCGCGACGGAGCGAATCTTTTGTTTGTTTACCCACGCGGGTGACTGAAAGAAAAAGATTAATTGCCGGCCGCTGGCCTTTTTGAAAAATATTGCTGTCGAAAAAAATGTGGCCATCAGTCATACCCATAACGTTTGTGGCAATAAAACCTGTCAAATCGCCTTCAACTGTTTCAACAACCGGTAAACAAGTAATCGAAACCTCTCCTTTTTCCGGATGGCGAAAATTTCCTGCTTTTTCCATAAGACGCGCGTGGGAATAAAAAATATCTCCGGGATATGACTCCCGTCCGGGAAAACGGCGCGCCATTAAACTAATTTCGCGATAAAACCTGGCGTGATTGGATAAATCATCATAGATCACAAGCACATCGCGCCCGGCATCTCGAAAATATTCGGCGATAGCCATGGCAGAGTATGGCGCAAGATATATTAATCCCGGTGGGTCAGCTGCGGTAGCCGCCACAATAATTAGATTGTCTTTAATTTTCTCTGCAGATAAATACTCGTTTATCTTTTTTAGTTCGCTCGTTTTTTTACCAATAAGGCAATAAATAATAATCGTTCCTACAATTGATTGGTTTTTCATTGTGGTTAAAAGCAAAGAGGTTTTTCCGGTTTTGCGATCACCAACAATAAGTTCTTTCTGGCCTGCACCAATGGGCAAAACTAAATCAATCAAAGAAATTCCTGTGAGAAAAGGTTTTTTCACACGCGCCCGGGCCGTAATTCCAAGCACTTCTGATTCAATTTCGCGCCTTTCCGAAATTTTTGAGAGATCATTTTTCGCCTCAATCGGTTCACCCAAGGGATTAATCACAGAACCCATAAGCTCGCGGCCAACAGGTATTGACAAAAATTCATTTTTCTGATGATCTTCTCACCTATTCTTGGCACCTCTTTTGAAAAAAATAGAACGTCAATATCGTGGTCGTTAATTGAGAAAATTTGGCCGATTTTCCCGGACTCAAAAATAACCAGTTCTTGCAGTTTAACGCCTGGCAGCCCAACAACGCTTACAAGCGACTGTTTAACAACAGTCACTTCGCCATACTCATTTATTTTTTCAAGATAACTTGAATAACTATTCATAAAGTTGCCTGCCTGCCTTCAAATTCAACTCGTGCGGCAGCTTCTGACAAATTGCACCTCACGGCTTTAATTAATATTTTCCTTTTTACGTTTATCTCTATCCAATTAATTATTTTTTTAAGCGAACTTGCCGTAGGCTCAAAAGGCAAAATCATTGTCAAAACCGGCAAACTGTTAACATGGGAGCAAACATTCTCTATAAGCCCTATTACATCTTGAGAGGAACCTGGCATTTCTCCAAGAGATTCTTTTAAGGAATGGGGAAGATATCGATCGGCTTTTTCAGCCAGTGACCCTTCTGTCAAGTAAAGCGTTTCCTTAAAGGAATTTAGCTGGAACACTATCATATCGGCTTGGGATTTTGTAAGTAATAAATCGTCAATCGCTTGATAATTCATTCAAAAACTCCTTCTTTCTTTGCTTTTTCTAAAATTCTTGTAATTATTTGATTTTGAAAATTAATCGGAATCGATTCGCCTAAAATCTCAATTGCAAGTTTATCAACCTGCTGTCCCACCGCAGCGTCAATTGCCGCAATTTTTTCGGTTTTATATTTTTTAATCTCTTCTTTGGCTGCCGCATATTCCTGGCTAGCCGCTTCAGATAATATTTTCTGCGACGCGGCAAGTTGGGCTTCCAAAGTTTCTTGAAATTTGTTTAAAGTTTCCACCGCTGCCTGTTTCATTTCGGAAGTAAAAAGTTCGCTGTTTTTCAAAACTGCCGCGTGGAGTTCATTTTGCAATTCTTTTTTCAGTAAATCATTAAAAAGATCTGTTTCGCCCAGTATTTGTTCCGCTTTAACAACGGCTTTTCCAATCGTTCTCTTCGCTTGTCTTGTGGCTTTGTTAATAATCTTCTCTTCACTTGAAGGTTTACCGGCAAATATTTGCTGAATAATATTTTTCTTAGGCATGACTTTAAAAAAAACTCAAAAAAATCAGTAAACCGGCATAGATCGGACAGATTTACTGGACATTCAGAGTTTTCTGAAAAAAGTTTGGGATTACATTTTTAATATCACAACCGCCAATAACAGCCCTGAAATAATAATCGCAACCGTAATTAAAGTGTTAATGAGAATCCCAAACTGAATTTTATTTCCCGCGAGAGGATTTCTTCCCAAAGCTTCAACCCCAATTCCGGCCACCCGGCCAAAGATGGCAAAACCGACAAGAAATGAAATCACGATAATTAGAGTCGCAATAAAATATTTAAAAACAGTAAGCGGTTGTTCATATGTGGCAAGAGATGATAATTTAAAAATGTCTATTAAGCTTGATCCAACGCTTATTGACGTGTTCACAAATTGAATATTAACCGAAACTGGGATTTTGCCCACGTTTTTTCCGGAATAATCAGCCATCGCCACGCCAATCACAAAACCTGATTTAGCCGCTTTCATTGCTGCGCCGGGAATTTTTGCCGAACTTGTCAAATAATCATTTTTTTTAATTTCGCCATTTTGCGTTGTCACGTTCACCATCGTCGTACCCTGACTTGACACCGGCACTGAGTTTTTTGTGCTTTCTGGTTCAAAAATAACCGCCGCCCCATAACTCACCACTCCCACCATTGATGCGTCATATTCAATACGCGTGACGATAAATCCATCTTTGCTTGAAGAAATAATATCGCCGTCCTTAACCGTTTTACTGACAATCGGAATATTATTAGCAACCCCAAGTGATGAAGCTTGCACCTGTCGCAAACCAACAGAAACTGTTAAAAATAACACACAAACAAAAGCTATTAATAGTTTTTTTGCCATGGCATATTTTAGTATAATGTCTTTAGCTAAAAAAAGTCAATGTTATAATACCCATCACTATTTATGGATATAAAAACTTTGTTAAAAAACACATCTTTCCGCAATCTTTGGGCATCTCAAATTTGTTCTCAGCTTTCATATAACCTTCTTAATTTTTCTTTAATTTTCATTGTGTTTCGCCTCACGAGTTCCAGCTTCTCTGAATCTCTTCTGATTCTAACTTTTATTTTGCCAACCGCCATTTTTGGCACTTTCACTGGAGTTTTGGCTGATTTTTATGACAAGCGAAAAATCATGATCGCAGTTCACGTTATCTGGCCCTTTGTGGCGCTCTTATTCATCCCTGCCGCTCAAACTATTTGGCTTATTCTTTTATTAAGTTTTGTGATTAATGCCATTGACCGGTTTTTCACCCCAGCTGAACAATCATCCCTCCCTCTTCTTGTTGAAAAACCAGGACTTTTGATTGCCAATTCTCTTTTTTCATTTTCCATCAATGCTTGTTTTTTAATTGGCTTCTCACTTTCTGGCCCTTTAATGATCCTCACTCAAAATGATTTTTCTCCAATTTATCTGGCGGCATTTTTAATGTTTCTTTCAACTTTTTTTGTTTATCAGCTGCCGCGACTTGCCCCCGTCTCATCTGGCTCAACTGGCGGCTTTTTTGACAAAACTTTTTCAGAAATCAAATTGGGTTTTTCTTTTATTCAAAAAACTCGCGTGCTTGTCCTTGCAATCGCCATTTTCGCCATCATGCAAATTTTCATGAACGTCGCCCTTTCAATCTCTCCGGCTTTTGTCTCGAGTGAGCTTGGCTTTGAAGATCCAAAACATGCTTCATGGGTGGTGATGTTTCCGGTTGGCCTGGGCAGCATTCTTTCACTCTACATCATTTCTCGCTGGCAAAAAGAGTTAAAGCGCCGCTTAATTTCGCGCGGAATTTTATTCTCATCAGTTTCTCTTTTCCTCTTAGGATTTGTCCCGGTTTTATATCAGCTCTTGGAAAAAGAAAATTTGGTTGGCCGCGTCAGCCGTTCAATTGTTAATTTCACTGGAATTTCAAGTATTATTTTTGTGGCTTGTTTGTTTTTGGGGCTTTCTGTCACTTTAATCATCGTGCCGGCATTAACTGCCATTTCTGAAAACACGCCGGATGATATGCTGGGCCGAGTTTGGGGGATCGCCTCCCTTGTCCAAAATCTTTTGGCTTCAATCCCTCTTCTTTTAATCGGCTTTATTGCCGATAAGATAAGCGTTGTCCCTTTAATTTTGGCAACATCCATTGTTGGTATCGCGCTCTATTTCTGGGGGAAAAACCGGATTTTTGAAAAACTTTTGGCCTGAAAGCCATGAAATTAAAAATATTTATTATACTCATCGCTTTTTTCATCGTATCTTTTACTGCTCTTCAAATATGGCGGTTTAATTTTTCTTCCACTCCTTAAATCATGTCGCCCTTTACGGCCATGTGAAAATTAATAATTTAAATTTTCAAGCCGGGGATCGTGTTAAAGCCGGGCAAAAAATCACCTATCTTGGCGCGGCATTTTCTGAGGAAACCGGAGGAGAAAGGGAACACCTGCATTTTGGAATCCATAAAGGAAGTGATGAATACTTTTTTGGACACGAGGAAACCCTTGAAAACTTAAAAGCAAACTGGGAAAACCCCGCTCTTTTTTTGAAGCAAAAAGGCGCCAGAGAACCATAACCAGAAACCACCCTAAATAGTCATCTTGACTATGTTAACCATTTATGCCATAATCTGATTTATGGATGCAATAACTTCAATTAATGCCACTTTATTAAAAAATGACATCTCAAATGTCCTTGACATGATTTACCATCACAAACAATCAGTTCTTGTTGAAAGATACGGCCGGCCGATTGCCAAGATTGTGCCCTATCAAACCGAAGAAAATGAATTGGAATTAATTGCCGAAGCCGTGGTGGGGAAAATTAATAAAAATAAAAGTGCCTGGAAAAATGTGCGAAGCGCCAGCGCCTGGCAGCACAATTTAAGAAAAAATGAAGACAAACGCAGGTAAACGCTATCTTCTTGACACAAACATCCTGCTTGAAGCTTTTTGGGGAAAAGAACCCGCGGCGCGACTTGTGAAAAACTGGATTACGGAGGGAAAAATCACTCTTTGCCCAATTCCGGTTGCGGAAATTTTGTCAAAAGCAACAGAAGAAGAGAGCGAAAAAATTAAAATTCTTGTTCGCAAATTTGGTGTTTTACCGATTGATGAAAAAGTGGCAGAAATTGCCGGAAATTACCGTTTTGAATTTTCCCGCAAAACCAAAAAAGTGTATCTGCTTGATTGTTTTATGGCGGCAGTTGCTAAAAAAAATAATTTAACTCTCCTGACTCACAATGTGAAAGATTACCCTATGAAAGACATTGAGGTTATTAACCCAAAATAATTCTTCACTTTTTGCATTGGTTTTTGGCGAAGTCGAGAAATTTTTTAAATTCCTGGCGGTTATTTTTAATCGTGAGATAGGCTTGATATTCGTTTAAATTAAATTCGCGAATAACTTCTCCGACGCTTTTTGAAGGCAAATTTTTGTATTTGTAAACTAAATTATTATATTTGTCTTTAAGATATGTTCGTGGAAGATATTGACCGCGGCCAATATTTCTAAACTCATAATCGCAAAGAGAAAAATAATGACTTCCCCAGTAATAATCTTTGGGCTGGGGCGCGCCAGTTATAAATGCCTCAATAATCACGCCAGGCCAAGCCGCGTGATTATCAAACGAATTACCCAAAATATATGAATAGTCTTTATATTTTTTGCCGTTCACGAAGTTGCTGACTGGATTAATTTTGGAAACGAATAAATCAACATTGATAATATTCAAAAAGCAAATAATTGAAACAAGAAAAATAAGTTGAATTTTAAAAAGGGCGGACGCATTTATCTTTTCAAACAAGCGCGCCAAAAATCCAACAAATGTCCCGCCGATTAGGAAAATTGCAAAACCCGCCATGATCCGCTGATCTTTAAATCCAAACCAGCTTGTCAGAAGAAGAAGTTTGTGAGAGGAAAAAACCACCAGAAGCAAAAGTTCAAGCGTGAAAATTATCAATAATTTTTTAGTTTTTATATTGTTCACAGTGAACAAACAAATGGCATAGCCAAAAACAGCAGCAACGAGAAGTTCCCAAAAGCCTTTTTGGGTGTAGAGCGACAATTCCTTAAACGCGCTTTGGGAAAACCTGGCAAAAAGCATTTGGCTTTGAAAGGCGGAGAATAAAAAGAAAAGCAAGGCGCAAAGAGTAAACACGGTTTTTGCAATTTCTTCAGAGATTTCCAAAATATTCTTTTCTCTGTGATCTTCGTCGCAATGCAACCTAGCTGATAAAAAAATAAAAAACCAATATGAAGTAATCGTTATTTTAATTGCAAGCTGAACAATATTAATGTCCCACAGAAATTTTAGGAAATCATAGAAAGATTTAAAAAATCGCCAAACAAAATCTGCATAACTTGCATTTATCTGTGAAAACAAGATATGAAAAATAACTAAAATCGGAAAGGAAAGAAAAATTCCGATCATCACATTTGCTTTTCCTTTCGCCTGGTTTTTCACAGAAAAAGAAGTGGTGAAAAAATTCTTAATTGATTGCCAGGAGAAAAAATTCGTCGCGATGCTTCGCGCCTCGTGCAAAGAAAGCCAAAAAAAATCAGTCGCATTCTCGGGAAACTGACCTTTATTGCAGGCAAGAATTAAAAGCCAAAGAATTAAAAAGCAAATTATCTGATTCCAAAAGCTAACTAAATAATTGGTGGTCACGCCAAAGTAAACAGCAGTTAAAAAATCGGCGGCAAAAAGAAACCAAATCAACGGAGAAAGCTTAAATTTCGCGCCGCGGAGGTTCAAAAAGAGAATAAAGAGAAAAAGAAGGTTAAAAAGTGTGGCCTGAAAATTCACTCCCGTTTGCCCAAATCCAATTAAAACAACATATGTAATTCCCAAAATCCAAGCGTAAATCTTGCTTTTCTGCCCAAATAACATAATCTATTTTAATTATAGCAGGTTGTGTCAAGGTTTTGGAGTGTTTATTCTTCCCACTCCTTATGCAATTTGCTAAAAGCATAAAGAAGCAAATAGGTGAAAAATGAGAAGGCAGAGAACATCACCGTGAAAAGGACAGATATGGCATGAATTTACCTAAAATAGGTTTTATTCGCGAAGATGAATTGTTCGATAAATAGTCTTTTAACATGAAAAATACTTGTCTGTTCATAAAATAAAATTAAAGCTTTTTTAAACTCATCTTCATTAACGCTTCTATATGAAAGCGGAAATAAATTATGAGCAAGAAGAATGGCATTTGTCATCATGCGGGCGCATCTTTTATTGCCATCCTCATACGGTTGAATATATGCGATCATAAAATGTACAATCAGTGCTTTTTCAAAAGGGTTTTCCGCGGTGTTGATCGCGTCAGCTGTTTTTTGAAAGACCTCTTTAAGCTGATGCTCATTATCAAGCGGTTGATAGGTTGTACCAGTGATTCCAACTGCATGTTTTCTTATTCCAGACGAAACTCCTAAATTTTTCGTTAGTAGATTATGCAGTTGATTTATTTCTGAAACAGAAATTTTTTTGAAATCTGCCTTTGCGTCTAAAATTGCTTCAAATGCGCGCTTATGGTTAAGAATCATGATGGCTTCATCTCTTGTTTTTCCGGCAGCTTCCTTTTGCTCTTTAATCAGGGTTTCGGTTTCAAGAAGCGAGTATGTGTTACCTTCAATTTTGGATGATTTCCATGAAAGTTCAATCACGAATCTTTCCAGTTCTCGCTTTAAAATGCCATGATTTACTTTTTTTGTTTCTTTTGAAAAATCGCGGGCGCTGCTTTTTAAAAGCTTAAGTTCTTCTCTTGAAAAAAGATCTTTTAAATGATCAAAGACTTGAAAATCAAAAGATTTTTTGGCGCCGCATCGTGCATCAGGTTCATCCGCAAAATATCTGTCTATCTCAAATACGCGAAGAAGAGGATTTGCCGCCGCGGGCAGATATCTGATTGCTTTGGCTTGACCTTTAGATTTAATAAGCTTTTTTTCATGTAAAAAATTTAATTCCCGAATTAAGGTGGGTTTTGAGGTCGGATAAGTTAAATCCAGCTTATTCTGGATTTCCTCGCGCGACAAACTCTCAGACTGGTTTACCAGATTTAAAATATACTTTTGGCGCGGGGTCAGAATCGTCTCATTCATATCTTTAATCGTATCATTTTGAGACGATTTGTCAAGATGGGATTTTCAGAATAATTCCTAAATTAAACTTTTCTTGCGTAGTGAAATGAGGATAATGAATGGGCTTTGGGTTTGAAATGCGGATTTTAATGATAAAAATCACTTAAAATTACCAACATACTTAACAAACTTGAGGTGAGTTTTGAGGAGCTGAAAAAGCTTCTTGTCTCCGGTCCAGAAATCGCATCTTTCTTGCCGCGCCAAAGCAACATAGGAAGCGTCATAAATTGAAATTTTTTCCGCACATGCAATCTTCATTGCTCTGTCGCAATTTTTTGAGAAATCGATTAATTTAATATTATATTGCTTAATAAATCCCGAAAGTTCGTTCACTTCTTCCTGCTCCAAGAATTTTTTCATAAAATAAGTTCGCAGAACATTAAAACATTCATATAAAAAAATGCTGGGAGCTATTAAACGATATTTGTCTTGCGACAATTTTTCAAGAAGATTAACCGATTCTTGACTGTAAGAAACAAATGGATTATTTGGAAAATGAGCACTAATAACAATTGAAGAATCAACGACAACTCTTTTCATAACGGAAATAAGTTATTTTCTTCCAAATTCGATTGCTTTTTTTATTGGCATTGGAAGACGGCGAGCGCGATACTTCTCGCGGATTTTTTTAATTTTTTCAAGATCTTCAAGCTGCTTAGCATAAATAGATTTCTCATGGCCTTCATAACCATCAGCTAACCGAGTTCGCACTGCTTCACAAAAAGAGATGCCTTCCCGATGGGCTCTTTCCCAAATTAAGGCTTCAAGATCCGGAGTGATTAGAATTTGTTTCCTAACAAGGTTCATAGTTACACAATATTATACATAACTTTTTGAAGTTTGTCAAATTCCTTGACAAGCAGTTATAAATCGGTTTAAATTAATAATATTAAAAGAAATGGGGTGATAAAAATGAAAAAAAAGCCTGCCCGCAAAATTTCTACGCCTAAAAAACCAGCTAAAAAATACTCCAGCCTGTTCAAAGATAACCAAGAATGGTTTATCTGGATGGCCAGCACAGTGATTATTTCTTTATTGGTTTTTTATCTTTTTGGCTTCTTCGGCAATGTCAGCCCGTTTGGATTTTGATAGAATAGGAGAATGAGAATAAAATCTTTGCGCCTTAAGCATTTCCGCTCCCACGCGGATTTTTCTGTTGCCATAACGCGCGATATTTGCGTGGTTGTCGGCCGCAACACCTCGGGGAAAACAAATCTCCTTGAAGCTTTAAACATTTTATCAAGTGGAAAAAGCAAACGCTGCGATAAAGAAACAGAGCTCATTTCTCTTGGAAAAAATGACGCCTCAATCATAGCTGAAGTTGAAACGTTGGACAAAATTAAACTTCAGGTAATTTATTTGTTTGAAGCGGCAACTTCAAGGCTTCACAAGAAATATTTAAGAAATAATTTTGCCAAAACGGTTGCCGATTTTGCCGGAAACCTGCTTTTGGTTTCGTTTTTTCCTGAAGACTTAAAAATTGTAATAAATTCCCCCGGCACGCGGCGGGAATTTTTGAATGACGCTCTTTTTCAAACTGATAAAAATTACCGACTGGCCATTTCGATTTATGAAAAAGCAATTCGGAGCCGCAATGCAATTTTGGAAAAAATAAAGCAGGGAGTGGGGAAAAGGCAAGAACTTGAATATTGGAATGAAATTGCCATTAAAAATGGAGAATATATTACGAAAAAGAGAACAGAATTTGTGGATTTTATAAATTTCGTAGGGGACGACCTCCCGGTCGTCCCCAAGTCGCGCTCAAGCGCGACAATGGACAGACCAGGAGGTCTGTCCATACGAATAAAAATACATTACGATCATTCCATTATTTCCCAAGATCGCCTCATTCAATATGCCGAGGCCGAAATCGCCGCCACCACGACGCTCGTTGGTCCCCACCGCGATGATTTGCAGTTTTTTGAGGAAAACCGCAATTTAAAAACTTTTGGGAGCCGAGGAGAACAGCGGATGCTTATTTTATTTTTAAAATTAAAAACCTTAGAATATATTGAAAAAATACGAGGAGAAAAGCCAATTTTGCTTCTCGATGACATTTTTTCCGAGCTTGATGTCGAAAATCGCCGCTTGGCGCTGCAGCTTATTTCCGGCCGCCAGACAATTATCACAACGGCCGATGAAAAAGATTTGGCCGACTTGCCGCTTGGAGATTACCAAACAATATATTTAAAATAACCATTGTTCCATTGCTTCATTGCTAAAAACAATGCAATTGCTGTAATGATAAATAATAATTCCAAAATTAAATTAACTCTCGCTTTGGAATAAAGAGACAAAATACTTTTTATATCTCCCGGATTTTTTTCGCCGTTCACGCGAAAGCGCTTTTTTGAAGGATAAAGCCAATTAATCTGGGGAAAAGAACTTGCTTTTTGCCAGCCCAATTTATAAAACCAAAACGAAGAATCATCAAGAATTAAATGGAAAATCAAGCTTAGCAAAATCATGAAGTCTGCAAAATTGGGAAGAGTGGGAGTGATGAAAAAAATAAATAAAAACCACATGAGGATTGCGCCGATTGTCGTGTGCGTGACAAAAGCATGGTGGTCTGGCAATTTTTTCTTCAAAGGATATATTATGGGAAAAAGTAAACTATCAATATCGGCAACATTTCCAGCGGCAATCACGGCTATAGTTTCAGCTGAACTTAGCGGTCGGCCAAAAGCCGCGGGAATTTGGGATAGAATGTAGGAAAAAGCCACATGGGCAATCGTGGTCATATATCCTCTGCGGCTATATTTGGATTTTGCCAAGGATCAGCAGGTTTAGCATGATTTATTTAATTGATAAAACACGCCTTTGCCCCTACCGCATTTTTTTAATAATTTTTTGTCAACCAAAGTCTTTAACCGGCGCTGAACCGTTCTTTGAGGTAAACGCAAAATGTCCAACACATCTTGAAGGTCGATTTTCCCCATTTGTTTGGCAAAATCAATAATGGTCAGTTCATCGCTTGTTAATCTAATAATGTTTTTAACATTTCCAGTTACCGAGATGGCCGTGATTTCTTTTTCAAGGCTACAAGCTGTTTCTAAAAATCCTTTGGTGAAAAATTCTAGCCATGGCGTTAAATCTGCATTTTTTCTCATTTGATATGTTTTGCCGCGATCCAGCGCCGCGTAATATTCAAGCCGGTTTTGCCAATAGTAAGTGTCCAGCACCAACACTTTTTTATAATCATATTTTTTAAGCCACAAATAAACACAAGTTAATAATCTCGCCAATCTTCCATTTCCATCGCTAAATGGGTGAATGGAAACAAATTCCAAATGCAATAATCCTGCAGCGAGAATTGGATGTAATTTTTCCCCATCCTTTTCCAACCATGTTAAAAGTGCCCTAATTAATTCGCTTACTTGATCAGCTTTTGGACCAGTATATCTAACAATATCTTTATTTTTCTCAACATCAACCACATAAATGGGACCCTTGCGAAAAGTTCCCACCTTTTCTTTTGGCAACAAATCTTTCATTAATAAAGCATGAAGATTCAAAATATCTTTATACCCAATGCTATCAATTCTAGGTAATTGATTTTCTATCCAGTTAAAGGCTTTTCTATGATTTAGTATTTCAGTGATCATTTTTTCGTTAGCTCTGATCAGTTTCCCGGCAAAAATTTTCTCCACTTCTTGTTTGTTTAGGATATTTCCCTCAATTGAGGTTGAGCTGTGGGCAGCATCCGCCTTGGCCCGGAGTCTTAAGATCAACTCTTGGTGTGGCAAAATCTTACTTTTCTCCACGACTTCCCGGATGCGTTCAGCCTGCGCAATTCGATTATTAATTTCTGAAGTGATTAAAAAATTTGGGCTAAACATATAAATGATTATATCATAAATCACGCCAAATGCGCGCCATTTTGCGCGCCACATAATTTGAAGAAAAAGTTCGAGTCCTGTTGGGGCCATGCACCACGTTGGGTGCATGGCTGTGAACCCTACGCGGTTCACAGATCCCCCTCATAGACTTATTCAAGAACAGGAAAATTGAAATATCTTTTAACTGTGATGTGCTTCATACACCGAAATTTTCACTGTTATATAGCACAATTAACAACAAATATAGAAATTGTTTATTAAATAATCCGCCCAGCGAGCTGGGCGGATTTCTAGAACATCCTCAGCTGCTTGGCGTTGTTTTTAGTTAATTTTAAGTTTTCCCCTTTTTGATTTTGAATGTATTTTCGTATTTGATCGGTTGTTGTTTGATCATTG
>JBGSIU010000034.1:0-3997 GCA_041742375.1 Patescibacteria group bacterium
GGCGGGCAAAAAGGAAGGGGGTTGGGGGGAAGGAATTTTTGCCCGCCCTCGCTTTCCGATTCCAATTTTTTTCCGCCGCCGCCGAATTTCGTATTTCGCTTTGCGAAATGCGCCGCCAATAAAATAGATGTTGTGTTTGCCCCGCCCACCCGTGCGCACACAACAAATAAAACTCCCTTGTTAAAATTAAAGAAAAGATGTATTCTAATAATATGATTTCAATATAAGTTCGCATAACTCTATTCTATCAATAATAGTATTATAATACAAGTATGGCACAAGAGAACAAAATCAGCAAGAACATAAAGAAGCTAAGGCAAGCCAAAGGCTTGTCGCAAGATCGGCTCTCAAAATTAGCCGATGTTTCTTATAATTCAATTATCAAACTTGAAACAAGCGGAATTACTAACCCCACAATTGATACTTTACAAAAAATAGCCAAGGCGTTAGATGTTTCAGTTGATGATTTAATAAAGTAATTTTATGAATAAACAAGAAGCCAAATTACAAATTCAAAAGCTCGTTGAGAAATATCAAAGAGTATCAGAAGCTGGAAAGATAAAATCCTATAACGAGGCACAATCTCGCAATGAATTCATCGAGCCACTTTTTGAATATTTGGGCTGGGATATGCGAAACCTCACGACTGACAACGAAGTAACCACCGAAGAAAATGTCTCTGGCGGTAGGGTTGATTTAGCTTTTCGTTTTGGCAATATCCCAGTTTTCTTTTTGGAAGCAAAAGCCATGAAAGTTGATTTGGACGAATGGAAATGGGCGGAACAAGCAATAAATTATAGTTGGAACAAAAATGTTACTTGGGCAGTATTAACAGATTTTGAAAGTATCAAAATTTTCAACGCTGAAATTCCGCCAAAAAGCGTTTCGCAAAATCTTTTTATTGAGCTTAATTGCCGAGATTTTGTAGACCGTTTTGATCAGCTTTGGCTTTTATCAAAAGAAAGTTTTGAACAAAAACTGTTAGATAAGGAAGCCCAAAAATGGGGCAAACTTACCCAAAGAAAACAAGTCGGCGAAAAACTTTTTGAAGATTTGATGTCTTGGCGTGTTTTGCTCACAAAAGAATTTAAAAAAGAAAATAGTTTAACTGATGAAGAAATAGACGAAGGAGTACAAAGAATCCTTGACCGTCTTATTTTTATTCGCACAGCCGAAGATAGAAAAATTGAGCCAAACATTTTAATTGGAATTTTACGAGGCGAGAAATCTAATCAATATAAACAGCTGATAAAAGTTTTCCGCGACTTTGATGACGGATTTAATTCAAAACTTTTTGCGCCTCATTATTGCGAGGAATGGAAAGTGAGCGACAAGGTTGTTAGTGAGGTTATAAAAGGGCTTTACGAAACAAAAGACGGCTACCGTTATGATTTTTCCATTATTTCCGCCGATGTCTTGGGCGGAATTTATGAGCAATATTTAAGTTTTGTTCAGGTTCGTAAAGGAGAAGATAAAACAAAATCAAAAAGAAAATCCCAAGGAATTTATTACACGCCAAAATATATTGTTGAGTTTATTGTAAAAGAAACTTTAGGCGAGGTTTTGAAAAAGACCAAACCGAAAGAATTGGCGAAAATCAAAGTTCTTGATCCTGCTTGCGGTTCGGGTTCTTTCCTAAACGCCGCTTACGATAAAATATTGGAAACTCTAACGAAGCAAAATCCGCAAACTTCGCTTTTCGCCAAGTTTGATATTTTGAAAGAAAATATTTTTGGCGTTGACCTCGACGCACAAGCGGTGGAAATCGCCCAGCTCAATCTTTTGTTAAAAGTTTTATCTCAAAAAACAAAGTTGCCAACACTTCAGCATAATTTGCGGGTCGGAAATTCCTTGATTGAAAAAGGAAACGAAAATCTTAAATCTTTTGATTTTCAAAATGAATTTAAAGAAGTTACCGAGCAGGGTGGCTTTGATGTGATTATTGGAAATCCTCCGTATATTAAAGAAGATACGAATCGCCTTGCATTTGACGGATTGCATGACAGCCCATACTACCAAGGGAAAATGGACATTTGGACTCTTTTCGCTTGCCGTGCGATTGATTTGCTTAAAGACGGAGGATATTTCAGTTTTATTGCGCCTTCAAGTTGGATAGGAAGTGCTGGCGCAAGTTTGTTCCGTTCAAAAATATTGAGTAATGGCGAGATTATAAAATTTGTTGATTTTAATGATTTTAAAGTTTTCAAAGACGCAAGCATTCAAACGATGATTTTTGTTTTTCAGAAAAAGAAACCGAGAAAATCGTATAAATTAAGATATGCAAAAATCACGAACAAAAATATAAGTAGCGATGAAGTGGCAAATCTTTTAGCGTCTGGTCTTGATCGTCAAATTGAAAACTCAAATGTTTTTGACGCAACAATTAAACCTGTCGATATTGGCAGTAAATCAATCAGTTTTTCAAACGACATCGTTTCGGAAGTTTTGGAGAAAATCGCAAACACAGGAAATTTTAAACTCTCAAAAAATGATATTGGGAACGGCATTGATGTTTTACAAGATTTTATTACAGATAAACACTTGGCGAACTTAAAAGATGAAACCGTCAAAAAAGGTGATGGTGTGCTTGTTTTGAAAAATTCCGTTATGGAAGAAATGAAGCTTAACAGCAAAGAGATCGAATATTTAAAGCCGTATTTTACCACTTCACAAATAAATCGCTATTTAAGCGACCAGAAAAATGAATACAAAATTATTTATGCAGATAAATATTTTAGGGAACATATTGATGAATTTCCGAATCTAAAAAATCACATAGATCGCTATAAAAAAATTCTTACTTCCGCTTTTGCGCCTTACGGCTTACACCGCCCAAGAGAAGAAAGATTTTTTAAAGGAAAAGCTATTTTCCTTTTACGAAAGACAATGTATCCAGCATTTACTTATGTTGATTTTCCTTGTTATGTTACCCGTGCTTTCCTTGTATTAAAACCTGAAAAAATCAATCTGAAATATTTGACTGCATTGCTAAATTCTAAACTTATCTATTTCTGGCTCAAACAGAAAGGAAAAAAGCAAGGCGAACAATTACAAATTGATAAAGAGCCATTATTGGAAATCCCTTTGTTTAAAGCAGAAGAATCAGAACAAGAAAGAATTGCCTCAATGGTTAATCAAATCATGGCAAAAAATGCTGAATTTCACAGAACCTCACAAAACACGGACAAATGGCATTCATTGAAAGCCGAGATTGAAAAACTTGATAGCGAAATAGACGAGGCGATTTATAAACTTTATGGACTTACAGCGGAAGAAATAAAGATAATTGAAAGCGAATATGGAAGAAAATAACAAATTCAAAATTTTGTTTGACTCAATCAAAAGCAAGTTTGATTTTTTATCAAACGCCGACAATTCTTTGGACGGTAAAGCTGGAACATTGATGGGCTTTGAAATCACTTTAGGAATTGGCTATTTGTCTTTCATAGTCGGCGGACTTGACGGGGTTAAACTTTACGAAGGAATAATCGGACTTGTTTTGCTTGGCGTATCAGCAGTATTGCTTTTGATTGTTAATTGGCCAAAAAATTATACGACAATTTCTGTAAATCTTTTTGATCATAAGGAATATTTAGAAAAATCAGAAAAAGATTTGCTATTGCAACTGACCAGCGACGCTCAAAATGCTTTTACTGAAAATAACAAAATTTTGAAAATGAAAGTTAAATTATACAGATTCGCCATGGCCTTATTGATTATTTCTTCATTTTTGCTTATATTATCTAAAGTAGGAAAATTTTATGTCTGACGATAACAAACAAAATCAAACACAACAACCGCAACCTGTGGCGCCAAAGGAACAGCCAAAAACTGAACCGAAGCCTATTGAATTGCCAAAGCCAAATCAAGGCGAAACAGTAACAAAAGGCGGATAGGCGGCGCGCCAACTTCGTTGGCACGAAATTCGGCGGCGGCGGAAAAAAATTGGAATCGGAAAGCGAGGGCGGGCAAAAATTCCTTCCCCCCAACCCCCTTC
>JBGSIU010000035.1:0-17467 GCA_041742375.1 Patescibacteria group bacterium
TTTCCGAGTGGACATCAAGAAGGATAACTTCGTTAACCCCGCTTGATGAGACAATCCGCGCTACCACCTCAGCGGCTAGCGACTCTCCCCTTCTAAAAACTTTATTTTGCTTGGCATATCCAAGCCAAGGAATTATGCCGATGATTTTCTTGGGGTGCATTCTTTTCACCGCATCAACCATTAAACAAAATTGGATGATGTTTTGGTCAACTGGTTCGCAAAAATTTTGCATAATGAAAACCGTTTCATCTTTGCAGTCTTCTTTAATCCAAACCTTATTTTCGCCATTGGGGAAACGCGAAAGCTCACAATCGTTTATTTTTGCAACTAAATGTGAAGACGAAGGACCGGCAAAAATTTTCATGAATTATTTTTTTATTGGTAAAAATTTATTAACTAATTTCTCTGGTAATCCAAGTTCAATAATTTGTTCTTTATTCATTTTATCACGTAGGCTTTCAACTGTTTCCCGAATTTCATACGGAAAAATCACCCATTTATCAATTTTTTCCACAAAAAAATCAGGGGCAAATGAAGAATGGGACTTCAAAACAAGACACGCAGTTGTAATAATTGATGTTTTATGGTCATCCGTAGGGACAGGTCTGACGACCTGTCCCATGGGGAGGGTCGTCAGACCCTCCCCTACGACACCGGATAGATACCCAACTGCCCGCTCAAACGTTTTTCCCGTGTCACAAATCTCATCGACTAACAAAATATTTTTACCCGCGATGTCCGCACTCCCCAAATCCTGAGTGATCACCGGCTCTTTATTTTTTCCAATCTCGCTGTATGATTCAATCGCAATATTGTAAATCGGCAATTTTAAAAAATCGGACAATATCCGCGCCAAAACCAGCCCTCCTCGAGAAATCGCCACAATTATCTCCGCCTTGCACCCCTTCTGGTGCAGGACATATGCCAACTCCTCTGCCATTTCTTCAAATTTCTGCCAGTTAATAAAATGAAAATTCATAGTTGAATTTAATTTAATAAATTTCAGGATTTTTCCACCATTTTCACCACTTCTTGGTGAATTTCTTCAATCGTTTTCAAATTGCCTTTTTTATCAACGCAATTAATCAGTTTCCATTCTGGTTTGGTGCGCGTCATATATAAATAGCAATTGGCCACTTCGCGTTGATATTTCACATCTCGTTCAAATTGATCTTTTTTCTGATTACCTTTAAGATAGCCGCGCTTTTCTTTCTGTAAAATTAATTTTTGGGCAGTTTTCACCGGCACAAAAAGCACAATTACAAGATCCGGCTTGGACATTTTTAAATCGGAAAATGCGGCTTTATAAAGCCATTCGCGATATTCTTTGCGCTTTTTCAAATTTTTAATCTGTGCCACCCGATAAGCAAAATTTGTCGTCACATAACGGTTGCAGACCACATAATCCCTTAATCTTAATTTTTCAATTTCAAGAGACGCCAAATATTGGTCAATCATGTATGGCAAAACCACAAAATACGGGCTCATTTCCTTAAAAATTCCAAACTCGCCCTTCAGGGCGCGGCCAACCAAATTACCGAAATTATTTTCGCTGTAGCGGGGAAAATCAAACGTGTGCGCCACTTTGTTTTTTCCACGCAAATATTTCAAAAGTAGTTCTGTCTGGGTCGCCTTGCCTGACCCATCAGTGCCTTCAATGACAATAAACATGTTTCAAATTCAAAATTCAAAGCTCAAAATTCAAAATTAGGAACTTTAAACTTTTTCTAAAATTGCGTCATAATTCTTTATTCTTGTAAGAATTGCAACATATTTTTCATTCGCCGCATTTTTTTCTTCTTCTGACAACAATTTTAATTGTTCGCGACAATCAGCTCTTCTATCACAAATGTAATTCTCAACTCTGGATACATCTTCTCTATCTCCTGATCCTGCCGCCAATATAATAGCTTCAGCTTTTTCAAAGTCTTTTTCTACTTTATTATCCCAAAAATCGGTTTGCTTCATTGTAAGATCATCTCCTCGCAACTCTGTTGCACTATTTTTAATTTGCACTGCATCGCGATGTAATGCATCCAGCGCCTGCTCTCTTGTTTCATATTTGGGAACTGGAACGACTATTTCAGTCTTACCCCCCCCGGAATTCCTGCTTTAATTGCTTCGCTCATGTTTTTTATAACTCAAAATTTATCATGCTGAAAAATTATTTTTCAGACAAAATTAACTTTGAAATTATTTTTTAATTTTTGAATATAGATCTTTTGTATTGATTCTACAATTGGTAGGGGCGTATTGCAATACGCCCCTACATTTTTTCAATTTTACACAATCCGGATTTTCATGATCATATTGCCATTTCAAAGGGTTGTTTAAAATATATTGCCGCGTGGCGGACAATTCAATTTCGTTGCGAATCACATGCTCATAGAAATTACGTTGCCAGAATTTGTAATTTGGGTTTTTCATCATTTCTCGGATTTGTTTTGTGCATTCTGATTTGAAAGAACGCATAATACAAGAAATTGATCCTGCCGGAACATTACCGAATTGATTTGTAGGGGCATTGCGCGCAATGCCCCTACGGTATGGTTTCATCAAAATACAATGAACATGATTGGGAACAATTGTATAAATATCAATTTCCGCATCATGATGATCCGGTAAACTTTTTAACACATTTTCAACAATTAATCCAAATTGACTTAAAATCATTTTTCCATTTTCAATTTTGCCAAAAATTAATTTTCGTTTGTCTGCACAAATTGTCACATGGTAATATCCATTTTCCGAATAATCATATCCTTTAATTCTGATTGAACGGCGATGTAATTTATTATCCATTAAATTAATTTTTGCTGTAGGGGCATTGCGCGCAATGCCCCTACAATTTATTTGCAAAATTCACAACGAACACGCGCTCCAACCGCAACTGGCGCAATTTTTACAGCCTTCTTCAATACGGAGGCGGCTGCCGCATTCCGGGCAAACGCCGTCTTGCTGAGCATAGCGTTTTTCTTTTGAAGATCCAACATTTAGCACTTGCATTTCTCTCGACTTATCGCGATACACGGTGATTCCTTTGCATTTTAATTTATAAGCCAACATTAATGCTTTTTCCACGTCGCGCACGCTTGCCGATTGCGGCAAATTAATTGTTTTTGAAACCGCATTGTCCGTGTATTTCTGAAACGCAGCTTGCATTTTAATATGATCTTCAAATGGCAAATCCATGGCAGTTTTAAAAATCTCGCGAGTTTTTCTCGGGATCTCTTTCACATTTTGAATGTTTCCATTTGCCACAATTAATTTTTTAATTTTTTCAATTTTTGAAATGTCAAAATGAAATTCTTTTTCAATCACAGCAAGCAGATCCTGATTAACTTCGGGGATACGGATGCCGCCCATTACTTGTTTGTAATAAGACAAGGCAAACAAAGGCTCGATGCCGGAAGATACTGCAGCCGCCATAGAAATTGAACCAGTTGGAGCAATTGTGGTGCAAGTCGCATTCCTCATTGATTTATATTTATATTTTTTCTGCCAGCGGCTTCCTTCAAAATTTGGAAAGCTTCCTTTTTCGCGTCCCAATTTTTGCGACTCATCATGCGAAACGTCAGAAATAAATTTCATTAATTTTTCGGCGAGTTCCAAAGATTCACGGCTTCCGTATGGCAAATTTAATTTAACAAGCATATCAGCAAAACCCATCACCCCAAGCCCGATTTTACGATTTGATTTAACCACGCGGTCAACTTTTGCCAGCGGATATTTGCAGACACTGATCACATTGTCAAGAAATCTTGTTGACATGCGCACCACACGTTCAAGGCGTTGCCAGTCAATTTGTTCAGAATCTGGAATTTGGAATCTGGAATCTTGATTTATTTCTTTTTTATATTCTTTTCTAGATTCTAGATTCAAGATTCTAGATTCATTTCGTATGAATTTAACTAAATTTATCGACCCCAAATTGCACGCTTCGTACGGCAAAAGTGGTTGTTCCCCGCACAAATTCACGGCTGTCAATGCCCCAAGCTGCGGCGTGGGATTATCCGCATTAATTCTGTCCAGAAAAATCATTCCCGGGTCACCATTGCGCCAGGCATAAGTGGCGGCCAGTTCAAAAATACTTCTTGAAGACACATTTTGTGTTGGCCGTCCAGTTCGCGGATTAATTAAATCCCAATTTTTATCTTTTGCGACTGCATCCATAAAGCGATTAGTCACGCCAAGCGAAAAATTAATTTGGTTTAAAACATTTTGCTGTTCCTTGCAAGTAATAAATTCAAACACGTCAGGATGGTTGACATTTAAAACCACCATATTCCCCGATCTTCTTCCGCCGGACTGCATGAGGATTTCACTCGCCGCATCCACAATTTTCATTAAAGCAACCGGGCCGCAGGCAGACCCCGTGGTCCCTCTGATATGATCTCCTTTTGGCCTGATTTTGGAAAAAGAGAAACCGACCCCTCCGCCGTTTTTTTTGAGAATTGATGAGTCGCGAACCACTTCAAAAATTTCTTCCACATTGTCTTCAAAAGGTAAAACAAAACAATTGGCAAGCTGGCCATTTTCCGTCCCTGCATTGGCCAGCGTCCGACCGCCCGGAAGAAATTCCATGCCTTGCATGATTTCTAGAAATTTTTCCTTCCACTCACTTCTTAATTTATCAGTATCCTCAGCCATGGCAATCGCGCCGGCCACGCGGTCAAGCCATGCTTCCGGCGTCTCAATCACTTGCATGTGCTCGTTTTTTCGCAAGTATTTATTGCGGATGACAATTAGTGAGTTTTCGGAAAAATTTAAATTCATATCAGCTTGTAAGCGGTACAGCGCTTCCACCCATGACCTTATTCATTTGGCTGCGAAGAACTTCTTCTTTTTTCCACGCCGCGAAGTCGCATTTTGGCCAAGCCGAACAGGAGTAGAAAATCCGGCCTTTTTTTGTTTTCTTGGCAATCACATCAGCGCCGCATTTGGGGCAGCTTAAATTAATTTTTTGCTTAATCGGTTTTGTGTTTTTACATTCTGGGAACCCAGAACAAGCGATGAATTTGCCAAATCTGCCAATGCGCACAACCATGGGCTTTCCGCATTTGTCACAGATTTCATCTGTCGTTTCCATTTCAACATGCACTTTTTCAGCCGTATCCTGAATTTCATTTAAATGTTTTTCGAAGGGAAAATAAAAACGTTCCAAAACTTTTACCCAATCTAAATTGCCCTCGGCAACTTCATCAAGCGAATTTTCCACGCCCGCGGTGAATTGATAATCCAAAATGTCAGCAAAATATTTCATCAAAAAATCATTAACAGTCATGCCAAGCGTTGTTGGTTTTAATTTCCTTTCTTCCTTTTCAACATAGTATCTGTCTTGGATTGTGGAAATTGTCGGCGCATACGTTGATGGCCGGCCAATCCCAAGCTCTTCCAAAGCTTTAATGAGTGACGCTTCAGTGAAGCGCGGAGGAGGCTGGGTAAAATGCTGGGTTGGTATAATTTCTGATAAATCTGTTTTATTACCAATTTTTAATTGTGGAATTATATTTTCATTTTTAACGTTAGACGCAGCATGCTGCGTCTCTACATCAAAATCATAAACCTTTTTCCAGCCCGCGAACTTTAAAACTGATGATGTTCCGCGAAATAAATATCCTGCTTCTTTGTCATTCCGGCGCAGGCCGGAATCTATGCAATTTTCAATTTCTACGCTACGTTGCGAATAAACCGCATCTGTCATTTGGCAAGCAAGCGTACGATTATAAATTAATTGATATAGTTTTTTTTCATCGCCCTGTATTTCCACATTTGCCATAACATCGGTAGGCCTAATTGCTTCATGCGCCTCCTGCGCACCCTTACTTTTTGTTTTATAAAATTTTGGCGCATCTGGAATAAATTCTTTGCCATACTTTTTGGCAATTAATTCCCGCGCGGCGCTTACTGCATCCGCGTTTAAGTTAAATGAATCAGTTCTCATGTAGGTGATTAATCCTTGTTCGTATAATTTCTGAGCCACCATCATCGTCCTTTTTGCTCCCCAGCCAAACAGATTTGATGCCGCCTGCTGCAAAAGCGACGTGGTAAACGGTGGATATGGACTTCGTCTTACTTCTTTTTCCTCAAATTTGCTCACTGAGTAATCTTTTTGCTCAAGAAGAATCTGCTTTAACTTTTCCGCTTCATCTTTTGTTTTAATCTCCGGCTTCTTCCCTTCTATTTTAGCTAACTCTGTCAAAAAGCTATCAGTTTTATTCTCCTGCTTGGAACTTTGAACTTGGAATTTGGAACTTATCGTCCAAAACTCTTCTATTTTAAACTTTTCAATTTCCCGTTCGCGCTCAACAATTAACCGCACAGCCACAGATTGCACGCGCCCGGCAGACAATCCTTTTTTTATTTTTTTCCAAAGCAACGGAGAAAGTTTATATCCAACCAGCCTATCTAAAATCCGGCGCGCCTGCTGGGCATTTACCAGCTTCATGTCAATTTCTCCAGGATGACTTAAAGCTTCTTTTATTGCCTTCTCTGTGATTTCGTGAAAAGTTATCCTAACTATTTTCTTGCCGTGCGCTTCTTTCTTTTTATCAACTTTTATTTTTGCCCTTTTACCTTTTACCTCGTCTTGGTCGAGCAGAAACGCAAGATGCCACGCGATTGCTTCTCCCTCTCGGTCAGGATCAGTTGCCAGAATGATTAAATCTGCCTTTTCGGCTTTTGCCTGCAAATCTTTAACGGTTGCTTTTTTATCGCGAGAAACAATATACTGCGGAGCAAAACCGTGTTCCGTATCCACGCCAATCTTGCTTCTTGGAAGGTCGCGGATATGGCCCATGGAAGCGGTGATCGTGTAATCCCGACCGAGGAATTTTGATAAAGTTTTAGCTTTTGTTGGGCTTTCGACAATAATTAGTGTCTTCAATTTTTAATTTCTAATTTTTAATTTCTAAATAATTTTTAATGATTTAATTTTTAAACATTAGAAATTTATTATTTATTTAGAAATTAGAAATTTGGATTTAGAAATTTGTGCAGTATTCCAAGTTTCCCATATTCTTCACCATTCCCTTTATTTCCATCATGGTGAGAGTTGCTGACAATTCAGAAATTGTATTATGCAATTTTCTTGACATTTCATTTATATGTGTTTGCCCCTGCTCTGTCAATAAGTCAAAAATTCGCTTTTCATTATCGCTTTCAAACCGAGGTACTATTTTAGCATGGCTTGGCAAGCTTGAATTTTTCATCCCCAATTCTTCAAGAATATCGAGAGCCGAAGAAATTGCCGAAGCTCCCTTTCTTAAAAGAGATATTATCCCTTTTTCATTTTCATTTTGAATCGGGCCCGGCACAACAAAAACGTCTCTCCCCTGTTCAAGGGCATATGAGGCAGTAATCAAACTGCCGGATGCTTGGGCGGCTTCGGTGACAATCACGGCGCGGCTCATTCCGGAAATTATTCGATTTCTTGCCGGAAAAATTCCCCGCGTCACCCATCTTCCAAGCGGCACTTCGGAAAAAATATATCCTCCAGTCTCAAGAATACGCTCGGAGAGCGCAATATTTTCACGAGGGTAAATAATGTCGAGTCCGCAACCCAAAACTGCAATTGTACATATTTTATTTTCAATAGCAGCGGCATGAGCACAGGCGTCAACACCAAGTGCTAATCCACTCACAATTGTTACTTTGTTTCCACAAAAACCTGTAATAATTTCTGAAGTTACGCGCCTTCCGTAACTTGAAATTTTACGCGAACCGACCACCGCAATATTTACATTTTTCTGTAGGGATAAAGTTCTTTCTCTGTCCGTACCATTATATTTGTAATAAAGCACAAATGGCGAATCGGAGATTTCTTTCAAAAGTTTTGGGTAATTTTCTTCATCAATTGTCCAAAACCAAACATTATTTTTATGCAATTTTTCCAGATATGCATTTAAATCAAAGGTTTTTTGAAATTGAGTAAATTTTTCCAGCAGATGTTTTGGAAGCGGCGAATTTTTTAAATCAGTTTCCTTTGCCCGCCAAATATTTTCAGCAGAATTAAAATGCTGAACCAAATTTCGAAAAGTCATCGGCCCAATGCCATCAAAAACGGAAAAAGGAATTACATATTTTTTGCTATCCATAGAATATCTATTCCTTCACCCCAAAATATTTCTCCAAAACTTTTCTTGCCACTGGCGCGGCGACGTCTGAACCCTGGCCGCCTTCTTCAACTAAAACTGTGACAGCAATTTCGGGGCGATCTGCCGGGGCAAAGGCCGTAAACCAGGCATGAGTTTTCTTATTTAAATCGCCATATTCTGCTGTTCCGGTTTTACACGCCACCGGAATTTTTCGGCCAGAGGCTGATCCGCCTTTGGCGGAAAAATCAAAAAGCGGCCAGCCCGTGCCACCGGTTTGGCAAGCCTGAATCATCCCGCGGTGAATCAGATCAATCGTCTCTTTCTTTAATTTTAGATCTCTTATTAAATAATTCGTATTTTGATTTTGAGTTATTTGGATTTGTTTCGAATTTCCTGCCCACATTGCCTGCGGCAAAGCGCTGGCGGGCGGGCGAATTTCGAATTTCGAATTTAGTAATAGGTGTGGCCTATACACTTTTCCGCCATTTGCCACGGTGGCAGTCCAGGAATTCACTTGAAGCGGCGTGGTCAGAATATATCCTTGGCCGATTGCCAGATGATACGTGTCTCCCAAATACCATGGCTCGCCTGCCACTTTTTCTTTCCAAGAATTAGAAGGCAAATTGCCTTCTGCTTCAGCCGGCAAATCAATTCCTAATTTTTCTCCTAACCCAAATTTTTTTCCATATTCTTGAATTTTGGATAAACCAGTATATTCTCCAACTCTATAGAAAAAAATATCATTTGATCTTTTAATTCCGGCAACTACATCCATCATGCCATCCCGCGTGCTGCTCCAAGTGGGAAACTCCCATTTATCAATTTTAATCACGCCAATATCTTCAACTAATGTATTTTTTGTAATGCGGCCGCTTTCAAGCCCTGCGACGGACACCACTAATTTAAATGTTGATCCTGGCGGATAGGTTGCCGAAACTGCTCGATTCATTAACGGATAATTCCGTGTGTCATTTATTGCAAGGCCAATTTGCTCCGGATTATAAGTTGGGCTTGAAACAAGAGCAAGAA
Source organism: Patescibacteria group bacterium (assembly GCA_041742375.1). Classification (GTDB taxonomy): domain Bacteria; phylum Patescibacteriota; class Microgenomatia; order JBGSIU01; family JBGSIU01; genus JBGSIU01. The sequence goes on from JBGSIU010000035.1 coordinate 9,126, forward strand.
TTTCGCCGCTTTCGATCGCCGAAACAACCACTACCCCTTTAACAGTCGCGCCGCCTGTATACCGCGGATCATTCACCGCGTTTTGCAAAGCATCGTTTGCGGTTTTTTGTAAATCGGCATCAATTGTCAGCTTCACAGTTTGGCCGTTTTTCGCCGCTTGCTCTTCAAGCTTATTGACAATCTGCCCTTTACTATCAACTTCATAAACCGCTTTTCCATTTTCACCACGAAGAATATTTTCGTAATATTGCTCAATGCCGCCGCGGCCGATAAAATCCTTTAATCGATATCCTGATTTCTCATGTGTTTTTAACTCTTCACTGTTTATTTCCCCAAGATATCCCAAAACATGCACCCATGATTCATAATCAACATATTTTCTCTTTCCAAGAATTTCGACTTTTTTGAAATCCGGCGCGTTGTGAGCCTCAAGCCGCAAGGTATCCGCATGCGAAATTTCTTTAATATTATTTCCATCCCTTAATATAAATTTCGGCTCATTAAAAACTACCGGGTTGCCAAAACGGTCAGTAATAATTCCGCGAGGGGCAATTATCCGTTTTTCGTAAATTCGGTTGCCTTCTGCCGCACGACGATATTTTTCCTGATGAAAAATTTGTAAAAATGTCAATCTGGCAACAATAATAAAAAAAAGGCTTATGACGATAAGCATCAAGATGCTTAAATTAAGCGGCGAAACAATATTTCCCTTTTGAGAAAAAATCATATCGGAAAACATTAAATCAGCTGAGGAAGATTTCTTAACAGAATCTTGTTTTTGAAGATGAAGGTGGAAAAAACGGCCGAACAACAAAAATATTACGGAAAACCAGAAGGTATACCCGTCTTGCTGCATTTTGCAATAATTTTCCATAATCTAGATTGCAAAATCAGTCTAGACGGAGTTATACTTTTGCAATTTCCAGTGCAAAGAGTACATAATGCTTCCCTAGTTTTCCAACAAATTTAGATCTTTTCAAGTATTTTTGAGCGAATTATCACCACTCCAACATACATCGCGGTGTACCAAAAAACTGTATAAAGATTGATTTGACGCGAAAATAGGCAGTAAATAATTCCCGAACTGAAAAAAGCGACAAATTGGAATAATAAATTGTTCATACTGAATTTATTTGTATAAAGGTAATAAATATAAATAATGGATAAAAAAATTATTGACGTCGTGCCAAGAACGTGAAAATTTATATAATCCGTGAAAATTCCAGCAAAAAAAGCGACGAAAAGCACCATTACTCTGTTTTTTATTAACTGTGAAAAGAAAAATATTAGAAAAATAATAAACATAAAAAAAAATTAATTAACAACGTATACTTTTCTCAAGTTTTCGGCTGAAACCGCAGAAGAAACTTCAGCTTCATAAAATAAATCGCTTTCATTTTTAATTAGCCTTTTAATTTTTCCTGCATAAAATCCGCTGCAAAATATTTTATTATTTCGTGCAACTTTTTTTGTTTGTAAAATTTTTGTAAAATATATTTTTCCGTCGGATTTACCGGTCAAAAGACCCCAGACTTTCAGGGTGTCATTTTCAGCATTACAGAGAATTTTTGTTTTTGGATTATTAAGCAACCCTATCAAGCTTCTGTTTTTTTCTATTTCAAGAACCGCTCCGACTAAACTTTGGCCGATAATCACTTTTTGATCCACAGAAACTGATGATGAAATCCCGCGGTTAATAATCATCTCATCCTGAGCCACAGTGATAATTTCGGATTCCAGTGATTCTTTTGTTAAATCAACCCGTGTGGCTAGTTCCGTCTTCAATCTTTGGATTTCTGAAATGGCATTTTGATTTTCCACCTCAAGCGCCTTTTTTTCCTCAGCGCAGAAATTGTTTAAAGATACTTGTTTTCGAAAAAAATGAGACGCCGCGTCAACAAAATCCAGGGCAAAATTCGACTTAAAACCCATAAAGTCAAAGCGGTATAAAAAAATAGTTATTATTGACGCCGCAATAAGCAAGGCAAACCACTGAAAAAGAGATTTCATAAACTTATTTTTTTCAAGATCCCGGGTTGCTGCAAAGCTTTTTGCATTCCGCGGACAATTGTTAAACCTGGATCCGGCGCGATATAGGCAGACATTCTTGTTGCCCCGGTAATCATTTCCGGTATTCCTGAAATCTGGCAGCCTCCCCCGATAAGCATGATCCCCAAATCTCCCGCCTCGTCAAAAAAATCAGGAGGGGCTTTTTCCATTAGTTCTTTAATGTTTTCGATAATGATATTCATTATCGGAGTTAATGTCTCTCCTATCTCAGATGATGACACTCTCACTGATCGAGGCAGTGAAGATTCAAGATCGCGGCCTCGGGCAACGGTGAATTTTTCAGATATATTAAGTTTTGCACCAGGCAGTAGTCCAATTGATTTTTTCATTTTTTCTGCGGTTTGGTCGCCAATTAAAATACCATATTTTAGTCGAATAAAATTCGCAATCGCCTCATCAAATGAATATGATCCGATTTTCAAAAGTTTTGATAAAACAACACTGCCTTTAGCCACCAAGACAATTTCTGTTGTCCCTCCCCCGATATCAACCATAAAAACACTCCTAACAGACGACAGGCTTAAATTCATTCCCAAAATTGCCGAAAGTGGTTTTGAAACAAGAATTGTCTTTCGAGAACCAGCAGCCTGTGAAACGTCAATATAGGCTTTGTTTTCAACATCAGTCGCTGAGTTTGTGACAGCGATTATTGTTTTTGGTTTTGGAATTTTAGGAATTAAGCCGTAAGAACGATGAACTTGTTCAATATAATGGCGAAGAATATACGCCGCGGCGTCAAAATCCGAAATCGCGCCCCGCGTTATTGGCCGAACGCTTTCAGCCTGAGGAGGAACCCGACCAATCATTTGCTTGGCCTCTTTCCCTACGCAAAAAACGCTTTTTGTTTTTTTATTCCTTAAAATCACATTTGGTTCATTCACCATGACCCCCTTGTTTTTCACGAGGATACGCAAAGAAGAGGTTCCAAAATCAACCGCCAAGTCGTGGGAAAAAAGGGATAGAATTTTATCAAGCATATCTATACCCGTTTTACTGTAATTTGCCCTTCGACTTCGCTCAGGACAAATTCAGTCTAAACGGAGTTATACTTTTGCACTTCGACAATGCTCAGTGCAATCATGAGCGAAGTCGAATGATGCATTTTCCATTGCAAAGAGTACAAATGCTATTATAAACTATAGACTGACTTGTCGGTTATAATATATATATGTTTAGCGTTAAAAGGGTCAGTTATATTTGCTTAACAATTGTCCGCGTTTGTTTTCTTCTTCTCTTTTTCATTACGCCTCTTATTTTCACTCCAATTAACTCGGAGCTTTTTGAACTCAACAAGATGCTTGCTGTTTATTCACTAACAATAATCATCGCCGCCGCGTGGGGCACGCGGATGATTGTTGAGCAAAGAATAATATTCCGCCGCACTTTTTGGGATATGCCGCTTCTTTTATTTTTTATCGCGATGAGTTTTTCCACCATTTTCTCGCGCGACATTTATATGTCAATCTTTGGATACTACTCACGCTTCCATCAGGGGCTACTGTCAATTATCTCTTTTCTGATTCTTTATTGGAGTTTTGTGTCGAATATATATTCGGAAAACTCTGAAAACTCGGATAACCAGATAGCCAGAAGACCAGATTCCGCTTCTCTGAATATCCGATTCTCTGATCAATCTGATTCTCTGAGTTATCCGAGTTTTCCGAAAGATTCATACACCACTTATCTTATCTTCACCATCATATTGTCATCATTAATCGTCGCCGCCTACGGCATCGCCCAACATTTTGGCCTTGATTTTTTTCACTGGGTACAGGATGTGAAATTTAGGGTATTTTCAAGCTTGGGACAGCCAAATTGGCTGGGAGCCTATTTAGCAGTAATTTTACTTATCACCGCTGGATTTCATTTTAGTTTTCTTTGTCAAAATAACTTTCCCCCAAATTTTAAATTTTTAAGCTTAAATTTTAAATTAAATTCTAAATTCCAAATTCTAAATTCTAAATTCTTGTTTTATTTTTCATATTTTATTTTTTATTTATTTTTATATACTGCCCTTTTGTTCACTCGTTCAAGATCGGCTTTTTCTGCTTTCCATATTTGTTTTGGTATTTTTACCGCTATTTGTATTTTAAAAAAACGCGCGCTTTGGAAAACATTTTTTATTTTTTATTTTTTATTTTTTATTTTAATTAATGTTTTTAACATTTTCCCCACGCCTTTTGAAAAAATTAATGAATTAACAATCCCGAATTTAATTCAAAAAATATCCGAAAAAGTAAATAATACAAATCGGCGGGCTATAGCCCTGAGCGAGTCCCGAGCGAAGTCGAGGGATGAGTCGAAGGGCGAGGGCGGCACCGAATCCTTTGCCATCCGCAAAATTGTTTGGCGCGGCGCTCTCAACGCGTTTGCCGCAAATCCAATTCTTGGAACCGGCCTTGAAACTTTTGCTCTTGCCTATTATCAATATAAACCTCTTGAGCAAAATATGGTCTCTGAATGGGATTTTTTATATAACAAATCCCACAATGAATATTTAAACTATCTTGCCACAACTGGCGCAGTTGGATTTATTTCGTATTTAATTTTAATCGGATTCTTTATTTATTATTTTATTAGGGTGTTCGTAGGGACTGACCCCCCGCCTGCAATGCCTTGCGCCTGCTCGCAACGCTTCGCTTGCGATAGCGGGCGAGGCAACGCATGGCGGGCAGGCCGTGTCCGCCCACTACAACTTGGTTTATTTCTCGCCTGGCTTACAATTTTAATTACAAATTTCGTCGGCTTTTCGGTTGTTGCCATTTCGTTATTTTTCTACCTTATTCCCGCAATCATATTCATCCTAAATGAAACTTCAAAAAAAAATGGCAAAACTTCCGTTCTTAGCAATCGAACAATTGAGCAATCGGACAATACTCCTCATTTTAAGATTTACGATTTACGCTTTTCAGCCCCCCTCATTTTAATTATTATCTTTACGATTTACGCTTTACGATTTACAGGCAGCTTTTGGCTCGCCGACTTTTATTTTGCCCGTCAAGAATATCAAACTGCAATTGATTTGGCCAGCTATCACCCAACATATCACAATGAATTTGCTGTTTCTCTATCTGGACTTGTCCCGGAATATTTAAAGGATGGTAAAAAAGATATTGCTGAATTTTTTGCCGAGCGCTCAATTGAAGAATCAGATATTGCGATTCAAATTTCTCCTCAAAGTCCAATTTTTTACAGCTACCGCGCTATAATGTTCCATAATTTAGCTGAGCTTGATAAAAAATACGAAAAACACGCAATCGAATCAATATTAAAAGCTAAGAAACTGGCTCCCCGCGATCCAAAAGTCGTTTATCATGCTGCAATTTACTTTTTGAACGACGGTCAAATTAAAAAAGCGTTAACTGCGTTTTCGCAAATGGAAAAACTAAAGCCCAACTATTCCGAGGGAATGATGACATATGCTCAGGTTTTAAATGATATCAACCGGCCCAAAGAAGCATCATATGTCCTCAAAAAAATAAAGTCGTATAATAAATAAAATGCTGAAAATTATTCAGATTCCAAACCCAATTCTTAGAACAAAAACGGCGCCGATCAAAACAGTGGATAAAAAGCTGTTAAAATTTATTAAGGAGTTAAAAGAAACGTTAAAAAAACAACATGAACCGCAAGGATTGGGGATTTCGGCAAATCAAGCAGGGGCCGATTATCGCTTATTTTTAGCAATTGTTAACAAGAAAAAACTACGAGTTTTTATTAATCCAGACATCGTTGAGTTCTCCGCCAAAAAATCAAAAATAACCGAGGGTTGTTTATCTGTTGCAGGTCTATATTCGGAAATCGAGCGGCCGGAAAAAATAAAATTACGTTATCAAACAATTGAAGATAACAATCTCCGTGTCCTAAGTTCGAAAGCTGTTGAAGATTTCACAGGATTAACTGCTCGTATCATGCAGCATGAAGTTGACCACTTAAACGGAATTGTCTTTATTGATCTTGCGCTTCGCCAAGGCAAACCGATTTATAAACTTGTTAAGGGAAAAGATGGAAAAGATGAATTTGAAGAAATAAAAATTTAACTTTAGTTAAATTTTTATCCTGAGCGAAGTCGAAGGATTACTTTATTATTATGTTACATTTTTGTTTTTTTGGCACTCCCCACTTTTCAGTAATCGTTCTTCAGGAACTATTAAACGCTGGCTTAAAACCAGATCTAGTCGTCACCGCCGCGGACAAACCTGTCGGCCGCAAACAGATTCTAACCCCATCGCCTGTCAAAGAATTTGCATTAAAAAATAATTTACCGTTTATAACCCCCCAGCAATTTAACAATTTAGCAATTGAACAATTGAACAATCGAACAATGGCATTTGGAATCCTGGCAGCCTATGGTCAAATCATTCCAAAAAACGTTCTTAACTTTTTTCCCCACGGCATTCTCAACATCCACCCTTCCCTCCTTCCAAAATATCGAGGTGCGGCTCCTCTTCAAACTGCGATATTAAACGGCGACTCAGAAAGCGGCGTGACAATCATCAAAATGGATGAAGGCGTGGATACAGGAGCCATCATCGCTCAGGAAAAATTTCCCATTGAATATAATGACACAGCTCAATCTCTTGGCGAAAAATTGTTTTTCCTAGGCGCCAAAAAATTAATTGAGATTTTACCTGCATACTTAGATAACAAAATTTCCCCTACCCCCCAAAACTCCCCTAATTCCCTTATTTCCCCCACTAAAAAATTTTCTAAACAAGATGGATTTATTCCTTTTGAGGATTTACAAAAAGCAACACGAGGCGACAAAAATCTCTCTCTTCAGATTGACCGGAAGGCACGCGCTTTTTTTCCTTGGCCGGGAATTTGGACCACTGACGCCACAAATAAACGTATTTTAATTATCAAATATCATTTGGAAAAAGAGGTTTTGAAGATTGATCTCGTGAAACCTGAAGGTAAATCTGAAGTAAAACCGTCCTCTCTATAATTTTTATTTTTGATTTTTATTTTTGAGCTTGCGAACACATTTTGCGCATAGTTTCATTTTTTTCTTCACTCCGTAAGTCGTCACGCTGACTGAATGCAAATTAGGCATAAAAACCCGTTTTGTCCGGTTTTTTGCATGAGAAACCTTATTCCCGCGCATTAATCCTTTTTGGCAATTATCGCAAATGTTCACTCTTAAAAGAGTATATCGTATATAATATTTTGTATTTAGTATATTTTATTTTTATACAATATACGAAATACGATATACAAAATACTTGTCAGTATTACAATCGTCTGTTTAAAATTATATCACACCTTCATGGTAAAATAAGAGAGAATGATCGACTTATTAACAATTGTCCTTTTCCTCTTTTCCATTTCTCTGCACGAGTTTTCTCATGCTTTTCTTTCAGATTATCTTGGGGATCCAACCGCCCGCCTTGCGGGACGAAAAACTCTCAACCCAATTGCCCATATCGATCTAATCGGGCTGATCGCGATGATTATGCTTGGATTTGGCTGGGCACGCCCTGTGCCGGTTAACCCTTATAATTTAAAAAATCCCCGCCGCGATAACTTGTTTATTTCTCTTGCCGGCCCCGCGTCTCAAATTATTTTATCCGTGATTTTGGCAATCATTTTTCATGCAATAAATTACTTTTTCTTACCAACTCCTGCTCTTTTTTACATTTCCGGCTTTATTATTACATTTATTAAAATTAATTTGATTTTGGCCTTTTTTAATTTAATTCCTTTTTATCCACTGGATGGATATTCGGTTGTTTTGGGGCTTTTGCCTCATAACGCAGCAGAACAATGGGAAGACACAAAACAATATGGCTTAATTTTACTTGCAATGATTATCCTTTTGCCAAATAAAATTATTTCTCTCGGCAAAATCATTGGATTGCCTATTCAATTCTTATTCAATCTTCTTCATCTACCTCTTAACTAGATTTGTGTGCAGGGAGAAGGATTCGAACCTTCGTAGCCCTTTCGAGCGGCAGTTTTACAGACTGCTCCGATTGTCCACTCCGGCATCCCTGCTTTTAATAAATTTTGATTAATTTTTGAGCCCTTTGTCAGAATCGAACTGACGTCAACAGTTTACAAAACTGTCGCTTTACCACTAAGCTAAAAGGGCTTAGATTTTCGGGATCCCGCAGTTCTAAGCTAAATTCTATTAAATAATCCGCCCAGCGAGCTGGGCGGATTTCTAGAACATCCTCAGCTGCTTGGCGTTGTTTTTAGTTAATTTTAAGTTTTCCCCTTTTTGATTTTGAATGTATTTTCGTATTTGATCGGTTGTTGTTTGATCATTG
>JBGSIU010000036.1:0-61227 GCA_041742375.1 Patescibacteria group bacterium
ATGAACCTTAAGATCTGTTTTTGTATGCGCTCCCAATCGATATAATCTCATTTCCGTATCTTACCATATCAAACAAGAACGATAAAAATCTTACTTCGCCTGAAGGCGAGGGGTTTTAACCATCCCCGCCAGAGATACTAATAAATAAAAATTAATTGGATAGCATTAGTTAGTATTTTTTTTCCTTTCCATTTTTTCCCAAAAATATAAAATCGGGGTTGCCACGAATGGCGAAGAATAAGTACCAGTTATTGTTCCAACAAGAAGGGCAAAGACAAACCATTTGACTGTTTCGCCGCCAAGCAAAAATAATGCCAAAAGCATAAAAATAATCGTTAACGAATTATTAAGCGAGCGAACCATGGTTTGGGACATAGCAGAATTAATTGTATCATCAAGCGAAAGCCCAGCATGAAGCCTTTTAGTTTCCCGGATGCGATCAAAAACCACAATTGTGTCATGAACTGAAGAAGACATTGTGGTGAGCAGTGCCGTCACAAACAATGAATCAACCTCAATTCCCAGAAGCTTTCCCAAAATTGCAAATACCCCAGTCAAAACCAACAAATCATGAAAAAGCGCGAGGACTGCGGACGCACCATATTTAAAATTTTTAAAAGCATATGCGACATATGCCAAAATTCCTAGAATTCCCAATCCTCCTCCAATTAAAGCTTTTCGTAAAAGTTCCGCGCCGATTAGAGGCCCAACCGTTTCGAATCTCACTTCTTTAACACCTGAAAATTTTTTACTAATCCCCCCTAATATTTTTTGTTTCCCTTTTTCATCAATCGGCGCGGTTTTTAAAATATATGTTTGATTACTAGTACTTTGCAAGGAAGAATAGGACGTTTTACCGGAAATTAAATATTTTTCAAGATTTATTTTTGTATATTTTTTATTAATCTGGAATTCGATTAAAGACCCGCCGGTAAAATCAACAGAAAGACGGAGCCCGAAACGCAACAGAAAAAACATGCCCGGAATTATAACAAGCGATGAAATAAAAGCGTAGACAAATAAATATTTTGTAAATTTCATAATAATTATTTTTTATAGAACATTCTGATAAATGTTCTTGTGACGACAAGTCCTGTAAAAAGCGATATTAGAACGCCAAGCGCCAGAGTTAAAGCAAATCCGCGGATCATGCCGGAAATGTTGAGAAATGACCAATTTAATGGATTAAATAAAATAAAGCATACCAAAAGCGTTGTGAAATTGGCGTCGCGAATTGAATCCCATGCTCGTCCAAAAGCCATTTCCATTGCGGAAACAGGATTTTGCCGTTTTTTTAATTCTTCTTTATATCTCTCAAAAATTAGAATGTTTGAATCAACCGCCATCCCGACCGAAAGAATAAAGCCCGCAATGCCAGGCAAAGTTAACGTGATGGGAATTAATTTATAAATGGCAAGTGAAAGTACACCGTAAACTAAAAGTGATAAATCTGCCAAAAAGCCAAGACGGCCGTAAATCACAATCATAAAAATCGTTACGCAGCTTAAGCCGATAAGTCCACCGCGAACACTTTTATTAATAGAATCAACGCCAAGGGTTGGAGAAATCGTGTTTTGAGAAACCAGTTTAATTGGGACTGGAAGCGCCCCGGCGTTAAGTTGAGTGCTTAAACGTTTCGCATCGTCAAGCGTGAAATTTCCAGAAATAACTGCATTGCCGCCAAGAATTGCTTGATTGATGCGGGGAGCGGACACGATTTGATCGTCTAAAAAAATCGCTAAAGATTTGCCAACATTATTTTTGGTGATATTTGCAAAAAACTGAGTGCCTTCTTTGTCAAACTCCAAAGATACTTGGGGAGATCCCGTGTTTTGATCGAAAACAACACTTGCCTTTTTTAAATTTTTTCCGGTGAGCTTGGTTAAAATTTTATAAGGACCAAATTGAGGATCATTAGTTGCGGCTGACGGGCTTGCTTCTTCCAGACGAAAATTTAAAACTGCCGTTTTTCCAATCAAAGAAATTGCATCCTCCGTATTGGTTATGCCTGAAAGTTCCACAATCACTCTGAATTTGTCCTGAAGGCGTGAAGTCTGAATGTTAGGCTCGGCGACGCCAAATAAATTCACGCGCCTCTCAATGTTGTCGCGCGTGGCATTGAGTGCGTCTTGGCGAGCGTTTTGCGCAATGCCTTTCATATCGGCTTCAAAAACAAGTTGTGAGCCGCCAGCCAAATCAAGACCTTTTTTAATTTCCAAATCACGTTTAAAATTTTGTCCTAAGAAAGTGAAATTAACATCTGGCGAAGAAAATGTTTGATAAACTTTTATTTTTCCAATATTAAATTTAATGCGCACATTTTTTGGGAAAGCAACAACGACAGCGAAGAATGTTAAAATGAGAATTAAATTAAAAACCCGTTGCGTTTTACTCATGGAGCAAATTATAACATGAATTTATTAATAGCCACAAAAAACCCGGGCAAATTTAAAGAAATTAGCGCGTTTTTGCAAATGCCCGGCTTAAAATTATTATCGCTTTCCGACTTTCCAAAAGTAAAAGAGCCGGAAGAAACGGGCGCAACGTTTAAAGAAAATGCACGAATAAAAGCCGCGTATTATGCGAAAAAATTTAAAATTATATCTCTTGCCGATGACGGAGGATTGGAAATAGAAATTTTTAATGGAGAACCGGGAGTGAAATCGCGGCGCTGGATTGACGGTGTGCATGAGGCGAGTGATAAAGAGTTGATAGATTATTGTTTAGAGAAAATGAAGGGCGCTGGTAATAGAAAAGCAAAATTGACTGCGTGTTTATGTTTGTATATTTGTGGGGGCGGCCTTCCGCCCGCTTCGACGCGAGGCGAGCCGCCCATGGGCGCGGGAACCGCGCCCCTACAGTTATATGCCCAAGAATCAATTTCCGGCATCATTGCTGAAACCCCTTCTGAAAATCGTTTCACCGGTTTTCCCTTTCGCAGCCTATTATGGATTCCAGAGATAAAAAAATTCTATAATGAAGATGAGCTGACATGGGAGGAGACAGTGAAGTATAATCATAGATACAAAGCGATCCAAGAAATCAAATATCAAATATCAAATATCAAATATCAAATATCAAAAATCAAAAATACAGGATGTTGATTTTCCTGTCATCCCCGCGAAAGCGGGGATCCAGAGTCCTTATTAATTTTAGGAAGAACACTGGATCCCGGGTCAAGCCCGGGATGACAAAAAGAGAAATCCCTTTTTGCATTTTGATTTAATTTAGGTGTTGAGTATTGATTTTATAAAACAAAATTTAGATTATGTAAAAGAATGTACTAAAAATAAGAGGAGAGAGGTTGATTTTGATAAACTTCTTGCACTTGATGAAGAAAAAAGAAAATTGCTCCATGAAATTGAGGAGTTACGTGCGCAGCGAAACCGTATTTCCGGAAAAGGAAAAGATCAAACCGAACAAGAAAAACAGCGCAACCGCGAAATTAAAGATAAGCTTAAAGAACTTGAGTCTCTTCTACAGACTACTGACTACAAGCTACAAACTTTACTTTTGTCCGTCCCCAATGTCTACATTGAAGGTACGCCAATTGGCAAAGACGAAAAATCAAATGTCGAGATTCGCAAATGGGGAGAAGTGTCGCACTTTGATTTTCCAGTGAAAGATCATTTAGTGCTTGCCAAACTTAATGATTTAGTCGATTTTGAGCGAGGGAGCAAGGTTTCGGGGTTTCGCGGTTATTTTTTGAAAAATGAAGCGGCGGCAATGCAATTTAAAATTTTGTCTTTTGCATTTAACCTTTTAATTAAAAAAGGCTACACGCCGCTTATTGCGCCAGCGCTCACAAAAGAATTTGCCTTTTTTGGCAACGGCCAATTTCCGTGGGGACGCGAGGAAGTTTATAATTTAGAAAAAGATAAACAATATTTGGCAGGAACCGCAGAAACACCGGTGACCGCATATTTTTCCGACGAAGTTTTGGAAGAAAAAGATTTACCAAAAAAGTTTGTGGCATTTTCTCCATGTTTCCGCCGCGAAGCCGGAAGTTATGGAAAAGACACGAAGGGTTTATACCGCGTCCATGAGTTTTGGAAAATTGAACAAGTAGTTTTCTGTAAAGCGGATTTAAACGAAGGATTGTCGATGTTTGATGAAATATTAAATAATTCAGAGGAAATTTTGCAGGCGTTGAAAGTTCCGTATCGCGTGATGCATCTTGCCACAGGCGAAATGGGCGAGCCGCAATTTAAAAAATATGACATTGAATCTTGGATGCCGAGCCGCGGAAGTTATGGCGAAACAATGTCTTGTTCGTTGATGACGGATTTTCAAGCCCGCAGGCTTAATATTCGCTACAAAACAAAAGACGGAAAAATAAAGCATGTGTTCACGTTGAACAACACGGCCGTGGCTTCGCCCCGCATTTTAATACCAGTAATGGAGATTAATCAAACGAAAGAAGGGAAGATCGAATGGCCGGTTTTATAAAATCAAAACTCAAAAATCAAAGTTCAAAAATACAGATTAAAAATCAAAAATATATCTTGCGTGTCATTCCCGCCTCCGAGCGGGAATCCAGAGTTCTTAGAGCTCTTGTGGATTTTTTCATTTTTAATCTTTTATTTGTATTTTTAATTTTTGATGCTTCGACTTTGCTCAGCATCAATATTGAGCTTGTCGAATGTATTGATATTTGATTTTTGATTTTGTTACTGTTTTTTCAAAATTTTCTTCAATATCTTTTTCCCCAACTAATCGAAACCCAAAATAGTAAATTTAGCGGGAATATTTCCGTTTACAAATTTCGCAATAAATATATTTTAAAAGCCGGCCAAGTTCACCAAAGCGGCGGATGGGCAGACGCGCTATTTAAGCGCGTAATTTTCAAATTTCAAATTTCAAATTTCAAATTAAAACAAATTTTAATTTTGGGTCTGGCTGGCGGTACACTTGTAGAGCTTTTTACAAAAATAAATCCTAATGTAAAGATTACTGGCGTTGACATTGACCCCGTGATGGTTAACTTAGGCAATAAATATTTTCACGTTTTAAAACGTGAAAACTTAAAGGTAATTATTGATGATGCATATTTGTTTGTGAAGAAAACAGAGAATAAGTTTGACTTGGTGTTTGTTGACACGTTTCAAGGGGACTCAATGCCGAAAAAATTCACGGAAAAAGAACTTTTAAAAAACGTAATCCGCATGACTGATGATAAGGGATATATAATAATAAACCGTTTATATTTGCCAAAATTTAAAAAAGAGACAGACGAATATTATCAAAATCTTGACAGTTGGCAGAAAGAGATGAATTTTAAAATTAAAGATTATTATCAAAACATCGGCAATAAGGTGATTTTGCTCGCAAAACAAGGTAAAATATAAGAAGTTTATTTTATCTTTGTAGAGACGCGCGACCTCTCGTGTCTCATCGTGAAGGTTAATAACGTAAAAACTGAGTTAGGATACTTTAATGATTTAAATCATTAAAGTATATGACTTCATTTTCTGTTGAAAAATAAATATTTTGTCGGGAAATATAATAATCCGCAAGAATGTGGAGGATGGATTATTGGATCATTTTATGATCAAGGTGATCCTCGAAAAAATGATCAAATTGAAATTTTGTATAAGGAACATAAAAAAGGTGATAAGACAAAACCCCACTTTCATAAAGAAAAAGTTGAGGTAGTGATTTTATTATCTGGGAAGGTGAAATACGTCGTTAATGATAAGGAAATCATTTTGAGTGGAGGAGAATTTATTTTTATTGATGTTGGCAATATAATTGCAATGGATGTTCTAGATGATTCGAAACTTTTTGCAATTCATAGTCCCAGTTTACCAAAAGATAAATTTATTCCATGATTTTTAAATATTAATTTAGCAATATTATTATAATAATAAATAGAAACTCTGGATTCCCGCTTTTCCTCAAGAGGACTATAGCGCGGGAATGACAGCGAGGAAGATGTTCAATATTTTTTCCAAAATATTTGATTCTAATTCGAGACAGTTGAAAAAAATTCAGCCGCGGGTGGCGGAGATAAACTCGTGGGAAGGAAAAGTTAAGAAATATACAGATAAACAACTGCAGAACAAGAAGCAAGAATTCCAAGCGAGAATAAAAACAAAAGGCGCGACACTGGATAGCCTACTCCCTGAAGTTTATGCTTGTGTGCGGGAAGCCGCGCGGCGCGTTTTAAATCAGCGCCATTTTGATGTCCAACTTTTGGCAGGAATTGTGCTTCATGAGGGGAAAATTGCTGAGCAAAAAACCGGTGAAGGAAAAACTCTAACTGCCACTTTACCGTTATACCTCAACGCTTTAAGCGGGCGCGGCGTGCATCTTGTGACAGTTAACGATTATTTGGCCCGGCGGGACTGCGGTTGGATGGGTCCGATATATCACGCAGTTGGCGCGACATGTGCCGCCATCATTAATGATGCGCAGTTTATTTTTGACCCAGAATTTGATGACGAGTCACAAACCGACGAAAGATTAAAACATTTGCGTCCCATCACAAGAAAAGAAGCGTATCAAGCCGATATCACGTATGGCATTAATTCTGAATTTGGTTTTGATTATTTGCGTGACAACATGGCAACGTCAATTGAAGAACTGGTCCAGCGTGGTTTTTATTTCGCGATTGTTGATGAAGTTGATTCGGTTTTAATCGATGAAGCGCGTACTCCTCATGTGATCTCTGTTCCCGATGAAGAAGCACCCAGAAAATATGCTCAGTATGCCACAATTGTTCGCAAACTTAGCCGTGGGCTTGATTTTATAGTAGACGAAAAATTGCGCACAATTTCTTTGACTGACCATGGAGTTTTGAAAATTGAAAAACTTTTAGGAATTGAAAATATTTATGAAAAAGATTTCGCCGCGGTTCACCACATTGAAGCGGCACTGAAGGCTGAATATTTGTTTCGGCGCGAAAAAGATTACATTGTGCGGGGAGGCGAAGTGATGATTGTTGACGAGTTCACCGGCCGGATTTTGGAAGGCCGCCGGTTTTCCGAAGGAATTCATCAGGCAATTGAAGCTAAGGAAGGCGTGGCCGTGCAACAGGAAAGTAAAACCTTGGCGACAATTTCCCTCCAAAATTATTTTCGCATGTATGAAAAATTGGCTGGTATGACGGGAACCGCCCAAACTGAAGCTGAAGAATTTCACAAAATTTATAATTTAGAAACCAATGTTATTCCAACTCATCGTCAAATGATAAGACGCGATTTGCCGGACATGGTTTATAAAACAACTAAAGCGAAATACACCGCCGTAGCCCGCCAAGTTGAAGAATGCTTCGCAAAAGGCCAGCCGGTTTTAATCGGCACAACTTCAATTGAACACAATGAAGATGTGAGCAGTTTGCTGAAACGCAAAAAAATTCCCCATGAAGTACTAAATGCAAAAAATCATTTAAAAGAAGCGGCGATCATTGCTAAAGCTGGACAATTTAAAGCCGTCACAGTCGCCACCAACATGGCTGGTCGCGGTGTTGACATTGTTTTGGATGATAAGACAAAAGCCGCCGGCGGACTTTTTGTTATCGGCACAGAGCGCCATGAATCTCGCCGCATTGACAATCAGCTTCGAGGAAGGTCAGGCCGGCAAGGCGATGCTGGGACTTCCCGTTTCTTTGTTTCGCTTGAAGATGAGATGCTGCGGGTTTTTGGCGGCGACCAAGTGGCAAATTTAATGACCGTTTTTAAAATGCCGGAGGAAATCCCTCTTTCTCACCCGATGGTTAACCGTGCCATTGAGCAATCACAAGTCAAAGTTGAGGGTTTTCATTTTGACTCCCGTAAACATTTGGTTGAATATGATGACGTAATGAACAAGCAAAGGACAATTATTTATAAACTCCGGCGCAAGTTTTTGGGAGTTAATGAGAATAGTGAAGAAATAAAAGATCAATCATTAAATAAATATGTTATGGACAAAATTTCTGCAGAAATTGAGAATATAGTCACCGCCTATTCTCAAGGCGGGTTTACAGAAGGTGAGAAAAAACAAATTATTGATGAATTTGCGACAATTATTCCCTTTGACGAAAATTCGAAGCACGAAATGCAAAGAGGCATTAAAGAAAAATATGCAAGAGAAGAACTAATTGAGTTTTTAAATAACATTGCCCGCCAGACTTATGATTTTCGGGAAAAACAACTTGGAGGAGAATTGATGCGCGATATTGAAAAATGGGTTTGCCTTCAGGTGATTGATAATTTGTGGACAGACCATTTGGAAGAAATTGATGATTTGAGGGAAGGCATTGGTCTTCGCGGTTACGCCCAGCGGGATCCGCTCGTTGAATACAAATCCGAGGCTTTTAACATGTTTGAAAAATTAATGGGAAACATTGAAAGCGAAATTGCCCACCGCATTTTTAAAGTCCAAGTGACGCAAAATCCGCAGGTGGTGAGGCCGCAAAGAATTCAAACAAATGCTGGACAAATCACAGGTGAAACGTCTAAGTCCGCTCCAGCGCAAAATTCAAAACATAAACTCGGCCGCAACGATCCCTGCTGGTGCGGAAGTGGCCGCAAATATAAGAAATGTCACTATCCAAATTAATCTTAAACCCGAATACAAAACAAGGCAACGCAGAAACACAGAATTAGGATTGAGACACAGAAGGGTTTTTTCTTTTCTGCGCCTCCGATTATTCTGCGTCTCTGTGTTGCCAAGAAAAGTATTCAAAGTTATACCGACAACTCGAGTTCTAATCAATTAACCCAGCAGATCATTGGAATTGCCATCAATATTCACAAACAACTTGGTCCCGGTTTAGCCGAAAAAATTTACCAGAGAATCATGTATTTGGAACTAAAAAGAACCAAGCTAAAAATTGATCGCGAGTATAAAATAACCGTCAGGTGGAATAAGTGTATTGTCGGCTACCATATTGTCGACTTCTTGATAAACGATGAATTAATACTTGAATTAAAAGCGACCGGCGAAACTCAAGATTTGCATAAATATCAATTGTTGTCCTATTTGAAAGCGGCGGATATTCAATTAGGATTACTCCTTAATTTTGGTACGCCGGTATTAGGAATTAAAAGAGTAGTTAACAATTAATAAAATATGATCATCAAAAAATTAATCCAAATCGATAACCCGTTACTAAAACAAAAAGTTCAAGCGGTGGAAAATTTTTGCACACCTGAGGTGACAAAAGTCATTAAAGACCTAATTGATTCAATGAGATTTCATGACTTGGTTGGCATTGCCGCGCCGCAAATAGGCACACCGCTTAAAATGTTTATCACAGAAGTTCGAAAAACTAAGTTTCGAAACCCTCAAGAAGTTGATAAACTCCGAATTTTTATTAATCCAAAAATCACTTGGGAATCCGAAGAGAAAAACGTAGTTTATGAGGGTTGTGGAAGTGTGAAAAAATCTCAAATTTTTGGTCTCGTGAAACGTCCAAAACAAGTTAAAATCAGAGCTCAAGATAAAAATGGTATTGAATTTTCTTTATCAGCCAGCGGACTTCTTGCTCGTGTCATTCAGCATGAAATTGATCATTTAAATGGAATGGAATTTATCGACAAAGTTGCTGACAAAAAAGATTTAATAAGCAAAAAAGAATATCTCAAAAAAATAAAAGTACAAGTAAAAAAATAGAAATTGCGCAAAAGGCGAGGGAAAAAGTTTGATACAAAATATAAATTGCGTTGTTATCTAAATTAGTTAAACCGAAATCACGCGGCCGATATGTTTTTTCTCCGAATTGCTGAAGAAGCCAATAAATCATTTCCCCAAAATTTCGGATTGCCGCATAAATTAAAAATAAAATTAGAGCCAGTTTCCATGAAAAAAATGCCATTATTAAGATGATAAGCAAAAAGGGAAAAAGGATAATCATATCGCCGCGGACATAAATAAAGATGAACCTCAGGAAAAAAGGAACTTCTTTAAAAAACCAATCTTTATTAATTTTTTTCATATTTCCTTTAAAATTTCAATGACTTGGTTGTCTTCCACCTGCGGAAAACTTGAATAATAAGCTCCCACCGAGCCAAGATATTTAGGGTCAATATTTAAGCAGACAAATTCATCAACTTGTTTTTTGATATTTTCGGCTGAGTCAGCGGGGCAAACGGGAATTGCAACGATAAGTTTTTTCGGCGCATATCTCTTTAATTCGGCGATGGCAGACAACATCGTTAGTCCAGTTGCAATGCCGTCATCGATAAGAATGGCAATTTTATCTTTAGGAGACAAAAAATCATGAACGGAGTATTTTTTTCTTCGTCTTTTTGCTTCCGCAATTTGGCGTGTGACTTCTTCTTTAAACCAAAGCTTGTCAACTTGCGAAACTTCATTTTCATTAGCAACTAACTCGCCATTTTCAGAAACGGCGGCAATTGCGTATTCCGGATTGGACGGATGGCCAATTTTACGCGTCACAATTAGATCAAGCGGTATTTTTAAATTCTCCGCCACTTCTTTTCCCGTCACTACCCCACCGCGGGGGAGAGCATAGACTATTGCATTTTCTCCTTGATGTTTTTTTAAACATTCGGCAATTTTTTTACCGGCTTCGCGGCGATCTTGAAAATACATATTCTATAAAACTAATTATACTAATTAATTTTTTTTATATAGTTCGATCTTGACTTTGGGTTTTATTTGGGGTTTAATTAAATATACTATGTTTGGATTTAATTCGGTTTCTCCCACGGTTATGCATCTTGATATTAATTCTTGCTTTGCCAGCGTAGAGCAACTATATAATCCCGCCATCCGCGGCAAGCCAGTGGTTGTCGCCGCCTATAAAACTGATCGCGGTTGCATTTTAGCGGCATCGGCTGAAGCCAAAAAATTGGGAGTGAAAACCGGCATGCGGGTTTTCGAAGGACGGAAATTTTGTCCGCAGTTAATCGTTCTTGAAACTGATCCGCCGAAATATCGCGAGGTTCACAAGAAATTAAAAAATATTCTGAAAACCTACACGGAAAATCCGGTTGCCAAATCAATTGACGAGTTTGCTTTGGATCTAAACGGTTATCCGGCATTTCGTGCTGGCATGGTCAAAACCGCGCGTGAGATAAAAGCACGAATTAGAAAAGAAATTGGGGAATGTTTAACTGTTTCGATTGGCATTTCCACCAATCGCTATTTGGCAAAAGTTGCCTCGGATTTACAAAAACCAGACGGACTAGTCGAAATTAATAAAAATAATCATCAAGAAATTTTTCAAAAAATGAAGTTAATGGATTTATGCGGGATTAAAAAAAGAAATGCAATAAGATTGCATAGCGTTGGTATTAAAAACATAGTTGACATGTATTGCTCGCCGATTTCCCGATTAAAGGCAGCGTTTAATGGGATCTGCGGCTATTATTGGTTTTTGCGGCTTCATGGTTTTGAAATTGACAGCATAAAATCAGAGCAAAAAAGTTTTGGCGCACAATATGTTCTGCCGCGCGCAACAAGCGACAAAAAAATTATCTTGCCGATCTTGCAAAAGCTCACAGAAAAAATGGGGAAAAGGTTAAGAGAGGCAGGAAAACAGGCAAAAGGCGTGCATCTCGCGGTTTTTTATGCTGACCATTCTTTTTTCCACCATGGTGAGAATTTCAGTAGCTACGTTTTTAATTCTCGTGATTTATACACGCGGGCAAAAGAAATATTTAAAAAAATAAGCATAGATTCCGGCGTGCGGGAAATCGCCGTCTCTTGTTTCAATGTGATAAAAAATGATATCTTGCAGGGTGAACTTTTTGAAAATGCGGCAAGAAAAAGTAAATTAACCGAGGCGCTGGATAAAATTAATGAAAAATTTGGCGATTATTACATTTCGCCGGCATCTTTATTTTTGGCGCCTGATGCCGTTCCCGACAGAATTGCTTTTGGAAAGTAGCAATTTTTTATATTTTTATGAATAATATTCCTCTTGCTGAACAAATGAGGCCGAAAAATTTTGATGAATTTATAGGCCAAGAACATTTAATTGGTAAAAACAAACCATTACGGCGGTTGATTGAAAGCGGACGGATTACTTCGTTTGTTTTGTGGGGACCGCCTGGTTGTGGAAAAACATCTCTGGCGCGGCTTGCCGCAAGCTATATAAACGCCTATTTCGAACCTTTTTCAGCTGTTTCATCCGGAGTTGCCAATGTGCGAGAAGTTGTGGCGCGGGCAAAGGAAAGAATTGTAAAAGAGAATAAAGAGACGATTTTATTTATCGACGAAATTCACCGTTTTTCCAAGGCTCAACAAGATGCTTTTCTTCCTCACGTGGAAAACGGCACAATTGTCTTAATCGGTGCTACCACAGAAAATCCGTCGTTTGAAGTGATTTGGCCGCTCCTCTCGCGTATGCAAATTTATGTGCTTTATCCGCTAAGCGATAAAGAAACAGAAATCCTCATTGACAGAATTTTAAAAACGAATAAAAAAATTGTATTGGAAAAAGATGCGCGTGATTTTTTAATTGAATATGCCGCGGGTGATGCAAGAAAAGCAATCAATGCAATAGAAATGTCAGTGGAGCTAAATACGCGAATAACAACGTTTCTTCTTGAAGAAGTTTTACAAAAAAAATATATTGGTTATGACAAAAAAGGAGAAAATCATTACGACACAATTTCCGCCTTCATTAAGTCACTGCGTGGCGGCGAACCAGATGCGGTTTTGCACTACTTGGCCCGCATGATAAAGGTGGGAGAGGATCCGATTTTCATTGCGCGCCGAATGGTGATTTTTGCCTCTGAAGATATTGGTAATGCTCAACCGACGGCGCTTGTCGTGGCAACAAGCTGTATGCAGGCTGTACACATGGTTGGCATGCCGGAATCATCTCTTATTCTTGCGCAAACTGCCACATATCTTGCAACTGCGAAAAAATCAATTGCGGCGACTTGCGGAATTCAGCAAGCTTTAAAAGATTTGGAAACAATGAAAGTTGATCCGATTCCTCTTCATTTAAGGAATGCGAGAACTTCATTACTGAAAAAAATGGGTTATGGTAGAAATCATATCCGTTATCCGTGGCTTGTGGAAAAACAAACCGGCAAAAAGATTGTTCAAGAATATTTGCCAAAAAATTTAAAGGGCAAAAAATATTACACCCCGGATTGGAAATAGAAATTCCCTTATTTCCAAATTTTACTTTTTATGATATTATAAGTAATAATTAATATTATTAATATAAATTTCTGCCCAAAAATTATAAAAATATGTCAAGAAAAAAAACTCGAAGCTCCAAAAGAAAATTAAATAAGAAACAAAAAAATCTCCTTGTTAAAAAGCAAGAAAATGTCCAAGGGGAAATTTCTCAAACAGAAGAACAAGAACCTCAGGTGACCGAAATTCCAACCGCTTCTCCACGTGTTTCTTCAAAGCTTTTTTATTTTGCCGCCGTTTTTATTCTGGTTGCCGTGGCGATTTATCTTGGAGTTCAAAAATATGGCAATCAAATTATGGTGGCTAAGGTTAATGGCCAGCCAATTTTCAAATTGACTCTGTGGCAGAAACTGGAAAAAAGATTTGGGAGCCAAATGATTGACGAGATGGTAAACGAGGCTCTAATCCGTCAGGAAGCGGCAAAGAAAAATATTATTGTTTCTCAAAAAGACATCGATAAAAGTGTTAAAGACCTTGAGGCACGATTCAAAGGTAAGGAAGGGCTTGATCAAATGCTAGGTATGCAGGGAATGACTCGCGACGATTTGATTAACCAAATAAATTTGCAGTTAACGATTGAAAAAATCATCGGGGGGCCGGTAAAAGTGTCGGACAAAGAGATAAATGATGAATATGAAAAAAATCAGGCAAATTATGGTGAAGAATTGACAGCTGCGGTGAAGACGCAAATTAAAGACCAATTAACTCAGCAAAAGACAAGTAAAGCTTTTTCCGATTGGTTTGCCAAAGTCAAAAAGAGCGCGAAGATAAATAAATACCTTTAAGTTACTTCGCATACTTTCCGAGCTTTGAAAGAAGAACGGCGCCGGAGCCAAGGATGACAATTAAAACCTTAGAGATAAGCCCGAGATAGGGAATGAGTGAGACAATTTGCAGAATCGTCAGCCCCAAAAGAAGCGGCAAAAATTTGCTTTCCCCATCACTTAAAATCCGGCTGCCGATCAAAAGACCCACCACCACGCGGCTCACAAAAATCAAAAGAACAAGTAAAAATATAAATAAAAACGCGAGAGGAATGCCGATAATTGTTAAACCTAAAATTATTAACCCAAAAGGGATAAGGCAGTAAAAAACTAGGCCAAAAATGAAAGACGCCAATGGTTTTTCTGCCAAGAATTTATTAATATTGCTGAATTGTTTTGGAAAAACAAAAACTAAAAGAAAACCAATGATCAACGAGCACAGGTAATTTATCCACGAAATAAGAGATACTAATTTCAATCCAAGCTGTTTAAGATTCGTTGTTGGCAGATGCCCATTTCTTTTAACGAAAACCACATTTCCTTTAACTTGAGGTTTTAATGATGCGATCTGATTTACTGCTTGATATTCTAAATTTCCGCCAACTAAAAAATTATTACCAAAAGATATATTATTCGAGATAAGTTTCGCATTTTGACCAGTTTTACCGTTGAAAAAAATGTTTGCAGCCGTGATTCGTGCTTCTCCATCGATTTTTCCCAGAATATTGGTGTTTCTTGAAAATTCAACAAGGTTTCCTTGGATTACAGCGTTTTTTTCAACCTCAGTTTGTCCGCCAAAAATTAAAGCATTCTTGCCAATATGCCCGGATATAGAAACCGTTCCGCCGGCAAGTCTCACATTATCAGAAACATTGCCGTTAAACGTGACAGTGACACCTGTGGCGATGAGATCACCGTTAATATTGCCATTAACAATAATGTTTTCCCCAATAAGATATGCTTCGCCATTCACCGTGCCGTCAATAGTGATTGTTCCTCCAGTTTTAAAATATAAATTATTGACAATTTCATTCTCTGGAAGATAAACCGTCTTCTGTTCTTTCGCATAAGCGAATCTAGTCGTAAAAAAGAAAAGAAATAAGGTTATAATAAGAAAAAGAAAACGCTTCATAAGTTTTGACACTTAGATTATAAACGATTTTTATTAAAATCATGAGAAGAAAAGTATGGAAGATTTAAAACAAAAGATTGACGCTCTTAAAGAAAAAATAAACCTTGAAAAAATAAATAAGGAAATCTTCGCAATCCAAAAAGAATCTGAAGCATCAAATTTTTGGACCGATTATCAGATTGCTTCAAAAAAAATGAAACGGGTTGCCGATTTGCAAAAGTTAATTGAAAAAATTGAATATCTTGATCTTTTAGCTTCAGAAAATCAACCTCAAGAGTTTGAAAAAGAATATAAAGCAATTGAAATACAAATTTTTTTAAGCGGACCATATGACGGTTACGATTGTCTTTTTGGTATCCACGCCGGACAAGGGGGAACCGAAGCATGTGATTGGGCAGAAATGTTATATCGGATGTACACGCGTTATTTTGAAAAGAAAGGTTTTAAATATGAAATAATTGATGAAAGCCGCGGGGATGAAGCCGGGATAAAGTCTATCGTGATGATTGTTCGAGGAGAAAATGCATTTGGCATGTTAAAGCATGAAGCCGGAGCTCATCGTTTAGTTCGCCAGTCACCATTTAATGCTGATAATCTTCGGCAGACTTCATTTGCCGGCGTTGAAGTAATGCCTCTTTTTGAAAACGCAAAAGAAACAGAAGTTAAAGAAGAAGAACTAGAATGGGATTTTTATCGAAGCGGTGGAAAAGGCGGCCAGAATGTTAACAAAGTATCAACTGCCGTTCGCTTAACGCATAAACCAAGCGGTATTGTTGTCACTTGTCAAACTGAAAGATTACAAAATCAAAACCGTGAGTACGCTTTAAAAATGTTAAAAGCAAAATTGTGGCTGTTGTCGCAGGAAAAAAAGACAAATTTAGAAAAAGGGATAAAAGGAGAACATAAGATTGCCGGTTGGAGCAACCAGATCAGGAATTATGTCCTTCACCCGTATCATCTAGTGAAAGATTTACGAACAGGAGTTGAGACCTCAAAAACGGAAGAGGTTTTAAATGGTGAAATCGATGACTTTATTGAAAAAGAGATTAGAATATAATAAAATAAAGAATAACGATTGTTCCATTGTTCGATTGTTCCATTGCAAAAATTTTTATTTTTTTTAGCAATTGAGCAATTGAACAATTGAGTAATGAAACAATATGGATAACGATCAAGTTATTAAACCGATGGAAGAACCAAAACTAAGATCAGGGAATAAGAGTGGAATCTTGTTGATAGTTATTTTTTTTGCTGTGGTTTTTGGCGTGGCGAGCGGTTTTGGAATCGTAAAATTTAAAGGAGGTAATGGCATGGTTGGCGAAAAAATTAAAACTTCAAAAGAAGTTGGGATTAAAGACGAAAAGACATTTTCCGATTCGGCGGAAGGTAAACTGGTCAAAGGTGGAATTGAAGGGGAGGGAACACATCACTTGGAACGCGCCGGGGGCCCGAGCCAAAATGTTTATTTAAACTCATCAGTTGTTGATCTCAATCAATTTGTTGGAAAAAAAGTTAAAGTGTATGGTCAAACAAACGCAGCAAAAACCGCCGGATGGCTGATGGATGTCGGACGGGTGGAAATAAAATAATTTAAAATTTAAAATTTGAAATTAATTTAGTTGCCTGCCATGATCAAATTTGAAGACGTTATTAAAAAATTTGGAACAAATACGGCTCTTAGCGGAGTCAATTTTGAGATACAAGATAAAGAATTTGTATTTTTAGTTGGCCGTTCCGGTTGCGGAAAAACGACACTTTTTAAACTCCTAAATCGCGAATATCTTCCAACATCAGGAAAAATTTTTTTCAATGAATTGAACATCCCAAAAATATCTTCAGGTAAATTATGGCAGCACCGCCGCAAACTTGGGATTATCTTTCAAGACATGAAGCTTTTATATGACCGTACTGCGTTTGAAAATATTGCTCTTGCGCTTAATATAAGAGGAGAAAAACAAGAAAATGTTAAGAAAAAAGTCAAGGAGATTATGGAACTTGTGGGTTTGAAAGGAAAAGATAATTTTTTTCCGAAAGAACTTTCAGGCGGCGAAGTGCAACGTGTGACAATTGCACGGGCGATAATCGGCAACCCGGAAGTGATTTTGGCTGATGAGCCAACTGCTGATCTTGATCAATCAACCGGATGGGAGATTATCCAGCTTCTAAAAATGTTAAACGACGCCGGAAAAACAGTGGTTATTGCCACTCATAATTTTGATATCGTTAATTCGCTGAAAAAACGGGTGATTCTTTTGGAAAAAGGAGCTGTGATTAAAGATGAGATTGGAAGAAAGATTAAAATTTGAAATTTAAAATTTGAAATTTAAAATAAAAATAGGAATTTTTAATAATTAAAATTATTATTTTCTTTTATTCATTTCAAATTTCGAATTTCAAATTAAAAATTGTTTTCTATTGCTTGGTCTCATATCCGTCGTTATCCTTATCAAGCCGTATCGGTGATTGCCGTTTTGGCACTTACATTTTTTGTGATTTCTCGGGTGACTTTGATTCTCATTGTATCCGAATTAACCCTTCGTAATCTTGAAGGAAAACCACAGATAACCCTTTTTCTTAAAGATAAAATTGAAGAGCGCGATATTCAATCTATTACCAAAGAATTAAAAAATAACCCCAAAGTTTTAAAAGTGAAATATGTTTCAAAAGAAGATGCTTTAA
Source organism: Patescibacteria group bacterium (assembly GCA_041742375.1). Classification (GTDB taxonomy): domain Bacteria; phylum Patescibacteriota; class Microgenomatia; order JBGSIU01; family JBGSIU01; genus JBGSIU01. Next base: position 17,683 of record JBGSIU010000036.1, read on the forward strand.
AAATATATCGTGAGCAAAACAAGAAAGACCCGTTACTTCTTGAAATGGTAACCGCCAATATCTTGCCCGCGTCTATTGAAGCTTCGACTATCAAAATTGAAGATTTAAGTTCTCTTGCAAAATATTATAAAAATAATCCGGCAGTTGAAGAAATTTCCTTTCAGCAAGATGTAGTTCGGAATTTGTCGCGTTGGGCAAAAGCAGTTCGAGAAATTGGGCTGGAGCACATCGGATCACATCTTCTTTTATCTCTTTTTGTAATTATTCTTTTTATCAGCGCCAAAATTGCTGTTAAAAAGCAAGAGATTGAAATTTTGCAACTTTTGGGCGCCAGCCGCAGTTATATCCGCACACCTTTTATTTTAGAGGGGATGTTTTATGGATTTTTGAGTAGTTTTCTTGCCACTGCAGCTTTTCTCGCCGTCATTTTATCAGGGCATGATCCGTTAAATATTATTTTTAACGATCTAAGCATAGGCGTGTTTGAACCTTCAGTTTATGCCCTCTATTTTGGCGTTACCATCGGTTTGGGATTAATTCTAGGTTGGTTATCAAGTTTGATTGCTGTTTTCCGTTTTCTAAAATGAGAAAAATTTGCGTTGCAATTGCCATTTTTTCACTTCTTTTATTAGCTTCGTTTAAGCCCATTTTTGCCGCAGAATCTTGCGGCAGCTACCCAACGGAAGAGCTTAAGAAAAAATGCGAAGAGATAGAATCGCAAATTAAGGAATATGAAAAGAAGCTGCAAGCGGCGCAGGAAACGGAATCGGCATTAAAAAAAAATATTGAATACTATGATAACCAAATATATTTGGCCAAGCTTCGGATTAATGAATCAGAAATTATTATAGAAAAGAGAAAACAAGATGTTGAAAATCTCGTTAATAAAATTATTATTCTTGAAGATAGGCTTGATAAAAACACTAAACTATTCCTTAGGCGGATTAATTTAAGCTATCGAAAAGGCGCGCTTAAGCCATACATGGTCTTTTTAACTAAAGGGTCGTTATCTGACAAAGTGAGCCGTTATAAATATTTGCAGACGGTTCAAAGTGCAGATAGAAAATTTCTTTTTCGAGTTCAAGAAACGAAAAACAGTTATAGTGACCAGAAAAAATTGGTGGCGGCAGAAAAAAAAGCGCTGGAAAACGAAAAGATTATTCTTGAAGCCCGGAAGACCGAATATAATAATCAAGTTAAAGAAAAAGAACTCGCGCTTTCTCAAACGCAAGATGAGGAGCAAGTTTTATCAGCAGAAATTGAGAATTTAAGGGCGCAAAGAAGCAATTTGATGGGAGGAGTTGTTTCTTTGGGATATTCGTATGATCAAAATACCTGCCAAACATGGGCAGAAGATAATTTTTATTTTAATCAAACAGATTGTCGTTGGGGCGGTGTAAAAATTGGAAATGCTAATTGCCCCAATTGTTATGATTCGTTTATGGGTGATTATGGATGCGCAGTTACATCTTCTGCGATGGTTTTGAAAAAAAGCGGCAAAGATGTTAATCCGGGAACAATTGCGGGTAACAGCAGTTATTTTTTATATCAATATGGTTATCAATGGGATCTTATTAATTGGGCAGCAGTAGGAAATTCTTTTTTCGGACATGAACCAATAATTCATTGGTCGGCTGATTGGTCATTGATTGATACAAAACTTAATGAAGGAAAATGGGCGATTGTACATGTGCCTCTTGGTAAATGGGGACATTTCGTTGTTGTTACAGGCAAAGAAGGAAACGATTACAAAATTCACGACCCATTTTTTAAAGAGAAAACATTATTAATTAATTCATATGGAAGTATCGATCAAGTTGTTGTTTACGAGTAATTCTAATTAGACAATGTTAAAAAAACCTGCCTGTTTTATTTTTGGAATAATATTGTATTTTCTTTTTTCAGTTTCTTCGGTTTTTGCAATTGATTCTCTTCAAAACGGTGATTTCGAATCAGACACTATTTCCCCATGGGAAGCTGGATCAGCAAATCAAGATAGATTTCAGTTTACCATTGTTGATAGTGTAGCAAAAAATAATAGCAAATCGGTTTTGTTAAAAGCAAAAAGCGATTCATTTAGCTATTATTACTGCTTAAAGCAGAGAGTTTCAATCGCAAGCGAATTATTTAATAAACAGTTTAAAATATCTGGTTATATAAAAACAGGGAATAATGCAAATGGTGCGATTATCAGGGTTGCTTGGTATAAAAGTGGCGATGATAAACAGAAAGATTCAACGGATTCAGAAATAATAACTTCTACTGATTGGACTCAGGTCTTAATTGATATTCCGCGCTACCAAGATTCAGATCAGATAGAAATTAGATTAATTGTGAAAGGAAACTCCAATGATTTCTTGGCTGAGTCTTATTTTGATGATTTAAGACTTGAAACATATGATCCTCCGACTCCAACTCCAACCCCGACAAACACGCCTGTCCCAACCGGAACTCCGATTCCTCCGACGAATACACCAAAACCTGCAAATACTCTTGTCCCTTCGCGCATTCCAACTCCTTCAAAAACTCCCACGCCTAAAAAAACTCCCACTCCGGCGAAAAAAACAACTCCAACAATAACTCCGGCAAAAAAAATGTCATTGGCTCCAACAAAAAAAGAGATTGCAAAAAATAATAATGTTTTGGGAGACACTACGAGTAAAAAAACTTCAACAATTGCATCAAGTGATTCCGGAACAGAAGTCGGCACCATGTTAATATTAATTGGTGTTTTGTTTGGCGTGTCAAGTTTAGGCGCTTTTATTTATCAGAAATATCAAAAGCCGATTGATGAATTCTGGCGGAGAAAGTTTAAAAAAGAATAGCTTAAAGCCATGAAAACAAAATTATTCTTGCTATTTACAGCTATCGCGGTTGTTTTAATTCCGATAGCGTATGTTGCCGCGTTTTTTGTTTCATCTGTGAAGATGGGAAAATTCAGTTTTTCCACTGGTTTTTGGGGTGCGCCGGCGGCGCCGTTATTAGTCAGGCCAATAAATGATTTAAAAACAAGAGAAGATCAATATTTTGAATGGAACGAGCCTTTAGGTATTTCGTTCCAGCCGGTAACTTATAAAATTGAAGTTTATGATGCTGATCCTCTAATTTATTTTGATCCATCTCATAAAGTTATTTCTCAAGAGGGAATTTATTTAACCCGTTATCCAGCAGAGGGAGCAGCGTTATTAATTGATGGCGATTATTGGTGGCGGGTGAAGGCAATTGACGCCCACGGAAAAGACGGCCTTTGGAGCGGAATTTGGAAATTTTCACTTGATAAAACACCGCCCTTAACCACGATTAGTGTGGAAAATTCACCTCGTCGCAAAATGAACGAACAAATTAATGACGGAACATTTGAAAAATATCCGACAACAGAAGATGTGGCAGATGATTTTGGACTTTCGGGAGAAGTGAGCTTGGATCAAACAGGAGGATACACGGGAGAGAAGATGATTAGAATTGGGAAAACCAACTCTCAAAACGAAGGTTTGCTCTGGGAAAACAGTAAGCTTTCATACACTTTTCCTAATGATTCAAAAACAATTTCTTTTTACTATAATTTATATTCTTCGGATATTTATCCATTTGACGAAAGCGCTTTTATCGTCAATGTGAATGACCAGCCGATTTTACAAGTCGGTGCCGATGAAACATCGGGGATTGGAGAGGTGCAAACAACCGGTTGGCGCCAATTTTATTATGATATAAGTGATTTAGATAATGTCAAAATTGATTTTTTTGCCGGAAATTCTGAAGATATTTTTATGTCAAGCTGGGTTTACCTTGATGATATTCAAACAGGAAGAACAGTCGTTAATGAAAAAGCAAAATTTTATCTTGAATCAACGGAAGATGGCCAAAGATATTATTGCGTCGATGATTGTGATGGAAGCAGTGTTAATTGGCAGGAATATGCAGATCATTTTTCTCTTAATCTAGCTCACGGAGCGCACAATTTGTTTTTTTATAGCACTGATGAATTAGGAAATCAAGAAACTCCAAAAGTTAAATTTATTTATTTTGACAACTCTCCGCCCCAAAAAATCACCGATCTTAATTTAAAAAATGTGGCAACCGATTCAGCAGAAATTGTTTTTACGGCACCTGCGCAAGACGCTGCGACTGAATCTGGTAAGGTCGAAGGTTTTGAAATTAAATATTCGGAGAGTGTTGTGACTGACGCATCAACTTCTGGAGAAATCAATGATTGGTGGCAAAATGCGCTGCCGGTTAACACAGTTATTATTCCTGATTATCCGGGGTTTGCCCAAGAATTTGTAATTGGCAATTTATTCATTGATAAAACTTATTTTGCCGCAATAAGATCGCATGACGCCGCAGTTAATTATTCTGATGTGTCAAATATTCTAAAAATTGTTATGCCAACTCCAACGCCAACTTTGACTCTTACACCCACTTTGACTCCAGAACCAACCGTAACCCCAACAGAAACTCCAATTCCAGAACCAACAATCGAAAACATTTTGGTTACTCCGACGCCAACTCCAACTCTTTCGTCCGGTTTACTGCAAAACGGGGGATTTGAAGATGAAATTAATTTTTGGGGCGATAGCGGAAGTATCAGTTCAATTATTTCGAACGAAAAACATTCAGGAAACAATTCAGTTTTAGTGACTGTAAGAAGTGATACTTTTACAAAATATTTAATCCATCAACGAATTCAGGGGATAAATATTAATAAGAAATACCGCGTGTCAGGATATATAAAAAGTGGGCTTGGATTAAATGGATCAATTATTCGAATAGGTTGGTATGGAGATACCGGAACTCAAAAACGAGCTGACGATTCAACTATTATTTCTTCTTCTGATTGGACACTGGCAATAATAGATAAGCAGCCTCCTAGTGGAGCGACGCAGATGGAAGTCCGTTTGTCTCCAAAAGGATTTAATGATATTTTTGATGCTTCTGCCTACTTTGACGATATTACGGTTGAAGAACACGACTAGAATATGTTTCTAATAGTTGTTATACTAAATTGTTAAACTATGCGAACTCTCGATCATTTTATTCATCACTTTTTTCCTCACAAACACAATAATCATAAAGCCCATGCACTTCAAGCGCCGGTTCTTTTTCTGTACCTTCTTTTTTTTGTGATTTTTCAATTCGCGTCTCCGTTTCTTCTCAAGATGAAAGGGGATGTTTTGGGATATGCAACCAATATCGAAGAAGATAACCTTTTGATAATCACTAATCAAAAACGCGCTGAGAAAGGTTTAAAACCTTTAACAAAGAACGAACAATTGGCATCGGCTGCCGCGGCGAAAGCCAAATATATGTTTACAAACAACTTTTGGGCACATAATGCGCCGGATGGAACAACTCCTTGGAAATTTATTAATGATGCAAAATATGATTATATTTATGCAGGAGAAAACTTAGCGCGTGATTTTGAGAATTCAGAAGATGTGGTGGTTGCTTGGATGGATAGCCCATCTCATCGGGCAAATATTTTACAAGAGAAATATGAAGACATTGGTTTTGCCGTGGTAAACGGGGTATTAAACGGTGAAGAAACAACTTTGGTGGTCCAGATGTTTGGAACATTAGTTTCTCCCAACGTTCTTCCCGAAACCAGCACGGCGCCTCAGGTAAAAGAGGCGCAACCCGAGAATAATCTGGATATTTCCGTTAATATGAATCAAGAGAAAAATTTATCAATTACTAAATTTATTTTCACCAAAGAATTTTCACTAATGTTTATAGGATTTTTGCTACTGCTTTTGATAATTGACGGATTCATTATTTGGAAAAATAAAATTATCAGAATATCCAGTTATAATTTAGCTCATTTTATGTTGCTTGCCAGTTTATTTTTGGTGGTTACTTTTCTGAAGACAGGATCAGTTTTATAATATGAACAAAAAGACAACTCTTATTATTTCGAACTATCTTTTTCTCTTAATTATCCTTTTTGCCGGATTTTGGAGTATTTTATTTTTTCGACGCGATAAATTTATTCAAATATTTTCAGCAGGTTTAATGTGTTTTGGATACACTATGTGGGGAATTTTACACCATGTCTCTTTAAAGAACTTGCACCTTCGAATTGTGATAGAATACATCGTGTTTGCGATGATTGTGTTCAGTATATTGACAATTCTTATCGCTCGATCATGAAGTATAAATCAAAATGCAAAATCAAAAATATTTTTAATATTTAATTTGTGTTTTTGATCTTTGATATTTGATTTTTAATTTGTTATGAAGGGGATTATTCTCGCTGGTGGTTTAGGTACTCGACTCTACCCTTTGACCTATGCCACAAATAAACATTTGCTTCCAATTTATGACCAGCCAATGATTTTTTATCCAATTAAAACACTGGTTGATGCTGGGATAACATCAATTGCAATTGTAACTGGTGGTCCCCATGCCGGTCATTTCATGCGCGTCTTAAGGAATGGAAAAGCGCTTGGGATTAAACACTTGGAATTTTTATATCAAGAAAACGAAGGCGGCATTGCTGATGCTTTAAGACTCTGTGAAGATTTTGCTGATAATGATAACATTGCGGTAATTTTGGGAGATAACACGACTGACATGGATATCTCTCCTCATGTAAAAAATTTTAAAACCGGAGCAATGGTTTTTTTAAAAAAAGTACCAGATCCTGAAAGATTTGGAGTGGCGGCTTTTTCTGGCGAGAAAATTGTTCATATTGATGAAAAATCAAAAAATCCAAAAAGTGACTATGCAGTGACAGGTCTTTATATTTATGACAACAAAGTGTTTAGCTATATTCACAAAATAAAGCCTTCTGGTCGCGGGGAAATGGAAATTACAGATGTAAACAATTGCTATATCGACAATGGCAATAGCTTGCAATATACGAAGATGAAACATTATTGGTCAGATTGCGGAACTTTTGAGAGTTTATATGCTGCCAGCAAATTCTGGCACGACAAAAAGAAAATTTAAAATTTTTAATTTAAAATTTGAAATGAAAACTAAATTTGAAAATTATAAAAATTGAAAATTCATTGAAAATTAAAAATTGAAAATTGAAAATTGGGACAATCGTTAATTGATAAGGTAAAAATCGAGGAATGCAAGAAAGTGCCAACTCGTGATTTAAGAGGTCAGGAGAATGGTTTCCTTCAAGAAATGTTTGTCAAGAATGGAAAGACGCTTTGCTATCTTTCTGCAGCTCGCCCCGGGGCTTTTAAGGGTTATCATTTGCACAAAGTGCGCGCCGCCCGCTATGTTTGCGTGAAAGGCATAATGAAAGTGATTTTATATTATGATGGGAAGCGCGAAGAACACATTTTGTCCGTCGAAAATCGCAAAAGATTATACATTCCCCCAAATGTGCCAACTGGGCTTGAAAATATCGGAACTGAGGATGCCTGGCTCATTAATCTTCCTGATCCTCCATATGACCCAAATTTAAAAGATGAACAGGTGGATTATACACTTGAAGAAGTGGAAAATAATTTTATTAAATAAAATTATTTTCCATCCTGAGCGATCCCGAGTGAGTAAAACGAAACGAGGGAGAGTCGAAGGATTATTTGCCCTATGATTCAATGTCAATTTGAAAACGGCCGTCAAACCTTTCTTCGTCATGTGGTAGTTGATGCAATTGCTGTTAAAAATAATAAGATTCTTCTTATTAAACGTGCGATTAATTTAGTGCAAGGTGGAAAATATGCATTTCCCGGCGGATTTTTAGATCGCGACGAAACAACTTCACAGGCAGTACTTCGTGAATTTCTTGAAGAAACTGGTTATCAAGGAAAAATAATAAGCCTTTTTCGAATAAAAGATGTTCCAAATCGTCGAGACTTTCCATCTTCAAAAGAAAAAGAAAGACAAAATGTTGGATTTTTCTTTATTGTTGAAATTGGTAAAAAGATTCAAGAAGCGGATAACGAGTCTTCGGAAGTTAAAATGTTCGATTTAGACAATCTTCCTTCTGAATCAGAATTTGCTTTTGATCATTATGAAAATATTCAATTATATTTAAAACATCTTCAAAAACCTTTTTCTCTGCCAATGTTCGGAAAATAAAAAGGGAAAATTATAGTAAAATTAATATATGAAACTTTTTGTGACAGGTGGCGCGGGTTTTATCGGCGCCAACTTTATTCTCTATTGGTTAAAAAAATATCCAAACGACGAGATTGTAAATTTCGACGCGTTGACTTATGCGGGCAACCTTGAAAATCTAAAAAGCGTTGAAAAAAACGAAAATTACAAATTTATAAAAGGTGATATCACGCGAGGAGAGGAAGTGGAAGAAGCGCTAGCGGATGATACGGATATTATCGTCCATTTTGCCGCCGAATCCCATGTTGACCGCTCCATCGTGGGGCCTCAGAAATTTGTGTCCACAAATACGCTTGGTACCCAAGTTCTTCTTGATGCGGCAATTGCGAAAAGAATTCGTTTTCACCATATTTCAACCGATGAAGTTTTTGGTAGTTTAGAACTTGGTTCTAAAAATAAATTTAATGAAAAGACCAATTATAATCCTTCAAGCCCGTATGCGGCGTCAAAAGCTGGATCAGATCATTTAGTGCGTGCGGCGCACCGAACCTACAATTTACCAATTACAATCACTAATTGTTCAAATAATTTTGGCCCATTTCAATTTCCAGAAAAATTTGTGTCCCTGGCAATCACTAATTTGATTGAAGAAAAAAAAGTGCCGGTGTATGGTGACGGCTTAAATATACGCGATTGGTTATATGTTGAAGATCACTGCGTGGCAATTGATCTTGTGATTAAACGCGGGAAAATTGGAGAAACATATTGTGTGGGCGGAATGACAAGTGATATTTCCAATCTTGAAATTGTCAGGAAAATATTAAAAATCATGGGAAAAACAGAAGATAGTATTGAGTTTATTAAAGATAGGCCAGGACACGATAGAAAGTATGCAATCGACTGGACAAAAATCAACAAAGAATTAGGATATAAACCACAATTCAGTTTTGACAAATATCTTGAAAAAACTGTGAAATGGTATTTTGACAATCAGGAATGGTGGAGACGTGTGAAGTCAGGCGAATATCAAAAACAAATTAATTTCTAAGCACCTCCTCTTTTGTCATCCCAGATGAGGCTAACGACCTCAGTCTGGGATCCAGAACACTGAGCCTGGATTCCCGCTCGGAGGCGGGAATGACAAGGAGTTGTTGTTTTAGAAATTTATATATAAATATTTTAGCAACTGGTCTTTCTGGTTTAGTCGGCACCAGAATTAAGGAATTACTTCAAGATAAATATTCTTTCACCGATCTTTCTTTTTCAACAGGTGTTGATATCACAGATGAAAAAAAAGTAAGCGAAGCTTTTTCGAAAAGTGATGCCCAATGGGTTTTACACCTGGCGGCCTTGGCCGATGTTGATAAATGCGAGACTGAAAAAGAATTGGCTTATAAAATTAATGTTTTAGGAACGAGAAATATTGCCCAGGCATGCAAAAAATTCAATAAAAAAATAATTCATATTTCAACTGATTTTGTTTTTTCTGGAGATGAATCGTCTGAATATTTTGAAGATAGTAAAAGAAAGTCATGTAATTATTATGCCGAAACAAAGATATTGGCGGAAGACGAGGTTATGAAAACTCTAGACAAAAAAAATTGGATAATCCTGCGAATCGCGCATCCATATAAAAAATTAGTTGAAGATGAACCAAAAAAATCGTTTTTCCAACGAATGTATGAGGTGTTAAAGAATGATCAAGAATTAAAAGCGATTGAAGATTTTTACTCTCATCCCACATTTATTGACGATATTGCAAATTCCATAGATAAGCTGATAAAATTGAACTTTTCTGGTATATATCATTGTGTTGGAGATTCTTTTTTAAGCGGAGCGGAAGAAGCGGAAATAATTTGCGAAGTTTTTAATTTTGATAAAAGCCTGATTAAAAAGATAAAACTTAATAAGTTTTTTGAAGGGCGGGCAAAAAGGCCGCATCAGTTGAACTTAAATAATGATAAAATAAAAAAAGCAACGGGAATAAAATTGCATTCATTTCGGGAAGGGCTGTTGCAGATTAGAGAGCAAATGAAAAAAATTAATTTCTAATTTCTAATTTTTAATTTCTAAATAATGATTTAATTATTTAATTTTTTAACATTAAGTCATTAAAAATTGATTAAAAATTTAAAATTAAAAATTAAAAATTCGCGATGATAATCGCGGTTATAGGTCATGGCTATGTTGGTTTAGTTTCGGCGGCGGTTTTTGCCGATCTTGGCAATACTGTTTGGTGTGTTGGCCGAGACCCTCAAAAAATTGCAAGATTAAACCAGGGAGAAACGCTTTTTTATGAGCCAGGTCTTTCCGAACTGGTAAAACGTAATCTCGCAGCCAATCGACTTAATTTCACACTTGATTATGCCCAAGCGGTAAAAGATGCTAGGGTGGTTTTTATTTGCGTGGGGACACCGTCTTCGGAAACAGGGCATGCTGATTTAACCCAGGTTTTAAAAGTTGCGGAAAAAATTGGAGAATCAATTAAAAATAATGCGGTCGTGGTATGTAAAAGTACCGTACCTGTCGGAACTAATCGCAGGGTAGCTGAAATCATAAATTCTGTAAAAAAGAAAAATATTAAATTCTTTAGCGCTTCCTGTCCGGAATTCTTAAGAGAAGGTACGGCTCTTTCCGACACTCTCCATCCTGACCGAATCGTAATTGGGGCAGATTCAGAAGAGGCTTTTAAAGTTCTTATTGAAGCACATAAGCCGATTGATGGCAAGCTGGTTTTAACTTCGATTGAAACCGCGGAGATGATTAAATACACGGCGAATTCATTTCTGGCGACGAAAATTTCTTTTGCCAATGCCATTGCTGAGCTTTGTGAAAAAGTCGGGGCGGATGTGGAAAAAGTCATGGAAGGAATAGGGCTTGATAGGCGAATTGGCAGAAGATTTTTATATCCCGGAGTAGGTTATGGCGGCAGTTGTTTCCCAAAAGATGTAAAAGCTTTAATTGCAATTGCAGAGGTGCACGGGTATAACTTTGAACTTTTAAAAGAAGTTGAAGCGATTAATAAACAAGCAGTTGCCAATTTTAATAATAAAATTAAAAAACACCTTAAAAGTCTGAAAGGAAAAAAAATAGCCGTTCTTGGGCTTGCATTTAAACCCGACACTGACGATATGAGAGAAGCTCCCTCGATTAAAATTATTAATTTCCTCCAAAAAGAAGGAGCGGAAATTTTTGCATATGATCCAATTGCAAAGGAAACCGCTAGTCGCGTTCTCTCAAATACTCATTTTTGTGATGATATTTTTAACTGTGTGGAAAATAAGGATGCAGCAATTTTCATCACAGAATGGAATGAGTTTAAACAGTTAGATTTGTTAGCTTTAAAGAAAAAATTAAAAACGCCGCTTGTTTTTGATGGGCGAAATATTTATGATCCGGAAAAAATGAGAAAAATGGGGTTTACTTATTATTCGGTTGGAAGGAAATAATATGTAAAAAAATCAAAATGCAAAAATCAAAAGTCAAAATGACTGTTTAAAATGCAAAATTAAAGACGTTTTTTATTTTACATTGTCATTTTTCATTTTGAGTTTTACATTTTTAATTTATTCATGAAAAAGAAGGCATTAATAACCGGGATTACCGGTTTTGTCGGTAGTCATCTTGCCGAGTTTCTTTTAAGCGAAGGGCTGGAAGTTTCTGGTACTAGCCGTTGGCGAAGCAAAATGGATAATGTGGAAAAGATAAAAGATCAAATACATCTTCACGAAGCCGATCTTCTTGATGCGCATTCGATCTACCAAATTATCGATGAAATTAAACCAGATTTTATTTTTCATTTAGCTGCTCAATCATACGTTGTTTCAAGTTGGCAGTCGCCGGCAAACACAATTGAAGTTAACACAACAGGTACGATAAATCTTTTCGAGGCGGTAAGAAAAACGGAACTTAAATGCCCGGTTCAGATCGCTTGCTCTTCAGAAGAATACGGAAAAGTTTATCCAAATGAAGTTCCGATCAAAGAGACAAATCCTTTGCGCCCGCTTTCGCCATACGCTGTTTCAAAGCTAGCAATGGATTATTTAGGTTATCAGTATCATGAAAGTTACGGGATTAATATCATAAGGACAAGAGGATTTAACCACACTGGTCCTCGTCGCGGTGAAGTTTTTGCTGAAAGTACGTTTGCTAAACAAATTGCCGAAATTGAAAAAAAGAAGAAAGAACCAGTGGTTTTCGTTGGAAATCTAGAAGCAAAACGTGATTATACTGACGTTCGCGATATGGTTAAAGCATATTATTTGGCTGCGCAAAAATGTGAACCAGGGGAAGTATATAACATTTGCACCGGCCGTGCATGGTCGATAGGCGATGTGCTTAAGCATCTTATTAAACTTTCAAAGGTTAAAATTCAAGTTAAAAAAGATCCCGCGCGTATGCGGCCATCCGATGTACCGATACTTTTGGGAGACAATTCAAAATTTGTCGCCAAAACAGGTTGGAAACCAGAAATTCCGTTTGAAAAAACACTTGAAGACTTATTAAATTATTGGCGAGAAAAAGTATAACAAAAATATGCAAACGTGTTTAATTACAGGAGGCGCCGGGTTTATCGGGTCAAATTTGATTAAAAGGTTGCTAGACGACAATTATCGCGTAATTTGTTTGGACAACTTATTAACCGGTGATGAAAAAAACATTGAAGAATTTAGAAATCGCGATAACTTTCAGTTTATTAAACAAGATGTAATCAAGGATTTTGAATTAAAAGACAAAATTGATTATATTTTCCATTTTGCCTCGCCAGCATCGCCGGTCGATTATCAGAATTATCCGATTGAAACGCTTCTTGTGAATTCTGTCGGAACAAAAAATTGCCTTGACCTTGCAGTACAAAATAATGCTGTAGTCATGTTTGCCTCAACATCGGAAGTATACGGGGATCCAAAAGTTCACCCCCAGACGGAAACATATTGGGGCAACGTTAATCCGAATGGAGTTAGGAGCTGTTATGATGAAGCAAAAAGATTCGGCGAAAGCATTGTGACCGTTTATCAGCGAAAATTTAAGCTGATAACAAAAATAATTCGCATTTTTAATACTTATGGTCCCAAGATGCAGAAAGATGACGGTCGGGTAATTTCTAATTTTGTTAATCAGGCAATCAGGAATAAAGCAATAACTGTCAATGGCAGAGGTGAGCAAACGCGATCTTTTTGTTTTGTTGATGATTTGGTTGACGGAATAATGAAAATAATGTTTTCCAAAAAAACTGATAATCAGGTTATTAACCTAGGGAATCCTGACGAGTATACAATTTTTGACATAGCCAGAAAAATTATCAAGCTTACAAATAGTAAATCCAAAATAGTTTTTAATCCCCTTCCCGCTGATGATCCGCAAAGAAGAAAACCAAACATATCAAAAGTTAAAGGTTTAGTAGGTTGGAATCCAAAAATATCTCTTCAGGAAGGGTTACTTAAAACTATAGAATACTTTAAGTCAATAAAATAAATAAAGATGAGAAAAGTTGTTATTCTTCTACCAACGTATAACGAAAAAGAAATAATTGAAACAACAATTGGTGAAGTCATAAAATATATTTCCAAAATTACTGATTTTAATATATGTGTTTTAATCGTTGATAGCGTTTCTCCCGACGGGACGGGAAAAATCGTTGAAGAAATAAGTAAAAAGGACAATAGGGTGGAACTGCTTTCTGTTAAAGAAAGAGGATTAGGTTTAGGTTTGGTAAAAGGATATGAATATGCTTTTAATAAATTGGGTGCTGAAATTGTTCTTCAGATGGATGCTGATTTGCAGCATAATCCGGCTGATATCCCCAAATTGCTTGCCCCGTTTAATAAAGATTATGATTTTGTTCAAGGATCAAGATTTATTAAAGGAGGAGGGAACAATTTAGAGCCGCATCGGAGATTTTTATCTTGGGCGGCAAATCTAACAGCAAGAATACTATTCGGTGCTTTAGGGATACATGAATTTACCACTTCTTTTCGCGCTTTCCGGAAAAGAGTCTGGCAAAAAATTGATTTTTCCCGTGTACCGCATCGCGGTAAAAGTTTTATTTTCCAACCTGCCTTTCTTCAGGCGGTTTTGCAGCAAAATATAAAAATTATTGAAGTGCCGATCATTTTCACCGACCGTCGTAAAGGTTATTCGAAAATGGATATGGTTCAATATTCATATGAACTTTTAAGATATGGTTTGAAAATTAGAACAAAGATGCACGCTAAATTTATTAAGTTTTGTATCGTTGGAACAAGCGGAGCGCTAATCCAATCAATAATATATGGATTGTTTAAGGAAATTATTCATCCATCTGGCGCAATTATGATTGGAGCGGAACTTGCCATTATTAACGGATTTATTTGGAATAACCGCTGGACTTATCGCGACCGGCAAATAATAGGAAATAAGATGGGCAAATTTATTCAATATAATGTTGGGAGCTTAGGTTCTCTGGTAATTCAAGGCGCAACCGTTGGGATTGGTATAGCGATGTTCGGTCGAAGCCAATTAACAGACTGGTTTTTTGCTTGTTTGGGGATAGGCATTGGTCTAATTTGGAATTTTGTATTTTATAGCAAAGTTGTATGGAAAAAAAATCAATAGCTCTCACAAAAAATAAAAATCTATACCTTCTTATTCTACTAGCGATTACTTGCCTTGCCTTTTTTTTGCGGTTTTATAGGCTTCGCGATTATATTATTTTCCTTGGTGATCAGGGGCGTGATGTGTGGGTGGTGAAAAAAATGGTACTTGATGGAAAATTCACACTTCTTGGCCCGGTCGCGTCCGTCGGCGGATTTTATCTAGGGCCTCTTTATTATTATCTAATTACTCCGTTTTTAATCCTCGCTGGGTTTGATCCGATCGGTCCGGCGATTTTCATTGCTGGTCTTGGCGTGATTACCGTCGCAGTCATTTTTTTATTTGTCAAAAGTCAATTTTCATTAGGAGTTTCGGTAATAAGCGCTTTTTTATATGCAATTTCACCCATATTAATTGAATCTAATCGCTTCTCATGGAATCCCAATGCTGTTCCGTTTTTCTCGGTTTTGTTCTACATCTTTTTATTTTTTGGAATTACAAAATTAAAAATTAAGCACATTTTTATTGCCGGTGTCCTCCTCGGCGTTTTGTTTCAGTTGCACTATCTCGCTTTTTTGTTTTTGCCCGCCACGCTAATCATTTTATTTTGGGAAAACAGAATAAAAATAAAAGACGCATTGATTCTTTCCGTTTTTCTAATGCTGGGTCTTATTGTTGGTTGGTTGCCATTTATCATCTATGAGCTTCGTCATTCATTTCAAAATTTTTCAGGACTTTATTTTTTTATGACAAAAAGCGAAGCTAACACGGTGGGATTAGATTTTTCACATCTTGCGTCATCAATCAGAACTGATTCCGACCTCATAATTTCCAATCTCTTTCATGTTCCAAGTATTATAAATTCATTAATGCGACTTAGTATTGCGTTCTATATTGCTGTTAATATTTTTTCAAAAAACAACGTTCGCCGTTTTTTGAGTTTGTTTGTCTTTTCTGTTTTTGCTGGTCTAGTTTTTTACAAGGGAAGAATGGAAGCTCACTATCTAAATATAATCTATGTATTCGTGATTATTATAATTGCCGATATATTAATTTATTTTTCAAAAATTCGTTATGCAATTCCCGTTGCCTGCTTATTGATAATTTGTTATTTTTCATACCCGACATATTTTTTTCATAGGTTGGCAAACAAGCAGCTTGATCAAACAATTGATATCTCCAGATTTATAATGGATAAGGTTGGTAAAGAAAAATTCAATTTTGCGTTAATAACAAAAACAAACAGCGATAACGCCTATCGCTATTTCTTTGATCTTTGGGGAAATGAATCTGTAGAGATAAAACCCGATGATAAGTCAAGCGTTGCAAGCGTTCTCTTTGTTCTTTGTGAACCATTGACCAAAGATTGTGATCCTATAAAAAATCCTCTTTGGGAAATCGTTGGATTTGGCCGCGCTAAAATTATACAAAAATGGGAAAGAGGGGTATATAAGCTTTATCGATTGGAACATATAAAATAAATGAATACAAATATTTTTTTATCAATTATAATTCCTTGTTTTAATGAAGAAAATAATTTAAAAAATCATTGCCTAGACAGTGTCATTGAGTATTTTAAAAATCAAGATTTCTTGTATGAGATTATTGTCATTAACGATGCTTCAACAGATAAAAGTAAAAAAATTCTTGAAGCATATGAATATCGTCAAGAGATTAAGCTGATTAACAAAAACCATTCCTTTAAGGCAGGAACTGTTATTCGCGGAATTAGGGAAGCAAAAGGAGAATATATTCTTATGACAGATATGGACCAAGCGACGCCAATTGCAGAATTCGATAAATTTCTGCCATTATGCAGAAAAAAAAATGATATCGTCATAGGATCACGTAAAGATGAGAGACGGGGGGCGCCGATATCGAGAAAAATAATGGCTAAAGGATTTATTTTTCTTCGTAATTTAATTTTGGGACTCAACGAAATTAAGGACACGCAATGTGGGTTTAAAGTTTTTAAAAGAGAAGTTATTTTGAAGATCGTAAACAAATTAAAATTATTTATGGAAAGTAAAATTGTGAGCAAAACATCAAAGGTAACGGCGGGTTTTGATGTCGAAATCTTATTTTTAGCGAAAAAAATGGGGTATAAAATTATCGAAATTCCAGTTATTTGGAACTATGTTGAAACAAGGAGGGTAAATCCACTCAGAGACTCGATAGAAGGTCTTTTAGATATGCTTAGAATTCGCTTATTTAATATTTTGAAAAAATATGATTGACTTTGAAATTGTAATTCCGGTATATAACGAAGCAATTCAGTTGCCGGAGAGCATCCATAAGCTGGTTAAATTTTTAGAACTAAGCTTTACCGATAAAAAATGGAGGATCACGATTTCCGATAATGCATCAATTGATAAGACGCCAGATGTGGCGCGCGCGTTGTGTTGTGAAGATAACCGAGTTAATTATTTTCGTTTAGAGCAAAAAGGTAGAGGAAGAGCTTTGAAAAAGACATGGGAAAGATCCCAGGCAAAGGTAGTTTCCTACATGGATGTTGATTTGTCGACACATATTAAACATATTCCTGAGCTTATCAACATACTTCTCCACGATCGATCTGATATTGCCATTGGTTCCCGGCTTTTACCGGGATCGCGTACCGTAAGATGTTTAAAACGCGAAATAATATCGCGGTTATATAATTTGATTGTTAAAATTTTGCATCAAACAAAATTTTCTGATGCTCAGTGTGGTTTTAAAGCAAT
The DNA here is from genome assembly GCA_041742375.1 of Patescibacteria group bacterium. Classification (GTDB taxonomy): domain Bacteria; phylum Patescibacteriota; class Microgenomatia; order JBGSIU01; family JBGSIU01; genus JBGSIU01. Next base: position 34,998 of record JBGSIU010000036.1, read on the forward strand.
AAAAACAAATTTATTCAGAAAGATATTGCCTTTAATTAAAAATAACGAATGGTTTTTTGATAGCGAAATGTTAATCATCGGAGAAAAAATGGGATTTAAAATTCATGAAATTCCTGTTGAATGGAATGAAGACATGGGTTCAACCGTGAAAATCATCCCGACGGCTCTTGAGGATCTAAAAGGTTTATGGAGACTATATCGGGAAAAACCTTGGCGAAAATGAGTTCTATTGTCATTCCGGCGAAAGCAGGAATCTATATTATATTTAAGTGTAGATTCTAGTTTTTGTTAGATTGCCAAAAACATATCAAGAAAATCGTTCTTTTATTTTTAATCATTTTTCTTGCATTCTTTCTTCGTTTTTTTTATCTCGGCCAAGTCCCGGCAGGTTTTGATTCGGATGAAGCAGAGTTTGCTTTTAATTCGTACACGCTCTCAAAATATTTGATAAACGAAAATAATCAGTTTTTACCTTTTCAAGTTAATACGTATGGGAATTATAGACCTCTTGCTCTTCCATACATGATTGCTATTTCTTTAAAAATTTTCGGAAACACAATTTTTGCAGTGCGTGCGCCAGATGCGCTTTTTGGCGTCTTATCTGTTCTCTTGACATATATTTTTGTCAAAATGCTGGTTAAAAAAACGCGGCTTGCACTGCTTTCTGCTTTTTTAATGAGTTTGTCGCCATGGAGTGTTTTTTTGTCGCGCGGCACAGCCGAGCCTATTATGGCATTTTGTTTCATTTTAATAAGCTTTATTTTTCTCGTTAAGTTTTGGCAAGCCGGCGGGTTAATAAAGCTATTATTAATATATCTTTCATTTTTTGTTGCCTTCTTCACATATACTGGTGTGCTGCCCTTGATTTTTTTAATGTCCGGAGCCTTGATTTTATACTTAGCATATAAAACCCATGTCTTTCGCAGAGAAATAATTCTGCCGTTTTTGTTTTTAATGATCTTTCCAATTTTTGTGGTGTATAAAACCACACCCGGCTATTTAAATGGCCGTTTCAAACAAGTAAGCCTGCTTGAAGAAAAAGGTCAGTTTGGAATAGAGCTCGTGACAGCGGAGCAAATTAGGGAAAACGCTTACAACAGAACAGAATATCAAAATCTTGTCACACAATTTTTTCATAATATGTCCATTAATACCGCAAACTCAATTTTAGACAATCTAACAAAACACTTTTCATTCGACTATCTATATTTTAAAGGTGGAGAACCTAATCGTCTTCAAGTTCCAAATGTGGGAGTTTTTCTTTTAATTGAGTTTTTGTTTTTGTCGGGAGGAGCACTTTTACTTTTTAGACACGGTAAATTTAAACTGCTTACACTTTCCGTTTTTTTCATCATTGTCGGATTTCTTCCAGCTGGTTTGACTTTTGAAGAAGTACCATCAACTCACCGACCGATTTTCACAACGATCGGTTTTTTTCTCATCGAAGCATATTTTTTATATCAGCTTTCAAAAAGATTAAAATCTTTACCATCTAAGTTGTTATGCGCCGCCATATTTTTAATTTTTGCATACGAAATGTCTTTTTATCTACATAATTATTTAGTGCTTCAACCGCGGCACCAGAATTTATTCCGGCATTCGGAAATGAATACGGTGGCACGTGATCTTTATCTAAAGCAAAATCAATATGACGCAATCTATATCACGAAAAATAGTACTGAACCGGCATATTTTTATTATTTTTTCAATAATCTCGATCCAAAATTAATGATCGAAAGTACAGGTAAAAATAACCTGCAAAGCTGGACTGACGGAAAAATTCACTATCTACATATGCCGTGCGCAGACGTTGTGATGAAAGAAAAAAGAGTTTTGGTGATTGAAGGGGCGGCTTTTTGTCAAACTGGCGGCAATGTCATTAAATATATCTATAACTCCGACGGGTCAAAAATATACCGCGTCGTTGCTAAATGATAATCATTTATCTCGTTCTCGCATTTTTATTAAGCACTTATTCCTTTAGTCAGGTTGATCTAAATCTTAACCTTTCGAAAAATGAAATTTATCTTTGGTTTGAAGATCAAATGAAATATTTGGGTTATTATGAACGCAATTTGTCGTTTTGGATTTTTCTCACTCTTTCACTAATTTTAATTATTCTTTACGGAGTAATAATAAAAGGAAAGTTAAAAACTTTTTCCATTCCCCGCATTTTTTATTTTTTATTTTTTATTTTTTATTTGTTGTCGTATCCCGCCTTTCTTTCCTACGATATATTTAACTATTTTTTTGACGCGCGCATCGTTGTGAAATATCACGAGAATCCGTATTTATATTCCGCTGGTCGTTACATTTTTGACGAATGGCTCCGGTTCATGCGCTGGACGCACCGCGTGTATCCGTATGGTCCGGTTTGGTTGTTATTGACGATTATTCCGACTGCTTTGGGATTTGGAAAGCTTGTGCCGACGATTTTATTCTTCAAAATGTTTAATTTCCTCATTTTTTTAGGATCTGTGAAATTTATTCAAAAACTAACCAATGCAAAAAATAACTGGCTGCTTTTTGCCCTGCACCCGATTGTGATTTATGATTTTCTGATTTCCATGCACAATGAAGGCTTGATGCTTTTCTTTTTGCTCGCGAGTATTTACTGCTTAATTAGAAAAAGAAAATGGCTCACGATATTTTTTCTTGCATTATCGATTGGCGTGAAATTTGTGACAGTCGTGTTTTTACCCATTTTACTTTTTCTTTGGTGGCGTAAAATTGATGTTAAAAAAAAGTTGCCGCAGATTTTGAGGATGGCATGGATATTAATAGTACTCGCTCTTATTCCGGTCTTTATACAGCGGGAAATTTACAGTTGGTATTTTATTTTGCCGATTGGCATCATGGTAATTATTCCTTCGAAACTCGAAAAAATCATACTTATTATGTTATCATTTCTTATTCTTCGCTACGCACCGTTCATTCTCATTGGCGAATATAATCAAATCGTTCTCTTTTGGCAAACAGGGATTTCATACGTTGTCTTATTATTTGTAGTAATAGCCTTGGGAGCTAATTACTCCCTAAAAAGGATAAATTTCCAAAAGCGTTAAATAGTTATTCCCAATTCCACGTCTCACTTTTAAAACTTCTTTGGTATTAATTTGTGTCGTAGGATGAAGGGTGTCTTTGTAGATAAAATAAGTTTTTTGGTCGCGCGCTTTTTCGCGTACTTCATCCGGAATATCTTTTACTGGCCAATAACCTTTAACCGCAACATTATTGTTGCCGACAAAATAAAGTTCAAGGGCATAGGGGAAAAGGCCCTGCGTACCTTCGGTGGCCAAATATACTTTTTCGGTTTTTGACTGTTTAGTGATATAAGTGACCACCTCTTTGACGCCATATCCAGCCGGCCAACTGTTTAGAAGCTGTTCGGATTCAATTGATGGGAGAGAAGCGGCCGTAGGTTGGAAAAGGATATAAAAAGAGTTAACCAGAGGATATACAGAAATAATAAAAATTAATGTAATTTTGGCGAGTGGATTTTTTAAACCCTGCATTAACATGAATGATGTATATGCAATAATCGGTAAAAGCGGCAAAATCATAAAGAAAATAAAACGGGGGTAAACCAGGCGGCCGAAAACAGTAAGCGCAAAAAAAGGGATAAAAAAGATTAAAAATAAATATAAAATGCGCCATTCTTTTTTTTTAATACCCATAAATAGTCCAATAATAATTATGATTATCCATATTATGCCGAAATACGGCGGGAAATAACTCAAGAGTTGTGGCAAGTTTGTTTGCAAAGGGCTCAATGGATTTTGCAGGAATTCAGGCAATGTGTAAACAAAAACTTCGTTTTTCATATTGATCATGCCACGTAGTGGCGAAGTGAATAAAATTGAACTGATTGCCAAGGCAATTGTGGCGGCGAGTCCAAATAATTTGGACCATTGGAGAACAGCAGTTTTCTTTTTCTCTTTGAGAAACATGAGAGAAAAAGGAGCAAGAATGATGAAAAAAATTGCCGAAGATTTAGTGAGTAATCCCAGTCCCATCATTACTCCGGCAAGCATGGCATTTTTTATATTAAGTTGTTTAATTAGCTTCAACTGAAAATATAATGTGCTAATAAACGTTGTGGCAAGTAATGAATCCATCAACGCCAACCGGTCATAAACCGCGGCAAAGGGAAAAGTGATGTATAAAATCGCCGACAAAAATGAGATTCTACGATTTTTGAAGATCTCGTTCGTCAACAAATATAAAAAAATCATCGTCGTGAGTCCGGCGAGAACGGAGACTAAACGTCCGGCAATAAGAGGATCATTCATAAATTTCACAAAAGGATAAGTGAGCCAAATAAAAAGCGGTTGCTTTCCGTCAATGAGAGAAATAAACAGATATTTTTGCGGTTCACCAAATCCCCATTGCGCCCAGCGCAGATACATCGCTTCATCAGTGAAAATAGGGATGATAGTTAAGTTGATTAGACGAAAACTGAAATATCCTATAGTTAGAATAATTAATGGATGTTTTAAGGCGAGTTTAAGCAAAGTTCATTGCTTCATTGTTTTATTGTTTTATTGCTATTTTTGTTCTTAGCAATGGAGCAATTGAGCAATGGAGCAATCGTGTAGTTTGCGCTATAATTATACCTAAATGAAAGAAAAATTGAAAACTGTGATTGCAGTTTGCGTGTTAATTCTGCTTGCCTGGCCGATTTATAGGCCTATTTTGGATTATGGATTTTTCCCGGTTCACGATGATCTTCAAATCCAACGAATCTATGAAATGGCGAACGCCTTGAAGGATGGTCAATTTCCCGTTCGTATTATAAAAGATTTTGGATATGGCTATCATTACGCTCTTTTTAACTTTTACGCCCCTTTGCCATATTATTTCGGCGCTTTTTTCAATTTAATCGGAGTCAGTTATTTATTTTCCGGTAAAATTCTGTTTTTTATTCCTAATTTTCTTTCGATCGTGTTTATGTTTTGCCTTGCCAAAAAAATCACCAAAAGTAATTTAATCGCCTTTTTTGCCGGAGTGCTATATGCGTATTTTCCCTACCGTGCGGCCGATAATTATGTCCGCGGGGTGATAGGAGAACTTTTTGTCATGATGTTTTTGCCCTTGCTTCTCCTGGGAATTTATGAAATGTTATCATCAAAAAAAATAAATTTGCTATACACTTTTTCTTTAGCAGGAATAATTTTGTCTCACAATATCTATGCCTATCTTGTTTGTCTTGGACTTCTGATTTTCGCAATATCATGTTCTGTTGTTGGTATTTTCAAAAAGAAGAAAGCATATTTTGTCAACTTGATCCATTTAATTTTCATGTCGATACTTTCTCTTGGTTTAACCGCGTTCTTCTGGCTCCCAGCATTTATAGAAAATAAATTCACTCATATTGAGAAAATTAGTGAGTCGGGATATTATTTTGGGAATTTTTTTGTTTCCATAAAAAATCTTTGGCAAAGCGAATGGGGCTATGGAGGGGCAGGGGGAGGAATGACATTCATGATAGGTAAGATACACATCCTTTTAGCCGCCGCCGCATTAACCGTTTATTTATATAACTTGATAAAATCAAAAAAGCTAAATTTAGCACCAATATTGTTTTTATTTTTTTCCGTATTTTGTACTTTTCTAACAAACCATAGATCATTCTTTCTTTGGAAATTAATTCCGCTTCTCAATTTAACTCAGTATCCCATGAGATTAATTTTTTTCATTGTTTTTTCTTTAATTATGTTTATTATTTTATCTATCAAGGATATTTTTCAAAAATTTAATAAAAATTTTTTATTTGCGATTGTGGTTATTTCATCAGTTTATATAATTTTCAGAAATGTTGGTTTTTATAAGTCTGCCTATAACTATGAATTCACTGAACAGCAATATCTGTCGGAAAAATATCTAAAATGGGACTCAACGATAAGAGGCGACGAATATCTTCCAAAGAAGTTTGTTATTCCCATCAAACAAGATGAAATTTCTGATGGGTCGGTTAAAACGAATAAGGCAATTGATGTTAAAATTCTTTCTCACACATCAAACGAAATGGTAGTTATTATTGAGAGCAAATTCAATGACGTGAAAATTAATTTTCCTATCACCAATTTTCCCGGGTGGAAGATGTTTGTTAACGGAAAAGAGCAAGAGATTATGTCAAGAACTAAGTATAATTTAATTTCCGGCGATTTTGGGAAAGGAAAATTTAATGTTTTAGTTAAATTTGTTAATACCCCAGTTCGTTTTTTTGGCAATTTGATAAGTCTTATAAGCCTGATAGGTTTTATATATTTTTTTGTTAAACGTTTTCAAATTTATGGAAGAAAATCATGAGATCTATAAAAAACGAGCGGTAAAAAATATATTTGTTCTGATTTTTCGATCGGGGTTATTATATGTCGTTAATTTTGGAGGTAATTTTATTCTTACGATAATTTTGGGTTTACAAACTTTTGGTGTTTATATTTTGATTTCCGCTTTGGTAAACTTTCTGAATTATTTTTCCGATATTGGTTTTGCTGCGGCTTTAGTGCAAAAAAAAGAAGCAGTTGAAGACGATGAGCTAAAAGGAATATTCACTATTCAGCAGATTTTGGTTTTAACTTTTTGTGCAGTTGCAATCATTATTTCACCAATGATTAAAAATTTTTACGGTCTGGACAGCCACGCAATGTGGCTTTTTTACGCTTGTCTGGTTTCGTTTTTTCTGTCTTCTTTAAAAACAATCCCTTCTGTGCTTTTAGAGCGTGAACTCCATTTTGAAAAAATGGTACCAGTCCAGGTGATAGAAGCGTTATTTTTTAATGTGACCGCGATAATTCTTGCCCTCTTGCATTATGAAGTGCTCGCTTTTGCCTGGGCAGTTTTTACGCGCGCAATTGCAGGATTAATCGCGATATATATTGTCAAGCCGTGGCGAATAGGTTTTAATTTAAATTTTAATAAATTCAAAAAACATCTTAAATTTGGTGTACCTTTTCAGATGAATAGTTTTCTTGCCATGATTAAAGATGATTTGCTAACTATTATTCTTGGAAAAATATTGCCTTTATCGACGCTTGCTCTTATTGGTTGGGGACAAAAATGGGCATTTATGCCATTAAGGTTTATCCTTGATAATGTGGCGAAAATTGCCTTTTCGGCATTAAGCCGTATTCAGGGGGATAAAGAAAAACTGGGGCTTGCGGTTAATAAAGCAATTTTTGGCACGAGTTTTTTAACTTTTCCGATACTCACGATAATAAACGTGGCGGCGCAATTTTTAGTGGTGGCTGTTCCAAGATATCAAAAATGGATTCCGGCTTTGCCGTTTCTGGCATTTTTTTCACTGAATGCGGCCATGGCCTGTGTTTTTATTACTTTGGTTAATCTGTTAAATTCAGTTGGTAAAGTAAAGCTTACTTTGAAACTGATGTTTTTTTGGACGGCTTTAAGCTGGATTCTTAATTTATCGCTTATCTATCTTGTAGGTTCAATAGGCGTGGGTATTGCTTCGCTTCTTATGGGGTTTGCGAGCTTGGTGGTAATATATTTTGCACGCCAGATAATAAAAATTGACCACACAAGTTATATCTACCCGGCTTTCTCTGCGGGAATTGTCACTCTTGGATCATACCAACTTTTGCCCTATGTGGGAAAAACATATATAAATATGTTTATTGTTTGTTTTTTAATGGGCGTCGCATATCTGCTCACATCAATTTTGCTATTCAGAAAAAAACTATTTAATGAAATAAAGTTTTTAAGAACCAGCTTATGAAAGTTTTCATGAAATATAAAATACTATTATTAATAATTATTATCGTGGCCGCAGCTCTTAGATTTTGGCAAATTGACAAAATTCCTCCGGGATTAAATCGGGATGAAGCAGCCATTGGGTATACGGCCTATTCGCTATTAAAAACAGGAAAAGATGAATATGGTGTTAAATTTCCTTTATCTCTTAAATCGTTTGGCGACTGGAAACTATCCCTATATCCATATTTAACAATCCCTCCTATTTTCGTTTTCGGCTTGACGGAATTCGCTGTTAGATTTTCTTCCGCTCTATTTGGAATATTGACGGTAATAATCGTCTATTTAATAGCTAAGGAGTTATTTCCCCGCTTGTCCTCGGCTTATCATTTGTTGCCGGCAGCATTGCTCGCAATTTCTCCTTGGCATATGTTTTTTTCCCGGACCGCTTCGGAAGCAAATACCGCCGTTTTTTTCACTGCCCTCGGCTTTTGGCTTTTTCTAATAAGTTTAAAAAAAGAGAAGTTTTTTCCCTTGGCGTTTGTTTGTCTGGCCCTGCCTTTTTATACTTACCATGGAAACCATATTTTTACTCCATTTTTTCTTTTGGGTTTGCTGATTTTCTACTGGAAAAAAATTAAAAAGAATGCATTTTTTTGGGCAGGAAGTTTAATTTTTTTAATTCTATTTACATTTATTTCGTTTCAGACTTTATTATCAGCTGATAAAACGAAAATTTCCGGACTGTTGCTAATTTCAGACAGATCGCTTGTATACGAAAAAATTGTACTAGACAAAGTTGAGCATCAAGATCAGTCGGGTTTAAGTTCAAAAATTTTCCACAACAAGATGATATTTTTAGGCAATAATATAATTCAGAATTATTTAAAAAGTTTTTCCGCCCAGTTTCTTTTTATTCAGGGAGGATCAAACGTTCAACACAATATTCCTGATTTTGGCAATTTATATCTTTGGCAAGCCCCCTTTTTAGTTTTAGGCATAATATTTCTGATCAAGAATCGGGAAAGTAATTTTCATTTTCTCCTTTGGTGGTTGTTAATCTCGCCGATTCCCGGCATCTTGACGCGTGATGCGCCTCACTCGGCCCGAATGGCGGCAATTTTGCCTTTGCCGGAAATAATTATTGCTTATGGCGTAGGAAAAAGCATAGGATTATTTGTAAATATGATGCAAAAAAAGATTGTTGTCTTGGCGATTTTATTGCCTACGATTTTCTACCTCTCTTTTTTTATCGATCGGTATTTTCTTCATTTTCCGTACAAAAGCGCTTCCGCATGGGGTTACCCTTATAAAAAATTAGTTGAGAGGGTAATGCCAATTCAAAATAATTATAAAGAAGTCATCATGTCAAAACCCGATTATTCTCCATATATTTATTTTGCTTTTTATCAAAAAATTTCTCCGGAGAAACTACAAACAGAAATGAAGCATTATCCGTTAACCGATGAAGGATTCGAGCATGTTAAGCAACTTGGTAATCTACATTTCAGAAAAATAATTTGGGAAAAAGATTTACGGGTGCCGAATCGTTTGCTTATAGATTGGGTTGATAAAGAACTTCCGTCAGGAGCAACGCAAAGTGCAGTTTTATTATCTGACGATCCTAATGATAAAAGAAGAATTATGAGCAAATTAGTTGATACAATCAGACTTCCCAACGGACAACCCTATTTTTATGTTATCGAAACTTTTTTAAAAATAATTAAGTAATAAAATTATGACAAAAATTGCGATTATTATTGTTAATTATAATGGAGAAAAAGACACGAAGGAACTGTTAGAGAGTCTAAAAAGCATTAAAAAGGTAGATTTTGAACTTGATGTGATTATCGTTAACAACGATTTCCGTAGGGGCGGGTTTTTCCTGCCCGCCATTGCTACGCGCAGGCGTTGGCAGGCGGGCAACCCGCCCCATGGGGAGGGTCAAAAAAAGACCCCCCCCTACGAAATAAAGATAATTAATAACGAAACAAATGTAGGTTTTGCACGAGCATGCAATCAGGGGATTCAATATTCTTTGAAAAATGGCTCAGACTATATTTGTCTTCTGAATAATGACACAGTAGTAAAACCAGATTTTTTAATTAATTTACTTAATATCTTTCAGATAGAAAAAGATTGCGGTATCGTGTCTCCAAAAATATATTTTTATCCCGGTCAAGAGTTCCATAAATCGCGATATATAAAAGAGAATTTAGGAAAAGTAATTTGGTACGCCGGAGGAATATTTGATTGGGATAATATTTATGGAAGTCATCGGGGTGTGGATGAAGTTGATACGGGTCAATATAACAAGGTACAAACTACCGATTATGCCACCGGTTGTTGCATGTTTATCAAGCGCAAAGTCATCGAAAAAATCGGAATGCTTGATGAAAAATATTTCGCCTATCTTGAAGATGTTGATTGTTGCGTCCGGGCAAAAAAAGCGGGGTATGAGATATATTATCAGCCTCATGCAGTAATCTGGCATAAAAACGCTTCGTCTTCCGGTGGTCCGGGTTCAAAATTGCATTATTTCCTTCAGGAAAGAAACAGAATATATTTTGGATTAAAATACGCCTCGTTAAAAACTAAAATACATTTGCTGATTAATGCAATTCAGTTTTTATTTTCCAGTAATTACAAAATTGCTCTATCTTTGATAAAAATGTCGCTATGAAAAAAATAATTATTTTTTGTTTGTTAATGATTCTATGTATAATTCTCCGATTTTATAAATTAGGAGATTTTCCGGATGGAGTTCATATTGACGAAGCCGCATTTGGATATAATGCTTATTCCATATTAAAAACCGGTAAAGATCAATTTGGAAATTCATTTCCATTTTTCTTTGAATCGGAAGGCGATTATAAACTTCCGGTTCATGTATATTTGTCAACTTTGTCGGTTTCTTTTTTTGGATTAAATTCATTTTCTGTACGATTTACGACACTTCTCATGGGCTATCTTTTGGTGATATCAATTTTTATCTTGACTTATCAAATTACACATTCTTACAAAAAATCGGTTCTCGCGGCGTTTTTGTTGTCAATTTCTCCTTGGCATTTCCTTTTTTCGCGCCAGGGAACTGAAGTGGTGACCTGTGCCGTTTTTTCTTGCCTTTCGTTAATTTTTTTCATCCAGTTCGTACGCCGCGAGGGAATGATAAATATTATTTTATTTTTGGGAACGGCGTTACTCGCCATGTTTACGTATCGCACAGCAACCATTTTTATCATAATTTTTTATGCATTATTTTTTCTTTTAATTTCAGCAAATTATAAAAAACGAAAGAAGTTTGCTCTGGCGATTTCATATACAATCCTTTTCCTGCTTTTTTTATTACTTACAACTTCCCTGCTGAAACGATACACTGATGTTAAGTTGTTTGATTCGCAGGAATTACGGGTAGTCACTGATTTAAACCTACGCGAAGATGGTACTTTTTCAAGACCGCTTAATAACCAATTTGTTCCGCGAATTTTTCACAACAAACTTGAAAATTTAATTATCAGCGTGCAGAAAAACTTTTGGTCACAGCTTGATTACTCAACGCTTTTTTTCAAAGGAGATAATCTTAACAACTCAATTCCGAATTTGGGGAATATGTATTTTTTCGAGGTAACACTTTTTATCGTATTTTTATTTTTTTTAAAAAAACTAACGGAAAAGAATATTTTTTTTATAATTCCCATGCTATGGATTTTTTCCTCGATTTTGCCCTCATCGATCACGCTCGACGCGGTTAATTCTTCGCGTACGTTTCAAGCGAGTATTGGATATGTGTTAGCAATAAGCATAGGATTAATAATTATTATCAACTTATTGAATAATCACAATTTTAAGTTTTTATTTAAGGGCATGGTGGTTATTCTATATGCTTATGGTTTATTCACAATGTTGCACTCATATTTTGTTCATAAGCCGATGAGAACTCCGTGGTATCGCGATGTGGGTTTAAACGAGGCGGTTTCATACATCGAAAATCATAAAAACCAATATGAAAAAATTATTTTCGGAAATGACATATACACTCTCTATGCATATCGTGCAAAATTAGATCCGGCGTTTCTGCAAAAAAGAATCGCAGGCATCACGGATAATCGTGAAAAAAGAACGATGAAGAGGTTGGATGATAAATTCGTGACCGACGTGCAAAATTGTAATCTCAAAGAAGGGGAGGCGAATGTTCTCTATGTTTGTTTTGGTCGGAAAATTCCAATTACCGGTCAAATAATAAAAACCTTTACCTTTCGGGACGGTCAGCCGAATGTGACTCTCTATGAATATGATTCAAAGTCAAAAGTGAACCGTCCCATTAATATGGAGTATTATTAAATAACCAACATGATTTCTGCAATCGTGATCACAAAAAACGAAGAAAAAATGATTAAAGACTGTTTGGAAAGCCTAAGATTCTGCGATGAAATAGTTGTGGTTGATTGTGGTTCGGTCGATGAAACACTGAGAATTGTACGTGAGTTTACGGATAAAATTTATCAAATAAAAACGGATGATTTTTCCGAAATGAGAAATTTTGGTAAAGAAAAAGCAAGCGGTAATTGGCTATTATATATTGATGCCGATGAACGAGTTAACGATTCTTTGAGGAAAAAAATACGTGAACTGGTTAATAATCCGAAATATGCGGGTTTTGAGATAAAAAGGAAGAATAATTTTTTGGGAAAGTGGATGGAATATGGCGGTTGGGAAAACGAGTATCTCTTAAGACTGATGCAAAAAGAAAAGCTCATTCAATGGTTTGGAAAATTGCATGAAACCGCGAAAGTTAACGGCAAAATTGGAAAAATAGACGAGGAGATTTTACATTTCTCGCACCGCAACATTTTTGATATGGTCGAAAAAACGAATAATTGGAGCAAGTTGGAAGCCGATTTGAGATTTAACAATCATCATCCGCAGATGACCGCGCCGCGATTTATAAAATTATTTATCAAAGATTTATTGACACGATTTTTCGTAAAACAAGCACATAGAGATGGAGTTGTGGGAATTATTGAAGCGATTTATCAACCCTATAGTTTATTGATTACATATCTAAAGCTTTGGGAAAAACAAAACACCTTGTTATTCCGTGCTTGACACAGAATCTATATAATTCTTTTTATCATATAGATTCCGGCCTGCGCCGGAATGACGGAAGGAAAAATTGACAATAGGTCTATATTCTCCATATTGGGATACATTGGGCGGGGGAGAGAAATATCTTTTTGATATCGTACGTTGTTTTCCCGAAGATAAGATCACTTTTCTAAGTGAAGATAGGGAAGTACTGGAGCAAGCAAAAGAGAGATTCAATTTTAAGCATAAACACATTCAAATTATTACTAATTTTAAAAAAGCTGACGGAAAAATAGATAAAAATATTGTGCGACACATGGATATATTTTTTTATCAGTGTGATGGAAGCTTATTTTTTGGTCCGGCGAAAAAAAATATTCTTCTTATTCAATCTCCTGCACATACGCCAAAGTTCAGCTGGTTGAACAAGTTGAAATCTCTAACTTGGCAAAAAATTGTCTGCAATTCTGATTTCACGGCACATTTTATCAGACAAAAAATGTTAGTAAGTCCAATTTTGTTAAATCCGGCGGTCATGCCGATCCCATCGCTTTTGAAAAAAAACACGATTCTTGCCGTGGGACGATTTTTTCCGCACCTGCACTCAAAAAAACAAGAAGTATTGATTGAGGTGTTTAAAAATATGTGCGGTTGTTATTCCAGCCTACAGTCCCCTTGGGGAGAAGGCTGGAATCTTATGCTTGCCGGTTCTGTGGTAGAAAGTGACAGGGAATATTTGAGTAAGATGAAAAAGCAGGCGGCGGGCTTCCCAATTGATTTTTATGAAAATGTGCCCTTCTCAAAAATTACCGAACTGTATGGCGCGGCTAAAATTTTCTGGCATGCCGCCGGATATAGTGAAGATTTAAATAAATATCCGGAACGTGCCGAACATTTTGGGATTTCGACCATTGAAGCAATTTCTGCGGGTTGCTATCCCCTAGTTTTTAAAGCCGGCGGGCAAACAGAAATATTGAGTAATCATGATGAATTTTACTGGACAACAAAAAAAGAATTGGTAAATAAAACCTTAGAATTGATTAATAACGGAGAATTAGCAATAAGCAATCTGAAAAAAATTCAAGATATTCCCCAACGCTACTCGTTTAATAATTTTAGGAAAAAACTTTATGAAATCATTGCGTGATGTCATTCCAGCCTACAGTCCCCTTGGGGAGAAAGCTGGAATCTTGTATCCTTTTCTTGTTTTTTTTATTTCTGTGCTTCTCTTCTGGAAATTTTTTATCCGCGGATTAATTCCTCTTCCGGCGGATACAATTGTGGGCATGTATCATCCGTGGCGCGATCTATATGCCAAAGAATATCCCAATGGAATTCCATACAATAATCCTTTAATTACCGATCCGGTACGTCAGCAGTTTGTTTGGAAAAAACTGGTGCTCGATTCATATAAAAAAGGCGAGTTACCCGTGGAAAATAAATATTCTTTTTCCGGTTATCCTCTTCTTGCCAATTTTCAAAGCGGCGCGTTTTACCCCCTGAATTTATTATTTTTTATTCTTCCGTTTAATCTTGCGTGGGGAGGATATATTTTCCTCCAATTTTTTCTGGGCGCAATTTTTATGTTTGCATTTTTACAAAATATATTAAGTAAAAATGCAAATCCTGAAGGAATTTCAACGACTGAAGGATCCTCTCATCAACAAATAGCATTCATTGGGGCCATCGTCTGGATTCTTTCCGGTTTCTGGGTTGCTTGGGCAGAGTGGGGGAATATTCTGCACACGGCCTTGTGGTTGCCATTAATTCTGTTAGCGATTGATAAAATTTCTATCAGCTTTGTCATTCCGGCCCCGCAACGGAGTGCGGGGTCAACTCCAGCCGGAACCCAGAAAATATTCTTTTGGTCTTTTGTCTATCTTTTTTCACTCGTCTTTTCTTTCTTCGCCGGCCATCTCCAGACATTTTTCTATCTCTACATATTTTCCTTTTTTTATTTTTTCTACCGTCTACGTACCACCCCGCCTTTGGCGGGGCAGGCTCCCTACAAACTACGTACTTTTCTTCTATTTTTAATTATTAATTTTTCATTATTAATTATTACTATTCCTCAGTGGTATCCGACGTTTCAATTCATTCTCCAAAGCGCGCGTATCACCGATGTCAAAAACACTCTCACCCGTCCTGATTGGTTTATTCCATACCAACATTTAATCCAACTTTTTATTCCCGATTACTTTGGTAATCCGGCAAAAGGTAACTACTGGGGTATTTGGAATTATGGTGAATTCTTATCATATATTGGTATTATCCCGTTCTTTTATGCAATGTTCTCAATTTTTCAATCAATAAAAACAAGAAAAAATCTTTTTTGGGTGATTACATTATTAGTAGTTATACTTTTTGCTACAAAGAACCCGATTTCACAAATTCCATATCGCCTTCAAATTCCATTTTTCTCAACCGCCCAACCTTCACGCCTAATTTTCCTGTTAGACTTTTTGCTGATAATCTTTTTTTGTAAATCTCTTATGTTATTCCGGCGAAGGCCGGAATCTATCCTTATTTTCCTCACATTTTTATTTTTTTCCGTGATAGTTTTTTTTCAACCAGAATATCAACAAATTATTCTTCGCAATTCAATCCAGCCAATTGCTATATTTATAATTTTTTCCCTGATTTCCCTCATTTCCCCAATTCCCCTTTTTCGAAAATTAGTCCTGCCAGCAATTTTCCTTCTCATCCTTTTTGACCAATCCCGCGTTTTTTGGCGCTACAACACTTTTGCGAGTGAAAAATATATCTTTCCCGAAACAAAAATCACGAGATTTTTGCGAGTTGAATTAAAAAAAAGTTTTTTCAGGATTTCTTCTCTCGATGCGCGCATTATACCTCCCAATTTTTCCGCATATTACGAAATTCCGTCAATTGATGGTTATGATCCCTTATATCTGCAAACATATGCTGAAAAAATACGCGGCGGAAAAAGTACTGGTTTTAATCGCATTATTCAGCTTGATTCTCCCAACATCGAGCTTTATAAAGAATTAAGAGTTAAATATGTTTTAGCATTTACGGAAATTGATGGAGACGATTTTAAACTGGTTATGCAAGAAGGGAAGACTCTGCTTTATGAATTCAAAAAATAATAAAGATATAATCATTCTATGAAAAATAAACTAATTGCTTTAACCCTGACTATTTTCTTTTTTATTGCCATGATAAAACCCCTCGAAAATCGAATTTTTTCAATTAAATTTGTCGACGAAGAAGATAATTTTTTAATCGGTAAATGGATTAATGAAGGAAGAAAACCATATAAGGACATATTTTATAATCATCAGCCATATCCGATGATAATTAGTTCCGTTATTCAAAAAGTAACAAGACCAAACAGCCCCTTTCTTTTGGTCAAGCGTCACCGGGAATTTATTTTTTTCCTGTCATTACTATTCGCCTCATATCTTTCTCTAAAATACGGTTTAATGGGTTTCTTAACATTGGTTGCAATTAAATCCTTCGAATCAATTTTTCTTGGAAATCTTTTTATTGCTGAATCGCTGATTATTTATCCGACAATTCTGTCAATTTTAATCATGTTTAACGTGTTTAAGTCGAAAAAAATCTCCACGCTTGATTTAATCTTATCCTCACTCATATTAACATTTATTCCGTTGACCCTTATACCGCTGGCATTTTATGCAATTTTTTGCATGCTTTATATTTTATGGCGCGCAAAGCGAAAGCAGAAAATCATCTTCATAAGCCTTATTCTGGCTCACCTTATATCAATTTTTTCATTTATTCCATTTAAAAATTATTTTTTCGATACAATCTATATGAACTTATATTATTTCATTCCCACGACCTCGAGCATATCAAATCCTTTTCTTCTGATTTATTATTCACTATTAAAACCTTTATCAATGATTTTTTCATCGAATTTACCATTATCGATATATCTTTTGAACATTTTTTTTCTTTATGAAACAACAATCTTAATTAATTTGAAAAAAATAAAAAAAGTAATTTTTATTATTACTCTAATTTTTCTTTTAAATCTACGACCCCAACCTGATGGCGTGTATTACGAAGGGTTTCATCTTTTGCCTCTTTTTTGCGGATTAACCGTGATGACTTTCATTATGGCAAAGGACATATTACAATTTCCGTCAATTGTCGGGAAAAAATTGTACAAATTATTGATTTATCTGGCAATAGCAATAATCCTTTTTGTCTCGGCAAACAGTCTTTTTATAAACTATTTTAAAGATCTAAGCAACAGGCAGCAAAACGATTTTTACATTAATTATTCCAATTCATATACTTATGCGGATGCGATAAATATTTTAAAAACGAACGATCATAATACTTTTTATTCGGTAACTCAAAGATCTTTAATATATTGGCAAACAAATTTACGTCCCCCTTTCAGATATTTCTTTCTATTTTCTTTCATGATAAAGGAACCTTCTATAAAATCAGATTTTTCCAATGTTTTTGCCAAGAATCCGCCGGACTTTTTGTATCTGGAAACGGGAATAAAGGAAATCAATGATAGAAAAATTTATTACCATCTGAATAAAAATGGGGAATATTCCTCGCTTTTTATTAAAAAAGTAATCTGGAATAAAATTGATAAATCAAAAAAGGAATTGATCAAAAAAAA
This sequence comes from Patescibacteria group bacterium, assembly GCA_041742375.1. GTDB lineage: Bacteria > Patescibacteriota > Microgenomatia > JBGSIU01 > JBGSIU01 > JBGSIU01. The sequence continues at coordinate 52,426 of JBGSIU010000036.1, forward strand.
ACACGGTTTTTATCTATAATAATTTAAGATATGCAAGTAAGTATTGTTATCCCAAATTACAATGGTCTTGAAAATTTAAAAAGAAACCTTCCTAAAGTGATCGAAGCCACGGAGGGTTTTTCTGAAGAGACAGAAATTGTTGTTGTGGATGATGCGTCAAATGATAAAAGCGTAGATTTTCTCCAGAGTGAACAGTTGAAGAGGTTGACGGTGATTCCCAATAAGAAGAATGTTGGTTTTGCAGAAGGTTGTAATGTTGGGGTAAAAAACGCTAAGGGAGAAATTGTAGTCCTCTTAAATTCGGATGTATACCCCGAGATAAACTTTCTTAAATATCTTATGCCGCACTTTCAAGATGAAAAAGTTTTTGCCGTTAGTTGTTTGGAGAAAACTTTGAATGAAGAAGATGAGATTATCGGAGAACGCGGCGCAGGGAAGATCTTTTTTAAAGACGGGCTTTATCAGCACTCGGCCGGTGATTTGAATTCACGTGAAACCGACTGGGTATGCGGTGGGTCCGGCGCTTTCAGGAGGAGTATTTTCCTCAAGCTTGGTGGATTTGACAAAAATTTCGCACCTTTTTACTGGGAAGACGTTGACTTGTCATACCGCGCCAAAAAGGCAGGCTATAAATTGCTATTTGAGAAAAGATCAATTGTTTACCACAAACACACGGAAGGTGCAATTAAGAAAAAATATTCTAAACAACAAATTGAAAAGATATCGTTTGCAAACCAGCTGAAGTTCACCAGAAAGCATGTTAATTCAGTAAGCCAGTTTGCCGATTTTACTATTTTTCTACTCAAATTTTATTTGAAGAAAATTTTTGCGAAAGACATATGAAAGATATAATAGTAAAACAAAAAACCAAGGCAATAATTTTATTCTTCCTGATAATTTCCCTGCTTCCTTTTTGGAAATATTTTATAAAAAGAGAAATCCCGTTTAACGGTAATTATCTGGTTTCCACTTATGAACCGTTTAAAACGGACACAGCTAAAAAATTTCCCAACGGTTTGCCGTCAAAACCATATTTTGACGATCAATTGCGGCAATATTTTCCCTATCTTGAATTCACGAGGCGAAGCTTTGTTAAAGGTGAATTTCCCGCTTGGAATCCATATCAATTCTCCGGGGTTCCCTTTGCCGCCAATTGGCAAACCGCGATATATTTCCCAACAAAAATTCTCTTGTTTTTTATGAGCACCGCCGATTATTGGAGTGTCACGCGGATGATCCCGTTTTTTCTCTGTCTGGTTTTTTCTTTTCTGTATTTCAAAACTTTAAAATTTAAAACCATATCGTCGGTTTTTGGAGGCGTCCTATACGCGTTTTCCGGAACCTTTATCACCTATTCGCAGGAAACCATATACAACGATTATATTTTTGCATCTCTTCCTTTGTCTCTCATGGCTCTTGAAAAATATTGGCAGGCAGAACAAAAGCGGTATTTATTTGTTCTGTTTTTTGCGTTGCTGTTATCCATCTTAGCCGGTTTTATCCAGCAAGCTTTTTATCTTTTTTCTTTCGTTATCCTATATTTTGTCTGCAAGTTATTTGCTCAAAAAGGCGCCGTGAGAAATAAACAGAAACGAAACATGGCAATTTTTGCCACGATTGCATTATCCGTCATACTTTCTCTTCCTTTTCTTATCCCCGGATTTGAATTCTATAATCTCTCGGCAAGAAAATTTGCCGATTATACGCCGCAGATTAAAGAATACCTTTTGCCGTATTATTCTTTTTTCACATTTTTTTTCCCCGACTTTCTTGGAAATCCCGGAACCAGAAATTGGTTTGGATTTAATATCGGCGCATATGACGAGCGTGCAGTTTGGATTCCGTCGGTGTTTGTGGTTTTTTTCATATATTTTATGATTGATTATTTATTTGGTAAGAAAAATGAATCTTTATCCAAATTTTTCCTCGGGAGTTTCATGCTGACACTTGTTTTTATTTTCAGAAATCCAGTTTCGTATTATATCGTGTCGATGAAAGTTCCGGTTGTGGGAACCGCCATGTTCAATCGGCTGATTTTTCTCAACACATTTTCTCTTGTTTTTTTGACGGTGGTCGGATTTGAAAAAGTAATCTTTGAACGAATTAAAGTTATTAAAATGTTTTTTGCGTTGACTGTCACCGCGGGAATAATTTTAACCTCTTTTCTCTATGCGAAATATTTTTCACTGGCGCCGTATTCGGGCGAGTTGTCAAAAAATCTCATTTCTCAAAGAAACATGATCTTTCCGGCCATCTCAATCTTATTCTCGCTCGTGATCGTTTATTCTTATAAAATTTCGAAAAAACCGCAAATATTATCATTAATCATTGCTCTTGGATTTCTACAAAGCTTATATTTTTTTGACAAATATGTTCCTTTTTCCGAAAGGAAATATTTTTATCCGGAAAATCCTTTAATAAAATATCTCAAGCGAGAATCGCAAAAAAGCGCATGCCGGGTGTATTTTCTTGATGAAAATTTGGAATATGTATTTAATGATCTGGCAACTTTTTACGAGATTCCCGTAATTTCGGGTTATGATCCTCTAAATTACAAAAAATACAATGACCTTTTGTTTTATCTTGAGCATCCGAAAACCGAAGTGAATAACCGGCGCTACGATGCTGGTCTGGCAAATCTGACCATAAATTTTGATGAAAAAATGAAAATGTTCAAAACCTATGATGTTTGTTTGGTGGTTACCCTTGCCGGTGAAAAAAAACGATACGATCCAGAATTCCCCGATCTTTTTCAGAAAACATATCAATATGAAAAATTTGAAGTTTGGAAAAGAAGATTATTTTAAAGTTTTTTCTATTAATCCAAGTTTAATAAGCTGTGATAATATTTCTTCTTTCCGCGATTTATCGAAATTAAAACTTTGGGCAAGATTAAAATTAATTGTGTCACCGATTTTCCATTTGTACTCATACTTTTTATCCGACTTATCGAGATCAATAAGTCGAAAATAATTCTTGTCTAAATAGTCAGTGAAGAAATAATTAAAATCATGGGCGATGCCGCCCCAGGGAGCGTAGTCTCTTTGAAAAACAATAACTTTGGCTTTATTTTTTTCAAAATCACCAATCATTTCGTCTTTGATTTTGGAAGTTGCCGCATGTTGGAGGAACCAATGATAGCGTGAGGGCATTTTTGCATTGAGGTAGAGGATTTCTTTAAATTCAAAGGGTCCGACCCATGCATAGTCATTTTTATCCGCGATCAGGTTGACAACTGATGCGATCTGGGGGCGATTGTAAATCAGAGGTGCCTCGCCCATGTATTTCTTATAGAATTTTTGCATGGAATTTAAACCCAAATACGAATAAGCAAAAAGGGAATGAACCAATAAAATAATCAGCATGAACGAAGCGATGATTTTTTCCGACAAACGGTTTTCAACGTGATTAATGAAGTTGCGTAAAAAATATATTGCCGTCACGCCGTTAAAAAAAGCAAGCATGGTATAAACGCTGGACTGGTAGTCCGTTTCGTCAACGCCGACCGGATTACTGCGTGCGCAGGCGAAGGCTAAACAGAAGATAACGAAAATTGCCGCGGAAAATTGTCTTGAAATAATAAGAAAAATGATTATGGCTAAATTTGAAGCGGTAAGGAGCGGGATAATTGAGTTTGAAGGATTTAGATCTTTTAAAAAGCCCAGCGCCGAAAAAAAGTTATTGAAGAAGGTCATGGCAATTGTGATGGCATAGCGCATTGGATTCACTGCTTTTCCGATTTCATGTGCGGCGTTGTAAATATAATAATTTTGGTTATATGTAAAAGCCGCGAAATAATAGTCTCTTAAACTTCCGGTGATAAGCAAAAATATCAAGAAAATGATATATGGCGGCAGCATCATTTTGGCAATAGCTAAGACAGAGCGGGAAAAAGGGACATGATTTTTGGCGCTTTTTAAGAAGAGATATATCGCAAATAGATTAATACCGATGACTAAATAAATGTATGTCATTGATGTCCACCAGGCGAAAAATGTAAAAAGATTTGTGATGAATAAATCTTTGGCGTCAAATTTTTCATGCAAAACCAACTTTAGTAAAACCAGCGCATATGCAGGAATGAGTAAATATGCGGAGAGAGTGTCGGCAAGGAGCATTTGCCACCAGAAGAAGGTGCCGGCGATTGCCACGAAAAAAATAAAAACGAGATAAAAATTCAGGTTAATTTTGTTATACGCAAGCCTTCTCTTCAGAACAAAATAACCGCTTATATTTATCAGAAAAAACACGATGGCTAAAATAATTCTGAATTTAACAAAATTAATTCCGGAAAAAGGAAGAATAAGAGCTGAGAGAACATATGCCCCCGGTTGATGATGCTGGAACCAATCACGGTATGGAACTTTACCTTGGGCAATAAATTTCCCGCCGACAATGCTGTCGTATTCATCCGGATATTCTTCATGAAAAGTATTAACAAAAAAAATCGCAAAGATGATTAAGAACGCGATGAAGAGTGTTTTTTTCATAGGTATAATAATTATACTGCGACATTTACATTAATTGTTAGGTATGATTTTCTCCACCCATTGATCCGTGGCAATTATCAAAGCCTCTTTTCCGTTCGGGTAATAAATTGATTTGACCGTGTTTAGAGTTCGGACCAAGTTGTGTTTGTTGTCGACGGCTTTTATGATAATCGGTTGAAAATCTTCCGGCCAGGCGACGATTAATATGTCACCGTTGCCATTAATATCTTTTTGATCGAAAAGGATAAATTCATATTTATCAAAGCTTTCATTGGCGCGAAAGTCACCGGATTTTGTACCTTTATCTACGTATAAGTATGTTGCCGGATCATACTTGGAATAGAAAAGCCAATGCATGTATTGCCAGTCGGTCCGGTTATTCGAAATCAATACTTTTTTATATTTATTTTTAACCGATTCGGTATATGCAACAGCTTCTTTTTTTCCATAAAACCAGTCTTTCGCATATTCATAATTCAAGTGCACATAATACTGGTGCAGATATGCGGAGAAGGCCCAGCAAAAACAAGCAGTCAATAAAAGATAATATGTGCCTCGATATAAATTGGTGCGCCATTTATTCACAATCCACGCTCCGGTATAAATAATCCCGATTGCGGTAAACAGTTGCATTAACGGTAGGACAATAAGGGAGCGAACTGACGAAGGGGCCTGCACGACAAGTGCCGCGGGGACAAAAGATAATAAAAACCAAATGATAATAAATAAATTGTTTCGGCAGCGCAGATATTTTAAATAACAGAAGATGCCAATCAGGGAAAAAAACGGTTCAAAAAATAATATCAAACCAAAATCGGGCGCATGATACATTTTGTTTATATCTCCATGAAAGTAAAAATCAGGATTGAAATGCGAGAGGTAGCTTAAAAGAAATTTTTTGACATCGGTATAATTAAGCATGAGGAAACGGCGATTATGAAAAATTTTTGCGGAATATGAGAGGCCTTCATTGGATTCCCGCAGGATCGTGTTTGTTGAATCACTAATTTGTTGCTCCAGATTAAAAATGTTCATGGTGGTAAATCTCATTTGGATTTCTTTCGAACTCCCAAACGGCAAAAAAAGTAATATAAAAACACCAAAAACCGCAAGGGAGATCAGAGACAATCGTTTTGTCAGTAGTAACTGTTTGTAGTTTGTAAACATGAGAAATATAAGTATTAAGGGCGAAACAATTTTCGCCGAGTGGTATGTGAACAACGTTAAGCCGAAAAGAAAAAAAGAGACAACCAGCAAATAGTTGTTTTTCCTTAGTCCTCTGAGAAAACAAAGAATCGCGGCAACATTCAGCATCGTGGCCACATTGGCTTCAAATGCACCTCTTGAAAATTGAAGATGCCAGGGGGAAACTGATAGTAAAAAAGAAACCAAAATCGCAATTTTTTGTTTTTTGTTTGTATTTCTGAACACTTCACTTATTAAAAAATACGAAAGCAGAATTGTCGCGATGCCGGCAATGGCCGAAGGTAAGCGGACGGCGAACGCGTTCAAACCAAATGCTTTAATTGAGGTTATGGAAAGATATACGTAGAGAGGCATTTTATAATCATTGGTTGAGCGGAATGTCAAAGGCATGGAGGCGCCGAACTGGTCCCGCCCGGTTTTCAAAACAGAATATGCGTCATAACCGATGGCTGCCTCATCGAGATTGACGCTTCCCGGAACGGTGCCAAGCTTATAAAATCGCAGCAGTATGGAAAAAATCGCGATCGCCACCAAGATGACTCTAATTTTATTCATATTATTTAAACATATTGTATCAAGAATTTAATCGATGGTGATAAAATCTTAATATACAAGCAAATGAAAATTAAAATCATCATATTCCTAATTATACTCTTATCTCTTTTTCTAAGATTCTATCGGGGCGATCAAAGTCCGGGTTCTCTTTATTGGGATGAAGTCTCGATTGGATATAACGCGTATTCTGTTCTCCAAACAGGGAAAGACGAGTGGGGGAGAATAATTCCATGGTTTTTTGAAGCTTTTGGTGAGTTTAAATTTCCGGCGGCGATATATTTAACGGTGATTCCCATTAAAATTTTTGGCCTCACCGATTTTGCCGTGCGCTTTCCCAGCGCACTCTTTGGTGGTTTATCGGCTTTGATGATATATTTTTTGGGAATGCAAATTTTTCAAAAGAGAAAAATCGCGCTTCTCTCGGCTTTTTTGTTTTGCATTTCTCCCTGGAGCATCCAATTTTCAAGAGCCATGTTTGAGTCGAATCTCGCGGTTCTTTTCCTGATTGCGGCGTTGTATTTTTTATTTCTGATCCTTAAAAAAAATACTTTCATTCGTGTTTTTTGTTATCTTGCCTCATCTTTCTTTTGCATTTATTCATATGCCACGATGCTGGTTGTTCTTCCACTGCTTACAGTTTTGACTGTTTTTGTATTTACTCCACATAAAATCACGGAAAAGATTAAAAGAACATTCCTGCTATCGATAATTATTCTTCCGTTATATATCCCTTTCGTGCTGCATGTTCAACAGGATTCGTATTTGAGGTTTAATCAGGTTTCAATTTTTTCACAAAATCCCGTTCTTGAAAAGGTAATCAATCTCCGAGCACAATACGGCGGGATAAGTAAGATTATTTTAAATCAATACTCGGCCGCTTTGATTAATTTCGGAAAAAATTTTATCGATCACATTAATCCTCAATTTTTGTGGCCCGGAAAAGATGGTAATCCGCGTCATTACAATGGTTTTGGTCTGATATATCCAATCGAATTCATTTTTTTGCTGGCGGGGACCATATTCCCGTTCTTATCAAAAAGAAAAATTGCGGTATATTTGATTATTTTTTTTATGATTCCTCTTGCCGTGAGTTCTTTCACTAAGGATTCTCCGCACGCCCTGCGATCGCTGAGCTGTGTTATTCCTGTAAGCTTAATTGCGGCCGAGAGGATTTCTTTCTTGTTAAAAAAGAAAATAACGAAAATTTTGACAATTTTTGCCTACCTGATTCTCATAAATTTTTATCTTGTGAAATATTATGACAATTCACGTCAAACATTTTCCGCTTGGGGAATGGAAAATAAACTGATGATGCAGGAGGCAAAAAAAATAAACTTAAAAAATAAAACCGTATATTTCACGGGAGATTATTGGCGGCCGTATATTTATTATTATTTTTATTATAAAATTGATCCGTCGTTTGTCATGAGAAATAATAATTCCACGAGAATCGGAAATGTCTGGTTTGGTTATGCCAAATGGGATAAGGCCGACAGAAGATATGATTTTAATTTTAAACCGGAAAATTTATTTTCAAAAAAGAATCCGGTTCTATTTTTATCCGCGAGCGAAAAAACATTTTTTTCAAAACAACTCACTCAGAATAACATATGTCTAGACCGCGATTATTATTTTAATGATCGCTATCTGTTTTCAATATATGAAAAAAAATAAAAATTACCCTGTTCTAATAATTGCCTTATTATTATTTGGATTTGCGGCGCGGGTTTTCCGCATTAATGAAAGATTAATTTTCTTTTATGATCAGGCATGGATTTCACAAAAAATATACGATCTGGTACTGAAACATGATTTCAAACTTGTCGGCTTTGCAACGGATTTGCCGGGGGTGTTCAGCGGCCCGCTTTTATTTTACCTTTTTGCGCCGATTTACTATCTGTCGCATTTTAATGTCGTTGCGCCGGCGATTTTTTGCATTTTGGCAAATTTACTTTGCGGCATTTTGCTGTTTGAATTCTGCCGTGTGCTTTTTAAGAATAAAAAAATCAGTCTGTTGGCGCTTTTGTTTTGGACGGTTTCCTTTGCCGAGCTTAATTTTTCCAAGCTCATAGGGATTTGTAGTTTTGTCCCCGTTTTTGTCACGCTGTTTTATTTAGGTTTAGCCATGTACATTTTTCAAAAAAAGGAAAAGGGGTTAATGCTAAGCGCCGTGGGCTATGCCTTGGCGTTCCAACTGAATCCTTATCTAATTTATCTGGGGATTTTTTATCCGATTTTATATTCTATCCATCATGTCAAGGTGAAATGGCGGACAATTGCAATCAGTGCGGCCGTCTTTATCGCCCTCTCGATTAATTACTACCTTGCCGAGATAAAATGGAATTTTTCAGGAACAAAAAGTTTGCTTAAATATTTAGTCGGACAGACGGGCTCAAGTCCGGTGGCCGACAATATGGCCGCGTATCTGCAAAAAATGACGGAAAGCGTCTATTATTCATTTTTTTCTTTTAATATGTTCTTCGCTTTTTTGATTTTTGTTTTACTTCTCATATATGTTTTTAAAACATGCAAGCAGAAAAAAGAAATGATA